>JAFEER010000069.1 GCA_018240985.1 Pseudomonadota bacterium
CGCCACCAGCTATGCCGAACTGGATCCGCGTTTGTTCTCGTACAACAGCAAGCATGGCTGGTGCCCGGACTGCGTGGGCACGGGCGTGCGCCTGACGAAAGAGCAGCGCAAGGCCTTTGACGACTCGGTGCAGTCGGACGACCGCGGCCGCGAACAGACCTTTGCCGAACCCGAGGTGGAAGACCTGGCGGACACGGCCTGCGCCAGCTGCGGCGGCACGCGCCTGAACCCGGTCGCGCGCGCCGTGCTGTTCGCGGACACGCCGATCACCGAGGTGGCGCACCTGGCGGTGAGCGAGGTGCGGCAGTGGATAGAAGGCCTGGAGCTGTCGGGCCGCGAGGCGGAGATCGCACGCGACCTGATTCCCGAGATCAGGAGCCGGCTGGAATTTCTGGAGGAGGTCGGCCTGTCCTACCTCACGCTGGATCGCGGCGCGCCCACGCTGTCGGGCGGCGAGGCCCAGCGCATACGCCTGGCGGCGCAGCTGGGCAGCAACCTGCAGGGCGTGTGCTATGTGCTGGACGAGCCCACCATAGGCCTGCACGCCCGCGACAACCAGATCCTCTTGAAGGCCCTGCAAAGCCTGAGCGACAAGGGCAACACACTGGTCGTCGTGGAGCATGACGAGGACACCATCCGCCGGGCCGACCACATCATCGACATCGGCCCCAGCGCCGGCAAGCGCGGCGGGCGCCTGGTGGCGCAGGGCGGGGTGGCGGATTTGGAGGCGACGGCAGATTCGCAAACCGGCCGCTATCTGCTGCATGCCATGCGCCATCCTTTGCAGGCGCGCAGGCCGGTCTTGCTCCCTCCCCCTCTGGGGGAGGGCAGGGGAGGGGGCCAGCCCGGCCTGGATATGCCATCTGAACAAAATAGGCCGCAAACGCTTGTGGATAAAGCGCAAGCAGCTATCAATTCAGCGGGCGCTAGCCCCCACCCCAACCCTCCCCCAGAGGGGGAGGGAGTAAATACCGCCGCGGCAGTTACCCCCTCTCCCCCCGCAGGGGAAGAGGGCAGGGGTGAGGGGGTATCCGCACCCGCCCTGCACTGGCTTACCGTGCACGGCGCCCAGCTGCACAACCTGCAGAACGTCACGGCGCGCGTGCCGCTGCAGCGCCTGGTGGCGGTCACCGGCGTCAGCGGCTCGGGCAAGTCCACGCTGGCGCGCGACGTGCTGCTGGCCAACGTGCAGGCCTGGGTGCAGCAGCGCGCCACCAAGGCCGGGCGCGACGCCATGGATGCGGGCAAGGCGCCGGCGCTGGTGGGCTGCACGGGGCTGCAGGGCTTCGAGTCCGTGGATCGCGTGCTGGAGGTGGATCAAACGCCCATCGGCAAGACCCCGCGCAGCTGCCCTGCCACCTACATCGGCTTCTGGGACACCATCCGCAAGCTGTTCGCCGAAACCCTGGAGGCCAAGGCGCGCGGCTACGCCCCCGGGCGCTTTTCCTTCAACACCGGCGAAGGCCGCTGCCCCGGCTGCGAGGGCCAGGGCCTGCGCACCATCGCCATGAGCTTTCTGCCCGACGTCAAGGTGGCCTGCGAGGTCTGCCACGGCGCGCGCTTCAACCCCGCGACCCTGGCCGTCACCTGGCGCGGCAAGAACATCGGCGACGTGCTGCAGATGGAGGTGGACGAGGCCGTGGACTTCTTCGCCAGCATGCCCAACATCGCGCATCCGCTGCAGCTCTTGAAGGACGTGGGCCTGGGATACCTCACGCTGGGCCAGCCCTCGCCCACGCTCTCGGGCGGCGAGGCGCAGCGCATCAAGCTGGTGACCGAACTGACCAAGGTGCGCGACGACGTGGGCCGGCGCGGCCAGAAGGCGCCGCACACCCTGTACGTGCTGGACGAGCCCACCGTGGGCCTGCACATGGCCGACGTGCACAAGCTCATCAAGGTGTTGCACCGCCTGGTCGATGGCGGCCACAGCGTGCTCGTCATCGAGCATGACCTGGACGTGATCGCCGAGGCCGACTGGATCATCGACCTGGGGCCCGAGGGCGGCAAGGATGGCGGCAGCATCGTCGCTGCCGGCACGCCCGAGGCGCTGGTGCGCCTGGGCACGCACACGGGCCGGGCGCTGGCACCGGTGCTGGCGCGCGCGTAAGCTGGAGCGCCGGCATCTTGCCGGCATCCATCCAGCTGCTTGGGTGCCAGCTCGCGCCGCTTGCGCGCAATGTCAACGCTGCTGGTCGGGTAGATGGAATGCTCCATGGTCGTACCTCCTTTGGGTTCTTCAGCCGCGTCACGGCCTCGGCCCAGGCCGGGGGCGACGCGCTCGCGTGGGCTGTAGAACGGTGCCTCGCGCCAGGCCGGCAGCAGGTACCCCAGGCGTTGCGACATGGCAAGATTCCATGTGCTCGCTTATTCGCTGGCGTCCAGCCCGCCCGCGCGCAGCAGAAATTCGCGCATGGCGACGGCGTTGTTCACGGCCTCGTCATGCGCCGAATACACCAGCGTCAGCACGCCATGGCTTGCATGTTTGCGTAGTGCTGCCCAGGCCTCGGGCTGCTGGCGCAGCTCGGCGGCGTAGCGGCGGCGGAACTCGTCCCACAGCGCCGGGTCATGGTTGAACCATTGGCGCAGTTCGGTGCTCGGCGCCAGCGCCTTGGCCCATTCGGTGAGCTGCAGCGCCTCCTTCTTCACGCCGCGCGGCCACAGCCGGTCGATCAGGATGCGCGCGCCGTCCTCGGCTGCGGGCGGCTCGTAGGCGCGCTTGATGCGGACATGGGTGGGGGGAATGGTCTTGTCCATGGCGTGATCCTGTGAGATCGACACCCGGGCAGGATACGCTCGCGTACTGTTTCGAGCGCCAGCAGGGGTATTGGCACGGGCTGCGTCTCCTGGGTGACTTTCGATCCGTCCAGTGCCCCCGCGTCGCGTATCGGTGGCGTGCGAGTGGAGTAGAGTAGACAGCCGTGAAGCATGTCACCCCAAGAAAGGACTTTGTATGCGCACAGTTTCCCTGCGTTCCGTGGTCATCGCCGCTGCCGTGGTAGTGGGCAGCGTTTCCATGGTCGCCTGCACCACGACCAAGCCCGACACAACGTCGGCGCAGAACTCCAATAGCACCACGCTGGGCACCCGCGTGAGCTCAACGCTGCAGCGCCTGTACGAGACGGCTCCGGGTTCCAAGGAAATGGTGCAGCGTGCCAGGGGCGTGCTGGTGTTTCCCTCGGTCATTGGCGGTAGCTTTGTGGTCGGTGTAGAACATGGCCGCGGTGAATTGCTCATCGGTAACCGTGTGCGTGGCGAATACACGACCACCGCGGCCTCCATCGGTTGGCAGGCGGGCGGCCAGTCCAAGGCGGTGATCTACGTCTTCAACACGCAAGAGGCACTGGACAAGTTCCTCAAGAGCGATGGCTGGGCCGTCGGTGCCGATGCCACCGTGGCTGCCGGCAAGATCGGCGCCAATGGCAGCGTCGACTCGACCTCCTTCGATGCCCCGGTCTCCAGCTACGTGTTGACCAATGCAGGCCTCGAGGCCGGTGTCGCCCTGGGCGGCTCCAAGATCACGCGCGTGACAAAATAAGTCCCGACCAGAGTCGCTGGCAAGAAAGGGCCTGGGCAATCCCCAGGCCCTTTGCACATCTTGCGGCCTGGGCTGGTGCATGGCGACCCGCCACGACATCGGCCTGTTCGACCGCGAGGCGGCGTTCATCGACCGACCATTGATCCCGCTGCGCCGCAGCTTCCCCGACCTCAAGCTCGTCTTCGAGCACATCACCGCCCGCACACAGGCACGCACACAAGGAGTGAACATGGCCTATATCCTGCAAGTCGATTTCTCCATGGACGGCCCCTTTGGCGCCGACATGGCCCAGGCCTTCGAAGGCCTGGCGCGCAGCATCAACCAGGAAGCCGGCATGCGCTGGAAGATCTGGACCGAAGACGCCGAGGCCCGCGAGGCCGGCGGCGTCTATCTGTTCGACACCCGCGAGAACGCCCAGCGCTACCTGGACATGCATGCCCAGCGCCTCACCCAGTCGGGCGTGCGCAACATCCGCGGCCGCATCTACGCCGTCAACGCAGCACTCACGGCCATCAACCACGGGCCGGTGTAGATGCCTGGGCCCCAGCCCGCCGGCTGGCGACCCGTGCTGTGGCAGCCGCACGCACCGCCCAAACCGGTGCTGGGCCAGCCCTGCAACGGCTGCGGCCTGTGCTGCCTGGCCGAGCCTTGCCCCGTGGGCATTTGGGTATCAGGCCGGCGCAGCGGCCCCTGCGCCGCGCTGCGCTGGAGCGACGCGCAGCAGCGCTACCTGTGCGGCGTGGTGCAGGACGCAGCCGAGACCGCAAAGCACCCACATGGGTGGCGCCGCTGGCGCGGCCGCGTCTGGCAGGCACTGGTGCGGCGCTGGATTGCGGCGGGCGCGGGTTGCGATGCGGATCTGGAGTCGGCGCCTTCATCACGGTAATCGACGGTTGCCAACTCCCCCGTCATTCCGGCGAAGGCCGGAATCCATGGCTTGCTTGTCGTGCCAGCGCACTGGATCCCGGCCTACGCCTGGATGACGATCCATCCTTTGTTGCCAACTCGATAGTCAACGGAATCGACGGATCATCGCGCTTGCGTGTTACATGCAATGCATCTACCATGTTGCATGTAACGCAAAGGATCACATCATGCCCACCTCACAAGTCAATGCACGCGTGCAGAAGCACCGCGATGCCCTGCGCCAGGCGGGGCTGCGTCCGGTGCAGCTCTGGGTGCCCGACACCCGCCGCCCGGACTTCGCGCAGGAATGCCAGCGCCAAAGCCTGCTGGCGGCGCAGGCTGACCGGGGCGATATGGAGCTACCGCACTTCATGGATGCAGCCCTGGCCGACCTGACTGGTTGGACTGAGTGATGCGCGGCGAGCTGGTGACCATCGCGCTGCAGGGTGACTTTGGTAAACCCCGGCCGGCCCTGGTGATCCAGACCGACCTGTTTGGCGCCCATGCCAGCGTCACCGTGCTGCCCATCACCGGCACCCTCGTTACCGCCCCGCTGCTGCGCGTCACGCTGCAGCCCAGCGCCGACAACGGCTTGCAGAAACCCTCACAGGTCATGGTGGACAAGACCATGACCGTGCAGCGCGATAAGCTGGGGCCGGCTTTTGGCCGTATCGATGCCGATGCGCTGGTGGAAGTGGAGCGCTGTCTGGCGGTGTTTCTGGGGATCGTGAAATGAGGGGTTGGAAACCACCCCGCCATTCGAGAGACATGCTCAAGCTTTTCTTGTGGACGTTGCGGGACATGGCAGACCAGGACTATGTCGCTGCTCGGGCGGCTTGGTGGGCACGCCTCTACCCGTCGTATTTCTGGTCTGCGTCACAGGCTTTGGAGAAGTATCTCAAGTGCATTAGTGCCTTGAGCGGTTTACAGAAACCCAGTGTTATTGGGCACAAGCTAACGCCGTTGGTGGCGTATTTGGAGCAAAGCCTGTTGTTGAAACCGGATTTTTCCAAGACAACGAAGTCGTTCTTGAGCGACTTGGATGAGTGTGCACCCTATAGATATGGCCAGATGAGCTGGGACACGTTGCAGCTTTCGATTCTCTATCTGGACTACGCGGTCTGGGACATTCGGCGCTATGCGCAGCCTTTGGTGGATGCGTATTCGCCAGATTCAGGGCTCTCCGATGACGAATGGGAGGATCGCGCACGTAAGACGATGCAGCAAAGAGCGACAGTCATCGCTCATGCAGGCCAAGCTCCCATAGCCCCTTTCCATATCGCAGGTGGTTGGCTGGAGTCAGTGTTGAACGATCAAAAACATCCGGCCCGCGCAATATTGGTGCGAAACAACCCGGGCTTCGGGCTTCGCAAGCGTAAGGTTGTTCGCGTGTATCCAGACTGGGCCGCAAGAAACTCGCCGTTACTTTGGTTCCCCGAGTTGATCGATGAGTATTGCCGGTACGTTCATCTGGAAAGAGACGTGCTTGCTGGGTACAGAGAATTGGCTGCGAAAGGGGATCAGCCGGTTTCTTGACTGTGTGCGCAAGGTCACCGGCTGGGCTGGCGTAAGACCCGCTGGGCATGAATGGGACAATGACACCCATGACCGCCACCACCGACACCCTCACCATCACCCGCCCCGACGACTGGCACCTGCATGTGCGCGACGGGGAGCCCCTGCTGACCGTCGTGCCGCACACGGCGGCGCAGTTCGGCCGCGCCATCATCATGCCCAATCTGCGCCCGCCGGTGACCACGGCGCAGCAGGCGCTGGACTACAAGCAGCGCATCCTGGCCGCGGTGCCCGAGGGCACGGTCTTCGAGCCCTTGATGACGCTGTACCTGACGGACAACCTGGCGCCCGACGAGATCGCCCGGGCCAAGGACGCCGGCGTGGTCGCGCTCAAGCTCTACCCAGCGGGCGCCACCACCAACAGCGATGCCGGTGTGACCGACATCCGCAAGACCTACAAGACGCTGGAGGTCATGCAGAGGGCCGGCCTGCTGCTGTTGGTGCATGGCGAGGTGACCAGCCCCGACATCGACCTGTTCGACCGCGAGGCGGTTTTCATCGACCAGCAGCTGATCCCGCTGCGCCGCGACTTCCCCGAGCTCAAGATCGTGTTCGAGCACATCACGACGAAAGAGGCCGCGCAGTACGTGACGGACAGCGACGCGCACATCGCCGCCACTATCACCGCGCACCACCTGCTGTACAACCGCAACGCCATCTTCACCGGTGGCATCCGCCCGCACTACTACTGCCTGCCCGTGCTCAAGCGCGAGCTGCACCGCCAGGCCCTGGTGCAGGTCGCCACCAGCGGCAGCACTAAGTTCTTCCTCGGAACCGACAGCGCGCCGCATCCCGCACACCTCAAGGAGCACGCCACGGGCTGCGCCGGCTGCTACACGGCGCACGCCGCCATCGAGATGTACGCGGAGGCCTTCGACAATGCCGGCGCGCTCGACCAGCTGGAGGGCTTTGCCAGCTTCCATGGCCCGGCCTTCTACGGCCTGCCACGCAACCAGGGCACGATCACCCTGCGCCGCGAGAGCTGGACGCCGCCCGACAGCTTCCCCTTTGGCGAGGCCGACCTGAAGCCCCTGCGCGCGGGCGAGGCGCTGCCGTGGCGGCTGCAGCCGCTGGACAAAACGACTGCTTGAGCCTGGCTGTCTCTCCGGGAGGATTCCTTCATGCGCCTGTTGCATTACTTGGAGATTGAAAATTTCAAGCGCTTTGGTGCGCGTCAACGCATTGAACTGGATCACCCCGCGGTGCTGATCGGGCCCAACAACTGCGGTAAGACCAGCGCCATCCAGGCGCTTGCCTTGTGGGCGCAGGCAGTCCAGACCTGGTACGACGCGCGGCGCGACTCCACCGCCATCGAGCGCAAGGCAACGTCGATGAACCGGCTCAACATCGTGGCGGTACCGGTGCAGCGCACGCGGTTTTTCTGGAATAACGCCCAGGTGCGCAAAGGCAGCAAAGACATCGCCTTGCGCATCACGGTGGGGGTTGAATTCCAGGGGAAGGTGCATCCGCTGACCATGGGCTTTCGCAATCAGGGCGATGAACTGGTTTATTGCACGCCTGACGAGACCTCCATGGCGCGCCTGGATCTGCTGGCGCATGCGGCCAGCCTGCGTGTCGAGCTGCTCTACCCCATGTCGGGGCTGGACACCGAAGAGCCCGTTTTGCAGCCCGGTCGTGTGGATGTGCTGTTGGGGCAGGGGCGCACCGCCGATGTATTGCGCAACCTGTGCCTGGTCGTGGCGCGCTCTTCGCAGGACGACTGGCTGCGCATCGTCCAGTTGATGCAGCGGCTCTTCAATGTCGAGCTGGGTGAGCCGGAAGAGACTTCGCGTGGCAGCATCATGCTTGCGTACCGTCAGCCGGGCGTGAAGGAGGCATTGGATATCTCTTCAGCCGGGCGTGGCATGTTGCAGATGCTGCTGGTGTTTGCCTACCTGTATTCACACAAGCGCAGCGTGCTGCTGGTCGATGAGCCCGATGCACACCTGGAAATCCTGCGTCAGAAGCAGGTCTACGTGCTGTTGCGCGATATCGCCAGTGAAAATGGTTCGCAGGTAGTGCTCGTGACGCATTCCGAAGTCATTCTGGACGAGGCACTCGACAACAACCTCACCCTGCTGCTGGATGGGCGCGCCGACAACCTGGCCGGGAAATTGGATATCCGCAATGCCCTGAAGCATTTCGGGGCCGAGCACTATGTGAAGGCGCGTGAGCGTGGCTATGTGCTCTATGTCGAAGGCGGGACGGATGTAGACATGCTGCGGGCGCTTGCAGAGCGCTTGCAGCATCCGGTGGCCAGGGTATGGGACGAGAGGATCAACACCTTCTATGTGCAGAATAATTATCCGCAGCAGGACGCGGATGCGGAGCTGGAGCGTGTGGAAGGTGGGTTCGGCGTTACACCCCGGGATCACTTCAAGGGTCTGAAGAGCCTGCTGCCCGGTCTGCGCGGCCTGGCCGTTCTTGACAACGACGGTCATGGCCGGCAGGACAGGGACGAGGGGGTGTTGAAAATCCGCTATTGGCGACGCTATGAGACCGAGAACTACTTCATCACGCCAGATTTATTGCAACGCTATGCTCGCGGACGTTTTCCGCCCGATGACCTGTTTACCCAGGATGCGCAAAACATCATTGACACCACCTTGGAGGAGGTGGTGACCGAGTTTGCGTTTGATGGCAGTGCCGAGGATTACGCAGCCTGGAAACAACTCCCCAAGGAACCGGCCCGTCTGCTCTGGGAGGCCAAGACCGAGAGGTGCAAACTCAGCGCCCTCGCAGAAAATTTCTTTCGCCAGCTGGCGAGACGTCTGGGGGGCGCCATGCTGCTGACCAAGGGCGAGTTGCATCGGCTGATCTCCTTGGCCGAGCTGTCCGCCCCGGCCAGAGCCGAAGTGATGCGAAAACTCGACCTGGTGCATGACTTGTTCGGTCAGGCGCAAGACGATCCAGCGGCATCGGCGCCATGAGCGGAGCGCCGGTGACAGTCAAGACGCTGGCGGTCTTCATCGATGCCGACAACCTGAATGAGCCGACCGCCCTGGATCATGTTCTGGCCGACTTGCGCCAGCGGGCGGAGCGTGTCCTGTACAAGCGCGCCTACGGCCGAGCCGAAAGCCTGAAGCTTATAGAGCCCGTGCTGTCGCGCCATGGCGTGCGGCCCGTAGCGAACATGGTGGTCAACAAGGTCACGACCGACAGCGCCCTGGTCATCGATGCCGTCGAGGCGGCATGTACGAACAAGCTTGATGCGGTCGCCATTTGCTCCGGCGACGCAGACTTCGTCCCCCTGGCCACCTGGCTGAGGGAGAAGGGCTGCCTGGTGTGGTGCTTCAGTCTGGCGGATCGGATTTTTGCCAACCCCGAGAGCTTTTATGATGATGTGGCGGTGCTCGAGGTGGTGGAGCCGCCGTCGGACACGGCAACGCCGGCCAAGGATTCGGTGCCGGCTGCGGTGTCAGCGGCCGCAGTATTGCAGGCCTCAGAGAGCACCCCGCTGCCAGCCGATGTGGTGCAGCGGGTGCTGCAGGCCTTTCCGGCGTTGCTTGGTGGGCAGCCACAGCAGCTCAATCAGGTGGTCAGCGCCCTGCGCCAGGCCGGCGTGTTGGGGCAAAACAGCAAGACGGTGACCTGGTTCAGGCAGCATGCGCCGGCCTTCCGCCTGTATCCGGAACTGGCGCCGAACCGCATCGCCTACACCACCGGCTTGACCGCGCAGGTAGCCGCGGTGTCGCCTGTTGCAAGCCTTCCAGCAGAGGCGACAAAAACCGATCCGGCGCGTGACAAGGCGGCTGCCGTGCGCGGCAATACGCCGCTGCTGGCCTTGCTGCGCAAGGCGGTACTGGCTGTGCAAGATGACGGCGGCTGGGCTGCCGTCAGCTCTGTGCGCACGCGGCTGGGCGCCAAGGCCCAGTTCGATACCCGTGTGCACGGCTATCCTACCTTGACCAAGCTCCTGGAGGCTGCAGCGGCGTTTGATCTGCGTGATGTGGGAACGCCGCAGGTGGCGGTGCGTGCCAAGGAACAATACACAGGCCAGCCTGCCGGTGCATCGCCTTCTGCGGTGGCAGTGACCGCCAGCACGGCATGAGCTTTGCCGCCATCGATTGGCAGCGCCCCTGGCTCGCGCACATAGCACCCCTCGGGTGCCTGGCGGCGCAGCGCGTGCAGGCCGGCGCCACGGTGGCGCAGGCGCTCAATGCGCTGGTCGATGAAGGCCTGGCGCCTTCGCCTGGCGTGCGCTTTGTGTCGCAGGTGGACTTGCCGGCGGGCGTGGCGTATGAAGAATTTATCTTCACGCAAAGCAGGGTGCCCACGCGCGACAACCTGCACGACTTCTTCAACGGCCTCATCTGGCTGCATTACCCCGCCACGAAGCGGCGCTTCAACCGGCTGCAAGGGCAGGCGATTTCACGGGACGGCGTGGGCGCGCGGCGCGGGGCGCTGCGCGATGCGCTGACGCTGTTCGATGAAAACGGCGCCTTGCTGCTGGCGCCGCGCGCGCTGAAGCAGGCGCTGGCAGGACGGCAGTGGCGCCGCCTGTGCGTGGAGCTGCGCCCGCTGTGGCGCGAGGCGCGGCTCTTGATCCTGGGCCATGCCTTGCTGGAAAAACTGGTTTCACCAAGAAAATCGATCACAGCCCATGTGTATCATGCGCAAACAGCTACTGAAACGATAGTCAATGTGGATCATTGGTTGGGCAACGACATGGCGCCCGAGTGGCTCTCGACCAAGCCCTTCCATCCGCTGCCGGTGCTGGGCGTGCCCGGCTGGTGGCCGGAAAACGAGAACTTTTCCTTTTATGATGACTCTCTCGTCTTTCGTGGTGCGCGCCTGCCGTCCGTAGCGCAGGCAAGCGCTTGAAGCGCGGCGTGCCATCCCCATCTTTTTTCCTGCCCAAGGCGGTCTGCCCTGGGCCAGATCCTTGAAATTCACCGGAGAACACTCTCGATGAAACGTATTGCGCTCTTTTTGCTGACCAACATCGCCGTGGTGGCAGTGCTCGGCGTGGTCGCCAGCCTGCTGGGCGTGAACCGCTACCTGACGGCCAACGGCCTGAACCTGGGCTCGCTGCTGGGCTTTGCCTTCGTCATGGGCTTTGGCGGCGCCATCATTTCGCTCTTGATGAGCAAACCCATGGCCAAGATGAGCATGGGCGTGCAAATCATCAACGCGCCGCGCAACCAGGACGAGGCCTGGATCGTCGAGACCGTGCGCGGCTTTGCCGACAAGGCCGGCATCCAGATGCCCGAGGTCGGCATCTACGAGGGCGAGCCCAATGCCTTCGCCACCGGCGCCTTCAAGAACTCGGCCCTGGTGGCCGTGTCCTCGGGTCTGCTGCAGGGCATGACGCGCGAGGAGGTCGAGGCCGTCATCGGCCACGAGATCGCCCACGTCGCCAACGGCGACATGGTGACCATGGCGCTGATCCAGGGTGTGATGAACACCTTCGTGGTGTTCCTGTCGCGCGTCATCGGCTACGCCGTGGACAGCTTCCTGAACCGGAACAACGAGAACCGCTCCGGCCCCGGCATCGGCTACATGGTCACCACCATGATCCTGGACATCCTGCTGGGCTTTGTGGCAGCCATCATCGTGGCCTGGTTCTCGCGCCAGCGCGAGTTCCGCGCCGACGCCGGCTCGGCCCAGCTGCTGGGCCGCAAGCAGCCCATGATCAACGCCCTGTACCGCCTGGGCGGCATGCACCCGGGCGAGATGCCCAAGAGCCTGCAGGCCATGGGCATTGCCGGCGGCATCGGCAAGCTGTTCAGCTCGCACCCGCCGATCGAGGAGCGCGTGGCGGCCTTGCAGAACGCGCAATAA
This sequence comes from Pseudomonadota bacterium, assembly GCA_018240985.1. Taxonomy (GTDB): domain Bacteria; phylum Pseudomonadota; class Gammaproteobacteria; order Burkholderiales; family Burkholderiaceae_C; genus Alicycliphilus. The sequence continues at coordinate 11,801 of JAFEER010000069.1, forward strand.
GCGGGTCGGGCTGTCTGGCCCATCTTTACCCTGGCTTCACCAAGCCCCTGTCAACAAGCGGCAGGGGCTTTTTCGTTGTAGCGGTATGTTTTCCAGGAGCACATCGTGATCTTCACATCGACCTTTTCCACCGGCCTGCGGCGCACGCTGCCGGCCCTGGCGCTGGCCGCCGCGGGCATGGCCCTGACCGGCTGTGTGGTGGCGCCCGCCTATCCTGCCGGAGAGGTGGTGTATGCCCCCAGCGCACCGCCGCCGCTGCAGACCGAGGTCATCCCCGTCGCGCCCTCGCCGGTGCATGTGTGGATCAACGGCTACTGGGGCTGGGGCGGCGGGCGCTATGCCTGGACGCCGGGCTACTGGGCCGCGCCGCCACGGCCAGGCTATGTCTGGCACCCGCGCTACTGGGATCATGGGCCGCGCGGCTGGGGGCAGCGCGGCGGCCACTGGGGGCCCCGTTAAGCCTGGACGTCTGGCGCCGCCAGCGCCGCGCCATGCCCGGCCTTGGCCAGCAGAAAATCGATGCAGGTGCGCACGGCGCGCGTCTGGTGGCGGTTGGGCAGGTAGAGCAGGTACATGTGGCCGCCGAAGATGCTCAGGCGGTATTCCTGCAGCGTCAGCAACACCTCGCCGCGCGCCACCTCGTCCTGCACCACATAGTCGGGCACCAGGCCCACGCCCAGGCCGGCCAGGATGCCCTGGCGCAGAAAGGGAAAATGCTCGGAGATCAGCGTCGGCTCCAGCAGCACCTCCTGGCGCTCCTCGCCCTGGTAGGCCGACAGGCGCAGCTGGCGCCCGACCACGCCGGCGGTAATCACCGGGCTGTTGCGCAGCTCGTAGAGCGTGCTGGGCAGGCCATGCTCGGCCACATAGGCGCGTGAGGCGCAGGCCACGTAGCGCATCGGGCCCAGGCTGCGTGCGATCACCGACAGCGGCGGCTCGGGAACCACGCGGATGGAGATGTCCACCTCGTCGCGCAGATGGTCGGCGCGGTTCTCGAACAGCACGTCCAGCACGATGCCGGGGTACAGGCGCTTGAACTCGATCAGCCAGTCGCTCATCACCATCTGCCCATAGCCGCTGGGCACGCTGATGCCCACGCGCCCCAGCAGCCCCTGGCCCAGGCTGGCCACGGTCTCGCGTGCGGCCAGGATTTCGTTGTGGATGGCGCGGCCATGCTCGTACAGGCGCAGGCCCACCTCGGTCGGCTCCATGCGGCGCGTGCTGCGCCGGATGAGCTGCACGCCCACGGCCTTTTCCAGCTGCGTGAGGTGGTAGCTGACATTGGCGCGCGTCATCTTCAGCTTGCGCGCCGCCTGGCTCAGGTTGCCACTGTCGATGATTTCCACTAAAAGGGTGAGCGCCTGCAGATCCATGGGGTGTGATTGTCAAATTTTGCTTGACGCCTTGTCAATGGATCATGGGATTGTAAAAAACCCCTATCTCTGCAGAATGGCGCTATTCCTTTCAACCGGAGACAAGACGATGAGTGAGCAAGCCAGTCCTTCCCCCGTCCAGACCCGCCGCGATGGCGACGTGCTGGTGGTCAGCATCAACAACCCGCCCGTGAACGCCCTGGGCCAGGCGGTGCGCGCCGGCCTGCAGGCGGCGGTGGAGCAGCTGGAGCAGGACGCCGCCATCCGCGCCATGCTGATCGTGGGCCAGGGCAAGGCCTTCATCGCCGGCGCCGACATCCGCGAGTTCGGCAAGCCGCCCCTGGCGCCCTTCCTGCCCGAGGTGCTGAACCGCATGGAGGCCAGCAACAAGCTGGTGGTTGCCGCCATCCACGGCCCGGCGCTGGGCGGCGGGATGGAGGTGGCCATGGCCACGCATTACCGCCTGGCGCTGCAGAACGCGGCCGGTGGTGCCAAGCTGGGCCTGCCCGAGGTGAACCTGGGCCTGCTGCCCGGCGCCGGCGGCACGCAGCGCAGCCCGCGCCTGATGGGCGCGCTGCCCGCGGCCGAGCTGATGCTGAGCGGCAAGCACCTGTCGGCCAAGGCGGCGCTGGCCGCCGGTCTGGTGGACAAGCTGGGCGAGGGCGAAGACCCCGAGGCCGCGGGCCTGGCCTATGTGCGTGAGCTGCTGGCCAGCGGCGCGCCGGTGCGCCGCAGCTGCGACCTGCAGGTGGCCGACAAGGCCGCCGCCCTGACGGCGCTGGAGCAGCTGGCCAAGGACAATGCCAAGAAGACGCGCGGCCTGTTTTCGCCCGCCAAGATCATCGACTGCGTGAAGGCCGCCATCGAGCTGCCGTTTGCCGAGGGCGTGAAGCGCGAGCGCGCGCTGTTCCTGGAATGCCTGAACAGCCCGCAGCGCGCCGGCCTGGTGCATGCCTTCTTCTCCGAGCGCGAGACTTCCAAGATTCCCGAGGCCCGCGCCGCCAAGCCGCGCCACTTTGCCAAGATCGCCATCATCGGCGGCGGCACCATGGGCGCGGGCATCACCGTGTCGGCGCTGGATGCCGGCCTCGCCGTGGTGATGATCGAGCGCGATGCAGAAGCCATCGTCCGCGGCCAGAAGAACGTGGAGAAGGTCTACGACGGCCTGATCGCCAAGGGCCGCATGACGGCGGAGGCCAAGGCCGCCACCATGGCGCGCTATACGCCCGCGACCAGCTATGACGACATTGCCGACGTGGATCTGGTGATCGAGGCCGTGTTCGAGGATCTCGAGGTCAAGAAGGCCGTGTTCAAGGAGCTGGATCGCGTGTGCAAGAGCGGCGCCGTGCTGGCCACCAATACCTCGTACCTCGACATCGACGCCATCGCTGACGTGACCCGCCGCCCGCAGGACGTGATCGGCCTGCATTTCTTCAGCCCGGCCAACATCATGAAGCTGCTGGAGATCGTCGTGCCCTCCAAGGTGGCGCCCGACGTGGTGGTCACCGCCTTCGAGCTGGCCAAGCGCATGAAGAAGGTGCCGGTGCGCGCCGGCGTGTGCGACGGTTTCATCGGCAACCGCATCCTGGCGGTGTACCGCGACGCGGCCAACAATATGATGGAGGACGGTGCCAGCCCCTACGAGATCGACGCCGCGGTGCGCGAGTTCGGCTACCCCATGGGGCCGTTCCAGGTCGGCGACCTGGCCGGCGGCGACATCGGCTGGGCCACGCGCAAGCGCAAGGCCGCCACGCGCGACCCCAAGGCGCGCTACGTGGAGATTGCCGACCGCATCGCCGAGCGCGGCTGGTTCGGCCAGAAGACCGGGCGCGGCTGGTACCTGTACCCCGAAGGCGCGCGCACCGGCCAGCAAGACCCCGAGGTGCTGGCCATCGTCGATGCCGAACGGAAAAAGAAGGGCATCCAGGTGCGCGCCTTCAGCCATGAAGAAATCATGCGCCGCTACATGGCGGCCATGGTGAACGAGGGCGCCAAGGTGCTGGAAGAGGGCATCGCCCTGCGCCCGCTCGATATCGACGTGACCTTCTTGTTCGGCTACGGCTTCCCGCGCTTCCGTGGCGGCCCGATGCAATGGGCCGATATGCAGGGCCTGGACAAGGTGCTGGCGGACATCGAGGCCTTTGCCAAGGAGGATGCGCAGTTCTGGCAGCCGGCCGCCTTGCTGAAGAAGCTGGTGGCCGAAGGCAAGAACTTCGCCAGCCTGAACCAGCGCTGATCCCTGCGCGCCCGGGGAGCGCCGGCATCTTGCCGGCATGGCAGTTCCAGCCTTGCCGGCCCCCACCCCAACCCTCCCCCAGAGGGGGAGGGGAAAAACAGCCGCAATCGCTCGTCCATACAGCGCGAGCAGCTATCAATTTTCAGAAAACAGAGACAACCAAGGAGCCTCCCATGCGCGAAGCCGTCATCGTTTCCACCGCCCGCACGCCGCTGACCAAGTCACACCGCGGCGAATTCAACGTCACGCCCGCCGCTCAACTGGCGGCCTTCTCGGTCAAGGCCGCGGTCGAGCGCTCGGGCGTAGACCCGGCCATGTTCGAGGATCTGATCCTGGGCTGCGGCAACCCCGACGGCTTCCAGGGCCGCAACCTGGGCCGGCAGGCCGTGCTGCGCGCCGAGCTGCCGCTGTCCATCGCCGGCACGACCATCACGCGCTACTGCGCCTCGGGCCTGCAGTCCATCGCCGTGGCCGCCGGCCGCATCGTCGCCGAGGGCGTGGACGCCATGCTCGCGGGCGGGGTCGAGACCATCTCGGGCCTGCGCCCCGGCAACAACCTGCCCAGCGACATGGATCCCTGGCTGGTCGAGCACAAGCCCGCGCTGTACATGGCCATGATCGACACGGCCGACATCGTGGCCAAGCGTTACGGCATCAGCCGTGAGGATCAGGACGCCTTCTCGCTGCAAAGCCAGCAGCGCACGGCCGCCGCCCAGGCCGCAGATTTGTTCAAGGACGAAATCATTCCCTGCGCCACGCGCATGGCGGAAAAGAACAAGGACACCGGCGAGGTCACGTACAAGGACGTGGTCGCCACCATGGACAACTGCAACCGCGCCAGCACCACTTTGGCCGGCTTGGCCAAGCTGGAGCCGGTCAAGGGCGCGGGCAACTTCATCACCGCCGGCAATGCCTCCCAGCTGTCCGACGGGTCGAGTGCCTGCGTGCTGATGGAGGCCAAGGTGGCAGAGCGCCTGGGCCTGTCGCCGCTCGGGGCGTTGCGCGGCTTTGCCGTGGCCGGCTGCGAGCCCGACGAAATGGGCATCGGCCCGGTCTTCGCCGTGCCCAAGCTGCTCAAGCGCCATGGC
>JAFEER010000006.1 GCA_018240985.1 Pseudomonadota bacterium
CGCAGGTTTGCGGTGATTGGGGCTTTGCCCCAAGCACCGTCGCAGACGTGGGGCGCGCTTCTTTTGCCTACTTTTCTTGCGCGTGCAAGAAAAGTAGGTCGCCCGCCGGGGCGAGTCCCGGCCAGCAACATCAAAAACAAGAGCTACCTACGCAAGACCAGCAAGCGCATCAGCAAAAAATTAATTGGACTCTGACCCCAATTAACCCCGCTGGACGCGTCTATTGCGCGCGCTTCAACACCACCTCCGAGACACCACCACCGGTTGAGGCCGGAGTCCGCCATGTGAACTCATCCCCCGTCACAGTGAACGGTCGCTCTTGCTCAGTCCGGTTCCAGTTCGGGAAGGTACTGGTTTCTATGTGGAAGGTGATGGTCTTGTTGGCCTCATCCACCGTGTATCTGCCGAAGTGCGCGATCGACCCCTGTACCACGGCCTGGTTTTCCTCCGGCGTGCCCTTCGTGCGATCAGTGGACGCGAATCGGGCCTGTCCGGCGCGCGCCACCATCAGGACATAGCGGCCATTGCCATCAAAGCTCGCCTGCCCCCGCGGGCTGGGCCCGTACAGGGGGGTGCGGGTGCCATCGGGGTGGATCATGTCGACCGCCACATAAGTCCAAGTGCCAACGATCTGGTCTTTCAGGGCAGGTTGCGCGATCGCGCCGCCCCAGGACAGGGCTAGGCCCACAAGCAGCAGCGCGGTGCGCAGATGTACGCTGAGTCGGTTCATGATGATCCTCACTTGAAGGGCCGTTCAAGTGAGTTGGAATGCCCATGCCGCCAATCGTTCCATGGCAACAATGGCCTTGGCGTTGCCCATGCCGCAGGCTGAAGCGCGGCAAAAATATGGCTGTACCGCAATTTAAACGGGCGCTTGCAGCTATCTTTTTCGCATCAACCCAGCACCCCTGACGTCAGCCGCAGCACCCGGTCGCAGCGCCCCGCCAGCGCCTCGTCATGCGTCACCAGCACAAACGCCGTGCCCTGCTCGCGCGCCAGCTGCAGCATGAGCTGGAACACCGCATCCGCCGTCGCGCGATCCAGGTTGCCCGTGGGCTCGTCCGCCAGCACGCAGGCCGGCCGCGTGACCAGGGCGCGGGCGATGGCGACGCGCTGGCGCTCGCCGCCGGAGAGTTCCGCCGGGCGGTGCAGCACGCGCTCGCCCAGGCCCACGGATGCCAGCATCTGCCCCGCCTGGGCGAGGCAATCGGCATAGGGCAGGCGCCTGATGCGCAGCGGCATGGCCACGTTGTCCTGGGCGCTGAATTCGGGCAGCAGGTGGTGGAACTGGTAGATGAAGCCCAGGTGCGCGTTGCGCAGCCGCCCCTGCGCCGCGGGCGACAATGCGCCCAGCGCCTGGCCCTTGAGCGTCACCACGCCAGCGGTCGGCGCATCCAGCCCGCCCAGCAGGTGCAGCAGCGTGCTCTTGCCCGAGCCCGAGGCGCCGACGATGGCCAGGGTCTCGCCGGCGCGCACGGCCAAATCCACGCCCTTGAGCACGCTCACATCCAGCCGCCCCTCGGTGAAGCGTTTGGCCAGGCCTTTAGCCTGCAGCACGATGTCGTTATTCATAGCGCAGCGCCTCCGCCGGGTTCACGCGGCTGGCGCGCCAGCTGGGGTACAGGGTGGCGACGAAGGCCAGAATCAGCGAGATGACGGCAATCGGCACGATGTCGCCGCTTTGCGGGTCGCTGGGCATGCGGCTGATCAGGTAGATGTCCTGCGGCAGGAAGGTGGTGTGCAAGGCGCGTTCGATGGCCGGCACGATGACGTCGATGTTGAAGGCGATGGCGAGGCCCAGCAGCAGCCCGGCCAGCGTGCCGATCACGCCCACCATGGCGCCCTGCACCACGAA
>JAFEER010000070.1 GCA_018240985.1 Pseudomonadota bacterium
CGCGAGCTCTACGGCCTGTTCGAGGCGCGCAGCGCCATCCGCGAAGCCGGCTATGTACTGGTCACAGAGGGCTATATGGACGTGGTGGCGCTGGCCCAGCTGGGCTTTGCCAACGCCGTGGCCACGCTGGGCACGGCCTGCACGCCCGATCATGTGCACAAGCTGTTCCGCTTCACCGACCAGGTGGTGTTCAGCTTCGACGGCGACGCTGCCGGGCGGCGCGCCGCGCGCAAGGCGCTGGACGGCGCCCTGCCCTACGCCAGCGACACGCGCAGCGTGAAGTTCCTGTTCCTGCCGGCGGAACACGACCCCGACAGCTTCATCCGCGCCCATGGCCCCGAGGCCTTCGCGCGCCATGTGGGCGAGGCCATGCCGCTGTCGCGCTTTCTGCTGGAGGCCGCGCGCGAGGGCTGTGACCAGGGTACTGCCGAGGGCCGCGCCCACATGTTGAGCAACGCCCGCCCGCTGTGGGCCGCGCTGCCCGATGGCGCGCTCAAGCGCCAGCTGCTGGCCGAACTGGGCGAACTGGGCCAGCTTCCGGGGCCGGAACTAGCCGGCCTGTGGGCGCAGGAGGGCGCGCGCCACGGTGGCCCGGCCAACAGCTCCCAAGACACCCCCACATTCGGCGACGAACCGCCCTGGGGCTATGACGCGGCCGACTCGTGGCATGACGGCGGCGCCGCGCCGACAACCCGCGAATGGCGCAAGGGCGGGGAGTGGAAAGGCAAGGGTGGCCGCTGGCGTCAGCGCGATCAGCGCCCGGCCCAGCCGCCGCTGCCGCGCACGCCCCTGGCCGGCCGCAGCGACCACGCGGCGCGGCTGCTGCTGTCGCACATGGAGTTTCTGGAAGAACTCTCGCACGAAGACCAGGCCGCGCTGTGCGACCAGCCAACGCCACACGGGCCGCTGTTCCTGTGGCTGGAGGGCCAGCTGCACGAGCATGGCCCCCAGTCCTGGGCGGTATTGCGCGAGGCCCTGGCCGGCCACGACTGCCAGGCCCTGGCCGAGCGCGTGATGACCGGCTCGCACGCCCAGACCGAAGGCGACGAGGCCGAGCTGCGCGCCGAGCTGCGCGGCCTGCTCAACCGCATGCTGATCGATGCCCTCAAGCAGGAGCAGAACGCACTCATCGCCGCCGCAGCCCAGGACCCGAGCGCGCTCGAGCGCTACCGCCAGCTGCAGGAACGCCGCCGATCCCTGGAAGGCAGCGGCCCGGGCAGCTCTTGAATTCTGACAAATCGGTATAATTTAAGGTTTGTCGGCAAGAGCGACAGCAGCACCTCCGGGCACTGGCAACCGTGACAACAGCGCACAACCGCCTCACCTCACCGCAAGGACTGCACACCAAATGTTCGCCCAGACATCTTGCCCCTGAGGGTCAGCCCCTCGAACCGCGAAGGCCCCCGCCCTCGCCGTGCCTGCGCGCGCCAAGCCCGATGGCGCTTGTGTTTTCTTTGTGTGTCCGTTTTTGACCCTGAGGTTGTCCATGACCGCTCAAAAGTCCGCGAAGTCGCCCAAGCCTGCCTCTGGCTCGTCCGCAAAGGCCGCCACCGAAGCCGCAACCACCGTGAAAACCGCCGCCAAGACGTCCGCGCCAGCCGCCAAAACGATGGCCGCTGCCGAGCCCAAGGCCGCGACGAAAGTCAAAACCGTGCCAAGCCCCAAGACCACTGCCGAGCTGGAAAAAGCCGCCGACGAACTGTTGAAGAACAAGCCTGCGCGCGCCGCCAAGGCAGCCGCAGCCGATGTTGAAGGCGCAGCCGAAGCAGCCAAGAAGAAGCCCGGCCGCAAGCCCAAGGCTGCGGACAGCGAGGCAGCGGCCGCCAAGGAACCCGCCAAGCGCGGGCGCAAGCCCAAGGCCAAGGAAGAAGGCCCGGGCGATGACGCCGACCTGTCCGACATCGAGGCCGACCTCGAGGGCGAACCCGAGCCGGAAGCTGCGGTCAGCGAGGCTGCGCCGGTCGAGAAGGTCAAGCCCCTGCGCATGAAGATCAGCAAGGCCAAGGAACGCGCCTTGATGAAGGAATTCGGCCTGGACGAGACGGTCTTGTCCGAAGAGGACATGGCCAAGCGCCGCGCCCAGCTGAAGAAACTGATCACCCTGGGCAAGACGCGCGGCTACCTGACGCAGGTCGAAATTTCCGACCACCTGCCCGACAAGCTGGTGGATGCCGAAACGCTGGAAGTCGTGGTCTCCATGCTCAGCGACATGGGTGTGGCGGTGTACGAAACCACGCCCGACGCCGAGACGCTGTTCCAGAACAACGTCACGCCCACGGCCACCACGGTGGAAGAGGCCGAGGAAGAAGCCGAGGCCGCGCTGTCCACCGTGGACAGCGAATTCGGCCGCACCACCGACCCGGTGCGCATGTACATGCGCGAGATGGGCACGGTGGAGCTGCTCACGCGCGAGGGCGAGATCGAGATCGCCAAGCGCATCGAGGGCGGCCTGATGGACATGATGGAGGCTATCAGCGCCTCTCCCGCCACCATCGCCGAGATCCTCAACATGGGCGAGGAGATCCGGGGCGGCAAGGTCGTCATCAACACCGTGGTCGATGGCTTCTCCAACCCCGAGGAGGCCGACGACTACGTGGCCGAGGAAGACTTCGACGAATACGACGAAGAGGACGACGACGACGGCAAGGGCGGCTCCAAGGCAATGACGCGCCTGTTGGAAAAGCTCAAGACCGAGGCGCTGGAGCGCTTTGACGAGCTGCGCGCGCTGTTCGAGAAGATGCACAAGGTCTACGACAAGGAAGGCTACGGCACTCCCGCGTACATGAAGATGCAGCACGAGATCTCGGCCAAGCTGATGACCATCCGCTTCACGGCCAAGACCATCGAGCGCCTGTGCGACATGGTGCGCGGCCAGGTGGACGATGTGCGCAAGAAGGAGCGCGAGCTGCGCCGCATCATCGTGGACAAGTGCGGCATGCCGCAGGAAACCTTCATCAAGGAGTTCCCGCCCAACCTGCTCGATCGCACCTGGGTCGAGAAGCAGGTCGCCGCGGCCAAGCCCTGGAGCGCCGTGATGCAGCGCAACATCCCGCCCATCCAGGAGCTGCAGCAGCACCTGATGGACTTGCAGGCGCGCGTGGTGGTGCCCCTGCCCGAGCTCAAGGCCATCAACAAGCGCATGAACCAGGGCGAGGCCAATTCGCGCGACGCCAAGAAGGAGATGATCGAGGCCAACCTGCGCCTGGTGATCTCCATCGCCAAGAAGTACACCAACCGCGGCCTGCAGTTCCTGGACCTGATCCAGGAGGGCAACATCGGCCTGATGAAGGCGGTTGACAAGTTCGAATACCGCCGCGGCTACAAGTTCTCGACCTACGCCACCTGGTGGATCCGCCAGGCCATCACGCGCTCGATCGCCGACCAGGCGCGCACCATCCGCATCCCGGTGCACATGATCGAGACCATCAACAAGATGAACCGCATCTCGCGCCAGCACCTGCAGGAATTCGGCTTCGAGCCCGACGCCTCCATCCTGGCCGAGAAGATGGAGATCCCCGAGGACAAGATCCGCAAGATCATGAAGATCGCCAAGGAGCCGATCTCGATGGAAACCCCCATCGGCGACGACGACGACAGCCACCTGGGAGACTTCATCGAGGACAGCAACAACACCGCGCCGGTGGATGCCGCCATGCAGGCCGGCCTGCGCGACGTGGTCAAGGACATCCTGGACGGCCTGACCCAGCGCGAGGCCAAGGTGCTGCGCATGCGCTTCGGCATCGAGATGACCAGCGACCACACGCTGGAAGAAGTGGGCAAGCAGTTCGACGTGACGCGCGAGCGCATCCGCCAGATCGAGGCCAAGGCGCTGCGCAAGCTCAAGCACCCGAGCCGCAGCGACAAGCTGCGCAGCTTCATCGACTCGCTGTAAACGATTCAGCACCTCGCTGAGCCACGGCCCCGCCGCCAGCAGGTAGCGGGGCTTTTTTACGCCCGTTTGCGGTACGGCTGCTGCAGTGGACAATGCCTGCGCCGCAACCTTCGACCAAGCTGCCATGACCAACACCGCGACCGCCGCCCATCCCCCCGCCAACCCCGACCTGCTGCGCTTCGCCGTCATGGGCGCGGGCTCGGTGGGCTGCTACTTTGGCGCGCTGCTCGCGCGTGCCGGCCATGCGGTGACGCTGATCGGCCGCCAGTCCCATGTGCAGGCCGTACAGCGCCAGGGCCTGCGCCTGCAAACGGCTGCCGAGGACGTGCATATTCCCATTGGCGCCAGCACCGAGGCGAGCGGCGTGGCCGGCGCCGACGTGGTGCTGCTGTGCGTGAAGTCCACCGACACCGAAGCCGCCGCACGGCAGATCCAGCCGCACCTGGCACCCGGCGCGCTGGTGCTGACGCTGCAGAACGGCGTGGACAACGACGAGCGGGTGCGCGCCGTGCTCGGGCCCGCACAGCCCGTGGCCGCCGCCGTGGTCTATGTGGCCACGGCCATGGCCGGGCCCGGCCATGTGCGCCACTTCGGGCGCGGTGATCTGCTCATCGGCCCCTCCGCAGTAGCCGAGCGCCTGGCGCGTGAACTAGGCGCAGCCGGCATCCCAGCCGAAATGTCCGGCAACGTGCGCGGCGCGCTGTGGGCCAAGCTGGTCATCAACTGCGCCTACAACGCGCTCTCGGCCATGGTGCAGCAGCCCTATGGCTGGCTGGTGCAGCAGGACGGCGCCACCGAGGTGATTGCCGACCTGGTGGCCGAATGCCTGGCCGTGGCGCAGGCGGACGGGGTGCAAATCCCCGGCGACATCCACGCCGCCGTGCGCGGCATTGCGCAAAGCATGCCGGCCCAGCTGTCGTCCACCGCGCAGGACTTGGCACGCGGCCACCCCAGCGAGATCGCGCACCTGAACGGCTATGTGGCGCAGCGCGGCGCGGCCCTGGGCGTGGCCACGCCCGTGAACCGCGCGCTGCTGGTGCTGGTGCGAATGGCCGAGGCAAGCCGCATGGCCGCGCCAGCAGCTACTAAAAATTGATAGCTGCCAGCGCTTATTGGTAAATGCTTAGAGGCCTAAAATTCTCAAAACTCTGGTGCGGCTAACTATTCAACCTAGATTCGGTAGTTGAACGCGCTCGCCAGTGCCGTGATCGGCGTGCCAGGCAAGGCGTGACGACGCTGCGGGCTACTGCCCGCAAGGAGGAGCAACGCCGCATGGTGCGGCGAGCGCGGTGCTGGCGAGCGCGTAGCGCACTCACCCAACAGGTGAACTGCAGCGAAGCAGGGA
>JAFEER010000071.1 GCA_018240985.1 Pseudomonadota bacterium
GACATCGGCACGAGCCAATTGGCGCTGAAGCCGATCGTGTAGAGCAGGGCCGCCAGGGACGCGCCATAAGCGGCGACGCCGTAGAGGAAGGAGAAGATCGCGCTCATGGCATTTCCTTCTTGATTGGGTGCAAGCTCGCGGCGGCTACAGCGCTTGCGGGGCGTACATCGCGAAGGTCTGCAAAACGATCTTGCCGTCGCGCACGACGAAGGTGTCCGTGCCCAAAGGACATTCGCCGCCCGCGCTCCAGGTGATATACGCCAGCTCGGCCTCGGCACGCAGGCTGCGCAGCGAGAACGCGCCGATACTGCCTGGCGGCAACGAGGCAAGAAAGCCATCGAAGAACTCGCCAATTTCGTGCTTTCCGCGGTAGGTCTTGTCCTCGCAGAGCAGACATGCGTCGTCCGCGTAGTCACTGAGGATGGCAGCAAGTCCCCTCTGGTCCAGGAAGGACTGCAAATGGTTACGTACCACGGTTTCGGTGAGCGATGATGAAGGGGTCATGGTCGTTGGCTCCGGTTCAGGAAACAAACTGCGCGGTCGGCTTGTCGATGTTGCATCGCGCCGGCTGACCGTTGCAGGCGGAAAGACATCGTCGCGCAAACCGCGCTTTGCGGGCTTGCCAGGCGTCGCGTGCGCTTGATCGCGCGTCCGCAATCGACTGCCCCCCTGCCGATGGCAATTGCAGCAAGGCCGAAAGAACTGACAGCACATCCATGATGAATGAGGACCTGCTTTCCGAAGTGCTGCGCAGCGTGCGCCTGCGCGGGGTGCTGTACTTTCACGTCAGCGGCTCGCGCGACTGGGCGGCCGAGGCCCCGCCTTCGCGCGAGATCGCGGCTGCCGTGATGCCTGGCTCGGATCACGTGATCGAATTCCACGCCGTCATCTCCGGCGCCTGCTGGGGATCGGTGGTCGGGGAAAGGCCGGTGCGCCTGGAGGCGGGCGACATCATCCTGTTCCCGCAGGGCGACGCGCACGTGATCTCAAGCGCACCCGGCATGCGGGCTCCGCCAAACCCTGAGGGTTACTTCGAGCGCAAAGGCCAACGCCAGCCCTTCATCCTGCACCTTGACGCACGCGAGGTTCACATGGGCGATCCTCCAGGCGGCCCCTGCGATACCACACTGGTATGCGGTTTCTTCGGCTGCGACACGCGTCCGTTCAACCCACTGATCACGTCGCTGCCGCACGTCATGCACCTGCGTTCCAGTTCGACCCAGGACTGGACTGTGCAATGCATGCGCCAAGCCGTCACCGAAGCACTGACCACGCGGCCAGGCAGCACCGCGGTCTTGGAGCGATTGAGCGAAATGCTGTTCATCGACGCCATGCGGCAATACCTGGGCACCCTACCCGAGGGGAGCAGCGGGTGGCTCGCGGGACTGCGCGACCGGTTCGTCGGCCCCGCGCTAGCGCTGATGCACGCCGCGCCGGCGCAGTCCTGGACTGTGGACGAGCTGGGCCGCCGGGTCGGCCTGTCGCGCTCGGCGTTCCACGCGCGCTTTGTGAACATGATCGGGCAAACGCCCATGCAGTACCTTACCCATTGGCGCATGCAGGCAGGCGCTGCGCTACTGCGCGACACCGCAGCCACGGTGGTGGCAATTGCACAGGACGTCGGTTACGAGTCCGAGGCCTCATTCTCGCGCGCATTCAAGCGTTTCATGGGCAAACCGCCGGCACTCTGGCGGCGCGCAACGGGCGGTTGACTGTTATCTGCTGCAGATCGGCCCGGCAAGCAGCACCGGTGCACGCCATGTCGGGCCAATCCATTGGACGTGCATGCCTGGGCGTGCATGCCGCAGCACCAGTCCATGCGCGATGCCCAGGGCATGATCTGGCAACAGGATCAGCCAGCCTTCGGCACGCGGCTGGACGTGCAGTGGTCGTGCTCGCGCATGCCCGGCTGGGCGCCGGAGTTTGGCGCCATAGGCCTACAGCTGGAGGGCAACGCACGCCTGTTGCTGCGCGCCCGGCGCGGCAGGCCCATGCTGTATTTCCGCACCAGGTTCTGATTACCGGCGGCCAAGCCAGCGCACCGCGCCATCGCCCGCCGCGCTGCCGGTGGCAAAGCAGGCCGTCAGCAGATAGCCGCCGGTGGGCGCCTCCCAGTCCAGCATCTCGCCGGCGCAGAACACGCCCGGCAGGGCGCGCAGCATCAGGCGCGCGTCCAGCGCCGCAAACGCCACGCCGCCGGCGGTGCTGATGGCCTCCTGCACCGGCCGCGGCGCGATCACCGTGATGGGCAGCGACTTGATGGCCTGCGCCAGCGCGAGCGCATCGGCCATGCCCTCCCGGCCCAGCTGCTCGTACAGGATGGCGGCCTTGATGCCGTCGAGCCCCAGGCGGCCCTTGAGGTGGCTGGTGAGGCTGCGCGCGCCGCGCGGGTGCCGCACCTCGGCCAGCACGCGCTCGGGCGTGTGGTCGGGCAGCAGATCCAGGTGGAACGTGGCATGGCCATGCGCGGTGATCTCGTCCCGCAGCAGGCTGGAGACGGCGTAGATCAGGCTGCCCTCCACGCCCGTGGCCGTGGCCACGAACTCGCCGCGGCGCGCAAACTGCCGGCCCTGGCTGTCGGTAAAGGCCAGCGCCACCGACTTGAAGGGCTGGCCGGCATAGCGCGCGGCGAAGAACGGCGTCCAGCCCACGGCGGGCGCCGGGCCGCGCCCGATCAGCTCCAGAAAGAAGGCGCGCCGCGTCTCGCCCACCGGCGCATCCACGCGCGGCACGTCAAAACCGCAGTTGGCAGAGGCCAGCGGCACCATCTCCACGCCCTGGTGCGCCAGCAGCGGCACCCAGGCGGCGTCCGAGCCTAGCTGCGGCCAGCTGGCGCCGCCAAGGGCCAGCACCGTGGCGCGCGCCGTCACCAGGCGCTCGCCCGCCGGCGTGGCAAAGCGCAACGCCCCACCCTCGCCCCAGCCCAGCCAACGGCTGCGCATGTGAAACACCACGCCCTGGGCCCGCAGGCGCGCCAGCCAGGCGCGCAAGAGCGGCGCGGCCTTCATCTCGGACGGAAAGACCCGGCCCGAGGTGCCGACGAAGGTATCGACGCCCAGCCCGGCAGCCCAGTCACGCAGGTGGTTGGGGCCAAAGGCGGCGAGCAACGGCTCGATCTGCGCACGGCGCGCGCCAAAGCGCGCGGCAAAGGCCTCAAAGGGCTCGGAATGCGTGAGGTTGAGCCCACCCTTGCCGGCGAGCAGAAACTTGCGCCCCACCGACGGCATGGCGTCGAATACATGCACGCCATGCCCGGCCTGGGCCAGCCGCTCGGCCGCCATCAGGCCGGCGGGGCCGCCGCCGATGATGACGGCGTCGCAGGCCAGCCGCAGCGTTGGCGCATCCATGGAAGAAGTTGAAGCAGAAGACATGGTGGCGATCATCCCACCAAGTGCACACTTCTCCTTCTATGCGGCACCTTGGTCTCCCGCAACACCACCCCCAGCCGGCAAGATGCCGGCGCTCCAGCCCCATCCCAACCTTCCCCAAAAAAGGGGGGGGAAGGAGTCTGAGACAGCTTGCCCGTCAAGGACGGCTTATTTCGTGGTGTAGCCGCCGTTGATCAGAATGGTTTGCCCGGTGACCCACCAGCCGTCGCTGACCAGGTGGCGGATGAAGGGCACCACGTCCTCGATGTCGGTCAGGCCCGTCTTGCTGAACGGCGACAGGGCCGCGGCGCTCTTGTGGTAGGCCTGGGCGTCGGGCGCTTCCTGGCCGTAGAAGAAGGGCGTATCCATGGGGCCGGGGCCCACGGCCGTCACCGAGATGCCGCGCGCGCCAAACTCCTTGGCCGCCGCACGCGTGAAATGCTCCACCGGCGCCTTGGTGCCGGCGTAGGACGCATAAAACGGCGTGAACGCACCCAGCAGCGAGGTCACCAGCGTGCACACCTTGCCGTTGTCGTTGACATGCCTGCCCGCCTCCTTCAAGAAGAAGAAGGCCGTCTTGGCGTTGACCGCGCTCATCTCGTCGTACTCGGCCTCGGTGATCTCGGCGATGGGCTTCTTGAGCACCTTGCCCACGGTGTTGATGGCAATGTCGGGCCGGCCCACCGCGGCGACGGCATCGGCAAACAGCTTCTCCATGGCTGCGGCGCTGGTCAGGTCGGCCTGCAGGGCCACGGCCTTGGCGCCAGCCTTCTGCACCGCGGCCACGGTGGCGTCGGCATCGGCCTTGCTCGCGGCGCTGTTGTAGTGAATGGCGATGGCCTTGGCGCCGTGCGCCGCCAGATCGCGCGCCAACAGACCGCCGAGGTTCTTGGCGCCGCCGGCAATGAGGACGACCTTGCCTTGAATGCTGTGCTGGGACATGGGGAGTGCTCCTTGTAGATATATGGAACCCAGCACTCTATTGATTTGAAAACAAGAAATAAATGCAGAAAAA
>JAFEER010000072.1 GCA_018240985.1 Pseudomonadota bacterium
AGGACAGCAAGAACGGCTCCACCCCCATGTCGGTCAGGCGCGTGACGGCGCTGGCGGCGTCGTTGGTGTGCAGCGTGGCCAGCACCAGGTGGCCGGTCAGACTGGCCTGGATGGCGATCTGCGCGGTCTCGAAGTCGCGGATCTCGCCGATCATGATCACGTCCGGATCCTGGCGCAGGATGGCGCGCAGGGCCTTGGCGAAGCTCAGGTCGATCTTGCTGTTGACCTGGGTCTGGCCCACGCCGGGCAGCTCGTATTCGATCGGGTCTTCCACCGTCATGATGTTGCTGCGCCCGGCGTCCAGCCGCGAGAGCGCCGCGTACAGCGTGGTGGTCTTGCCCGAGCCCGTGGGGCCGGTGACGAGGATGATGCCGTGCGGCTGGGCGATGAGGTTTTCCAGGCGCGCCAGCACATTGCCCTGCATGCCCACCGATTCCAGGCTCAGCTTGCTCTCACTCTTGTCCAAGAGGCGCAGCACGGCGCGCTCGCCATGGGCGTTGGGCAGGGTGGAGACGCGCACGTCGATGGCGCGCGTGCCCAGCCGCAGGCTGATGCGGCCGTCCTGCGGCAGGCGCTTTTCGGAGATGTCCAGATCCGCCATGATCTTCAGCCGGCTGATCAGCGCCGCGTGCAGCGCGCGGTTGGGCTGCACCACCTCGCGCAGCGTGCCGTCCACGCGAAAGCGCACGCTGGAATGGCGCTCGTAGGGCTCGATGTGGATGTCGCTGGCGCCGTCGCGCACGGCCTGGGTGAGCAGGGCGTTGAGCATGCGGATGATGGGCGCGTCGCCGGCGGATTCCAGCAAGTCCTCCACCGCGGGCAGCTCCTGCATCATGCGCGACAGGTCGGCCTCTTCCTCGACCTCGCTGACCACGGTGGCGGCGCTGGATTCGCTTTGCGCGTAGGCGGCACTGATGCGCTGCGCCAGCGGGCCGGCGTCGAGCGGCATGAACTGCTGCACGGCGTGCTTGCGCAGCACCTCGGACAGCGCGCCGGCATCGGGCGCAGGGCCGTGCCACAGCACGAGCTGCTGGCCGTCGTCTTCCAGCAGCAGCTGGCTGGCGCGCGCGAAGGCGTAGGGCAGGGGGTGGCGCATGCTCAGTTCGGGGCGTAGATCTCGTGGTCGCTGGCAGGCGGCGCGGTGCGTGCCGGCTGCGGCGGGTTGGGTGCCAGCGGGGCCAGCGGCGCGGGCGCCTGCGGCAGGCCGGTGGTGCTGCTGCCCTGCAGCGGCGGCAGCACGGGCGCGCTGGAGACGCCGCGCATCACCGCGCTGGGCGCGGGCTGGGTGTTTTGCTGCAGCGCGCGTATGGCCTCGTAGCGGTCGGTCACCAGGGCGTCGCTGGTGGCGTTGTCGCGTATCACCATGGGGCGCAGGAAGACCATCAGGTTCGTCTTCTGGCGCTGGCGCTTCTCGTTGCGGAACAGCCCGCCCACCACCGGCAGGTCGCCCATTAGCGGCACCTTGTCCTGGCCCAGCGAGTAGCTGTCTTCCAGCAGGCCGCCGATGACGATCACGTTGCTGTCGTCCACGAGCACGGTGGATTCGATGGAGCGCTTGCTCGTCGAGGGGCCGTTGGGGTTGGTGAGCGTGGCGCTGTCCACCTTGGACACCTCCTGGTACAGCGTCAGCTTGACGGTGCCGTTCTCGTTGATCGTGGGGCGCACGCGCAGCATCAGGCCCACGTCCTTGCGCTCCACGGTGGTGAAGGGGTTGACGGCGCCGCCGCTGCCGCCGGTGTTGGCATACGAGCCGGTGGGGAAGGGCACGTTGTTGCCGATGATGATCTGCGCCTCCTCGTTGTCCAGCGTCATCAGGTTCGGCGTGGACAGCACGTTGGCGTCGCCCGTGTTCTCCAGGAAGGTGGCCAGCGCCCCCAGGTAGTACTTGCCGTTGATGCGCGGCGCCACGGCAAAGTTCAAGCCGGCCGCCGGCTTGGCCGTGGCGAGGCTGGCCACGTTGCCGCTCGCCGCCGCCAGCGCCAAGTCCAGGATGTTGGTGCCCGCCACGCCGGAGTTGGTGCCCAGCACGCCCACGGTGCCGTTGCCGTAGTTGCCCATCACGCCCTGCCACTGGATGCCGAACTCGGCCACCTTGTTGGCGGTGACTTCGACGATCAGGCTCTCGATCAGCACCTGGGCGCGCCGGCCGTCGAGCTGGTCGATCACGGCGCGCAGCTGGCGGTACTGCGGCTCGGGCGCGGTGATGATGAGGGAGTTGGTCGTCGGGTCGGCCTGGATCTGGCCGCCCGTGCTGGGCTGGTTGCTATTGCCGCCGCGGTTCAGGCCCCCGCTGGTGCCCGCGCCCAGGCCGCCGCCGCTGGTGCCGGCGATGCCGCGCGCCAGCCCGCTCTGCGCCATGCCGCCGCTGGCGCTGGTCTGCGTCAGGCCGCCGCCCAGGCCGGTGGCGCCTGCCGCGCCGGTGCCGGCGCCGGCGCCCAGGTCACCGCCCGTGCCCAGGTTGCCGGCGCTGATGGCGGCGCGCAGCGTGGCGGCCAGCTTCACGGCGTCGGCATTCTTCAGGTAGACCACATGGATGTTGCCGCTGGCGGCCGAACTGCCGGGCGCCGCCGGCTGATCGAGCCTTGCCACCAGCGATCGCACCAGGGCCAGGCGCGCCGGGTTGGCTGCGCGCACCACCAGCGCGTTGCTGCGCGGCTCGGGCAGCAGCGTGGTCTTGAACGAGGTATCGCTCTGGCCCGGCGTGGCCGCGGGCGCCGCGCCCGCGCCGCCCTGGCCCTCGATCAGCCGCGTCACCAGCGGCGCCAGCTCCGAGGCCAGCGCATGCTGCAGCGGTATCACCTCCAGGTCGGTGGCGTTGGACACGTCCATCGCCGCGATGATGCGCGCCATGCGCTGCAGGTTGTCGGCATAGTCGGTGATCACCAGCGAATTGTTGCCGGGGTTCACGTTGATGGTGTTGTTCGGGCTGATCAGGGGGCGCAGCACCGGCACCAGGTTGTTGGCGTTCTCGAAGTTCAGCTTGAAGATCTGCGTCACCATCTGCCCGCCCGCCGGCGCGTGGCCGCTGCCGCCCTGGGTGACGGTGACGGCGCCGGTCTGCAGCTTGGCATCGGCCTCGGGCACCACCTTGTACAGGCCGCCCGATTCCACCACCGTGAAGCCCTGCAGGCGCAGCGCCGCCAGGAACTGCTGGAAGGCGGCGGCCGGCGCCACGGCGTTCTCGGTCACCAGGGTGATCTGGCCCTTGACGCGCGGATCCACCACCACGTTGCGCCCGGTGATGGTGGCCATGGTACGGGCCACGGCCTCGATGTCGGCGTTGGCAAAGTTCAGCGTCACGGGCTCGCTGGCGCGCACGCTGGGTGGGTTTGCCCTGGCCGCAGTTTGTGCATTAATTTGGCCATTTGCACATACCAGTAAAGCGCTGGCAGCTATTGAATGTAGAGCGAATCGCAGAGGACGTCGGCAGAAGAAAGGCATAGATTCACCCCAGGGTGATGATGGAACGCGCGCCGCTGCGGCGTCCGATGATGTTCAGAAGATTGGTCAGCTGCGCCTCGCGCTCGGGCGCGGCGCTGGCCTCGCCGGTAAAGCGCAGGCGCTGCCCGACCCATTGGCCGTTGCCCGACAGCAGCAAGGCGCCGTCCAGCGTGGACAGTTCCAGCGTCGGCGCCTCGCCGCCCTGCAGCAGCAACCGGTAGCTGCCCATGGGGCGCAGCGTGGACAGGCGCGACGACATGGCCAGCGCATCGAGCTGCGCCCGGCCGTTCAGTTGCACGCGCCCGGCCGCCCAGTGCAGATTCAGGCCCGTGGTGACGAGCTGCAGCCGCCCCTGCGGCTGCAGCGTGTTCCAGGGCGTGCCCAGGCCGGCCAGCACGGCGGCCGGCCATTGGCTTTGGCCGTTGGCCAACTGCAGGCTGATGGCGCCCAGGCCTGGCGCCGCGCGCAGGCGCAGCGGCGTGGTGGTGCAGCAATCGGCCGCAAGCTGCGCCTGCACCCCGCCCCAGGCCGGGCGCAAGCGCCAGTGGAGTAATCCTGGCAGGGCGGCCTGGTCGTCGCTGCCGGCGCCGCCGGTGAGCACCAGCCGGGCCGAGCCCGTCCACACCGTGCCCTGGGCCTCGCGCAGCAGCAGCTGGCCGCCGCTGGCCTGCTGCACGGCAGTAGCCAGCCAGCGCGCCGGCGCCCACAGCAGCAGCGCCGCCAGCGCGCCCAGGCACAGGCCGGCCAGCGCCCAGCGCCAGGGCGCGCGGGGCGCGGCCATGGCGGGGTGGGCGCGGGTGCGGCGGGCCATATTTCTTAACCTGGCGGCAGGGCCAGCACCAGGGTGCCGTCCCAGAGCGTGGGGGTAGGCGTGGGTGTGGCCGTACCGCTGCGCACCAGGCGCGCCTCGACCGGCGTGGCGCGGCTGGTGCTGCGCACCTGGGCCAGCCATTGCGCCAGCGATTCGGCCGGCACGGCCTTGAGCGTGATGGTGACGCGGTCGCCCACGGCCTGCAGCTGCGTGGCCGGGCTCAGTTGCCGCGGCATCGACGCCTGCAGCGTGCGCAGCGCCTCGCCGGGCTGCGGGCGCGGCACCTCCTTCAGGCGCTGGGCCTCGGCCTGCAGGCTCAGCATCTGCTGCAGCTGCGCGTTCACGGCGGCGTGCCGTGCCGGCGAGGCGCGCAGCTGCGCCAGCGCCGGCGCCAGCAGCAGCCACCACAGCAGCGCCAGGCCGACGATGGCCGCCGCCGCCAGCACCAGGCTCTGTTCGCGCGGCGCCAGGGCGGCCCAGTGGGCGCGCAGCTGCTGCGTGCGGGTGTTGGGGTTCATGGGTTCTCCTGGGCGCTGATCTGAAGCGCGCCTTCCTGTGCCTGTGCGCTGTAGCCATCGGCGGCCAGGCGCTGGTTCATGGCGGCCAGCTGCTCGGGCGTGAGCTCCACGCCGCGCAGCAGCAGGGCGCTGCCGGTGTATTCGATCTGCGTGGGCTGGCTGGTGGCGGGCAGGGCGGCGCCGGCCGCGGCCATCAGGGGCTCCAGGTCGCCGCGCGCCAGGCTGCCGGCCGCCTGGCGCAGCCGCGCCAGCTCGCGCTGCATCTGCAGCGGCGCATCCACCACGGCCTGGACTTGCGGAAAGGTCTGGGTGAGGATGGCGCGCGTGCCGGCCTGGGCGGCGGCCAGCGCCTGGCGATCCTGCCAGGCCCACAGGTTCAGGCCGATGATCTGCACGGCCATCGCCAGCCCCAGGCCCCAGCGTGCGGCGCGCCACTGCGGCGCGCGCGCAAAGGCGCTGGCGGCCGTGCCCAGGCGGCGCAGCAGGCGCGTGCGCCCGCTGCTGGCCAGGTCGAACTGGGCCAGATCCCAGTCGCCGCGCGCAGCGGCCAGGGCGCGCTGGCTGGCGGTATGCAGCTGCACCGGGCGGCCCAGCAGGCGCTCGGTGAGGGCGGCCACGGCGGGCTCGGCGCGCACCGGCGGTGCGTCTTCGCCGCCGGGTGCCAGGGCCTGCTGTGTCCTGGCCACGGCCAGGGGCAGCACCACCACGGCCTGCGCGGCGCCGTGGCCGGTGAGCACGGCGCAGGCGTCCTCGGGCTGGCCCAGCACATCGCATTCCTCGACACCGCTGGCCGTGGGGCCGGGGGCGAATTCGGGCACCACGCGGTCGGCGGGGCGGCCGGCGGCCTCCAGCGCCTGCAGGGCAGCACGCAGCCAGGCACGGTCGCACACAGCTACCCAGGCCGGGCTGCCGGCGTGCGCGCCGGGTTGCAGGGCAAAGTGCAGCTGGGCCGGGTCGTCCAGCAGCTGCTCTTCCAGCAGGCCTTCGAGCACGGCGCGCAGCCGCGCCTGCTGCGCCAGCGCCCCCTGGGGCAGGGTGACGCGCTGCCACGACAGCGCACGCACCGGCACCACGGCCACCACCTCGCCGGCGCGGCCCGGGTCGGGCAGCAGGTCGGCGCTGGCGCTGGCATGGCGGATGGCGTTGTGGCCGTCGGCCGTGAGCGTGTAGCTGTAGTCGGCGGCGGCTGGCGTGCCCAGGGGCAGGGTGATGACGAGAGTGCTCATGGGTAAGTAGTTGCGCCGGGCATTTTAGGTGCCTGTGCCAGCATGGCCGCGGCGGGCAGGCCGCCGCGCTCGCGCCACAGGGTGCGCACGTCGCCGCGCTGCTTGAAGACCAGCGACCGCTCCTCGACCACCGCGCCATCCAGGCGCAGGCGCCCGCGCACCTCGAAATAGCTGGACGCCACTGCATGCGTGCTGGCGCTGATGGCGCTGCCCTGGCGCACCAGCTCGGCCGCGTCGGCTGGGCTGCGGAAGTATTGCGTCTCGCGTCGCTGCACCAGGCGCTGGGCGTCGGCCATGTCCAGGCCGTCGGCGCTGGCCCACAGCACCACGGCGCTGGCGGTGTTCAGGTTGACCAGGGTGCGCACCGGCAGCAGCGTGACATGGGGCGTGAGCGCGTCTATCGACGCCTGCGGCAGCCCCCACCAGCCCAGCTGGGCCACGCTTTGCGGCAGCAGTGGCTTGGTGTTGGGCTCGCCCTCGCGCGCCGTGGCGCGCTGCATCTGCTGCGCCAGCTGATCGAGCTGCGGGCGCGGCAGGCCCAGGTAATCGAACAGGCGCGCGAACTGGCGCAGCGCGCTGGCGTCCACCTGCTTGTCGCCGGCCAGGTTGCGCAGGTTCAGCAGGCCTTGCTGATCGGTGATCTGGCCGGACAGGAAGGCATCTGCCGTGTCGGTGCTGGCGTCTGCCACCTGGGCCACGTTGCGGTTGGCGGCCAGGAAGGTGGACAGGCGCGCCTCCTGCAGCGGCACGGCCCAGGGCTCGCTCAGGTTGTCGGTGCCGTCGCCGCCTTGGGCCAGCGAGTCTTCGCGCAATATCAGCCGCGACCAGTCCAGCGCGCCGATCAGGATCCAGGCCGACTGTATGCGTGCGCGCTCGGCGGTTTCGACCTCGATGGCGCGCCATTGCTGCCACATGGCGGCAGCGGCAAAGGTGGCCACCAGGGTCACGGTGAGCATGGCCGCGAGCAGTGCCGCGCCGGCCTGGCCGGCGCGTCCGGCGTTGTGCGTTGTGCGTTGTGCGTCCGGCGCAAACCCCCGCAAAACCCTCAACGCCCAACGCTCAACCTTCTGCCGCCTCATGACTTGCCCCCGCCCAGCAGCGGATTGGCCCAGTCGCGCGTGACCACGCCGGCCAGCGCGCCGCCCTCGGGCAGGGTGAGCTGCAGGCGCACGCCGTCGGGGATGCTGGCCGCCGCGTTGCCCAGGCCACCGGGCGACTGGGGCTGGCTGCCGCTGGTGCTCGCAGACTGCGCATTCGCCCAGGCGCCGCCGCGGTAGTAGTACAGCTGCCAGCCGGCGAGCGGCATCAGCACCGTCTCGCGCTGGCTCTCGCTGCTGCTCGGCGTGCGTGCCCATTGCGCGGCGCGCGCCCAGGCATCGGCCCATTCGCCGCGCGTGCGCACCGGGGGCGACTGCCAGCGCAGCCAGCGGCTGCTGCCATCGACGTTGCGCAACGCCCAGGCGACGACGATGGCGCCCTCGTCGGGCTGGCGCATGCCGCGGCGCGTGATGCGCAGCGCCTGGCCGTCCCAGGCCAGGGGCTCGGTGTTGTCTATGGCCTGCAGCGCGTCCAGATCCGTGCCCCATTGGTCCAGCACGGTCTGCAGCTCCAGCACGGCATCGGCATGCTGGCGCGTGATCTGCTGCGCGCGCACCATGCCGTCCAGCCCGCGCCAGCTGACGACGGCCATCAGCGCCAGCACGGCAATGGCCACCATCAGCTCGACCAGGGTGAAGCCGGAGTGCCTGCGCCGCATCAATACCGCCCGACGATGGTGGACAGGCGCAGCACCGGCGCCTGGGCATCGAACACCTGCGCATCGACGCGCCGGAACTGCGGATTTGGCGTCGGCGTCACGCTGACCGCCACCTCGTAGCCATGCCCGGCCTGCTCGCACGGCATGCGCGCGTCGCCAATGGAGGGCATCTGGCGCGTCAGGCGCACCTTGACCAGTTCGTTCTCGGCGCAGGCATGGGCCAGCACCACGTCGGTCTGGCGCGCGGCGTTGCGCGTCAGGGCCGACGTGGCCTGCGTGCCCGCCATGAGGGCGATGGCGACGATGGCAAGGGCCACCAGCACCTCCACCAGCGTGAACCCCGCGGCGCGCCTCTTGGCCTTCATTGCATCTGCGCGCTGAAGGGGCGCAGCCCGTCGGTGGCCACGCGCACGGCGTGGTCTGGCTGCGCCGGGTTCACGATCAGCACCTGCTGCGGCCCGATGATGGGCTCGGGCCCCAGCCACAGCTGGGCCGGGCCGCGCACCGTGGTGCTGTTGTCGAGCCAATGCCTGGGCAGCCTGGCGGCGGCCAGGCCATCGAAGTGAAAGCCCTGCGCATCGGCGCGCCAGCGCACCGCCGCGCCCGAGGCGCGCGACTGCGCACGCGCCGATTCCAGCAGCGCCGCCAGGCGCTCGCCCTCGCGCTGCAGCGCCGTGGCCCCGCTGTCGCGCAGTGCCAGGCCCACGCCGGCCGTGGCCAAGGCCATGATGGCGACGACCACCAACAGCTCCAGCAGGGTGAAGCCGCGTGTGCGGTCTTGGCAGCTTCTCCCTCCCCCTCTGGGGGAGGGCAGGGGTGGGGGCCAGCGACGCTCGCACGTTGATGTGGGAACACCAGCCCCCATCCCAACCTTCCCCCAAAGGGGGAAGGAGCCTGAGACAGCTTGCCAATCAAACAGATTTGATAGCGCCATAGGCCGCATGGGCGCTCGGTCTAGGTAGTTTCTCCCTCTCCCGCCAGCGGGAGAGGGCAGGGGTGAGGGTGCTTGCCCATTGGGCCGCACCCTACTGCCAGCTGCCAATGTCGGCATTCTTGCCTTCGCCGCCGGACTGGCCGTCGGCGCCGAAGGACATCACGTCCACCTCGCCCTTGATGCCGGGGTTCAGGTACTGGTACGGATGGCCCCAGGGGTCATTGGGCAGCTTTTCCAGGTAGGGGCGCCAGTTGGCCGGTACCGGGGGCGTGGTGGGCTTGGCGATCAGCGCCTTCAGGCCCTGCTCGGCCGTGGGGTAGCGCTGGTTGTCCAGGCGGTAGAGCTTGAGCGCCTGCATGACGTTGCTGATGTCGGTGCGCGCCGCGGTCACGCGCGCGTCGTCGGCGCGGTCGAGCACATTGGGCACGATGAGCGCGGCCAGCACGCCGATGATCACCAGCACCACCATGAGCTCGATCAGGGTAAAGCCAGCGGCCAGGCGGCGGCGGGCCCGCTGGGCCAGGGAGGGGGCAAAGGAAAGCGCAGAAGAGGGCGTCACGGCGCGGTCAATCACGTTGAAAGTAAACGCTCAATGATAATGCCGCCATGCCGACACTCTCTTTCACCCCCTGGGCCACGCGCCTTGCCACCCTGGTGCTGTGGGCGCTGGCCGCGGCCGGCATCGTCAATTGGGGGCTGAAGCTGTCGGCACCTGCGGCCGGCAGCGCCCCCGTGGCCGCGGCACCCGAGCCGGTCTTGCCCGATGCGCAGGCCCTGGCCAGGCTGCTCGGCGCCCATGCCGTGACGGCCGCCGCCCCCGCGGCAATCAACCGCTTTGTGCTGCTGGGCGTGCTGGCCGGCAAGACGGGGGACGGCGCGGCGTTGATCGCCGTCGATGGCAAGCCCCCCAGGCATTACCGCGTGGGCGCAGCCGTCGAGTCCGGCCTGGTGCTGCAGTCGCTGGGCCGGCGCGAGGCGCGGCTGGGTGCGACGGCGGACGGCGCCAGCACGCTGACGCTGGAGCTGCCGCGCCAAAAGGCGCAATAGTCAAGCGAAGGGTAGAGGCAGCGTCATCCAGGCGCCAAAGGCGGGCGCCGCCAGCGTCCATTCCTGCGCCTTGGGCATGGTCTGCGCGCCATGCGCCAGCAGCCACTGCACGCAGCGCGCCACGCCGGCATGGGTGATCCAGACCACGTCGCCGCCCTGGGCGCGGGCCGCCGCGTCTTGTAGCGCCAGTGCCACGCGCTGCAGCATGGCCGCCAGCGGCTCGCCGCCGCCGGGGGCGTGGGTGCCTAAGTCGGCGGCCCAGGCGTCGATCTCGGGGCGGGCGATTGAGCCCCAGGCGCGGCCCTCCCAGGCGCCAAAGTCCATTTCGGCGATGCGCGGCTCGGGGTTTGAAGCCAAATCAGGCCGCAGCGCTTGCACGTCAAGCGCCAGGAGCTCACATCTTTGTAGTGGTGAATGCTGCACCAGGGCCACCTGGGGCGGCAGGGCCCGCGCCAGCGCGGCGGCGGCGCTGCGGCTGGCCTGGTCTTCGGCCGGCAGATCCAGGCGCCCGTAACACAAACCCTCGGCCGCCAGCGGCCGCGCATGGCGCACCAGCCACAGGCGCGGCGCCGTCATGCAGCCTGCTGCGCCAGCGCCACGGCCGCACCCAGGTAAAAACCGATCTCGGCCACCTGCTGCGTGGCGCCCAGGCAATCGCCGGTAAAGCCCTGCAGGCGGCGCGCAAAGCGCCAGTGCATCCAGCCTGCGCCCAGGGCGCTGCAGCCAACCGATGCTATCAACACGCTAGTGCCTAGCGCTTGCCACACAAGCGTCAGCGGCAGAAAACACCACAAACTTGCGGCAACCAAGGCGGCGCCCGTGATCCGATCCGCCAGCGGCTTCGATTTGGACGTGGCGCTGTCGCCCACATGCGGCAGTGCCCGCACGGTGCACAGCGGCCATAGGCGCGACAGCACATGGGCGCCCGCCAGCGCCCACAGCGCCTTGTCCAGCCCTAGGCTGCCCAGCTGCGCCAGCAGCGCCAGCTTGGCGCCAAGCGCCAGCACCAGAGCCATGGCGCCAAAGGCACCGATGCGCGAATCCTTCATGATGGCGAGCGCCCGCTCGCGCTCGTAGGCCCCGCCCAGGCCGTCGGCCACGTCGGCCAGGCCATCCTCATGAAAGCCGCCCGTCACCAGCACCGTGGCAATGGTGCTGCCCACGGCCGCCACCAGGGGCGCAAAACCCTGCCCGCCCAGCGCCAGCCACAGGGCTGCATAAACGCCCACGGCCACCGCCGCCACCAGCCAGCCCACGCCCGGGAAATGCGCGCTGCTGGCGCGCAGCATGGCCGGGCTGTAGCCCACCCAGGCGGCCAGCCGGCCCGTGACGGGCAGACGCGTGAAGAACTGCACGGCCAGCAGATAGTGGCGCAGGGCTTGCATGGGGTTTGCTTTTCAATCGATAGCTGCAGGCGCTTTTCTGCCATACGTTAGCGCCGGTTTTCTTTCTCCCTCCCCCTCTGGGGGAGGGCTGGGGTGGGGGCCGGCGACGCTCGTGCCTTGATGCCGGAAAGATGCCTGCGCTCCAGCCCCCATCCCAGCCTTCCCCCAGAGGGGGAAGGAGTCTTTACGCGCCATTGGCCTGCAAAAACAGCCGATACGCCGGGTTCTGCGTCTCTTCCACGTAGGGGTAGTCCAGCTGCTGCAAAAACGCGTCGAACGCCGCCGCATCCTCGGCCGGCACCTGCATGCCCACCAGGATGCGGCCATAGTCCGCACCCTGGTTGCGGTAGTGGAACAGCGAGATGTTCCAGGTCGGCTGCATCAGGCTCAAGAACTTGAACAGCGCGCCCGGCCGCTCGGGGAAGGTGAAGCGCATCAGGCGCTCGTCGCGCGCCAGGGCCGTGCGTCCGCCCACCAGGTGGCGCAGGTGTTCCTTGGCCAGCTCGTCATGCGTCAAATCCAGCGATTCGAAGCCGTGCTTGAGGAAGTTCTTGGCGATCTTTTCCGACTCGCCACGCCCATGCGTGGACAGGCCCACGAATACATGGGCGAGTTTTTCGTGGCTGATGCGGTAGTTGAACTCGGTGACATTGCGCGGCCCGCCGGGCAGCGCCCCCACCACCTGGCAGAAGCGCTTGAAGCTGCCGCGTTCCTCGGGGATGGTGACGGCGAACAGCGCCTCGCGCTCCTCGCCCACGTCGGCGCGCTCGGCCACGAAGCGCAGGCGGTCGAAGTTCATGTTCGCACCCGAGAGAATGGCCGCGTAGGTCTCGCCCTTCGTCTTGTGCTTGGCCACGTACTGCTTGATGGCCGCCACGCCCAGGGCGCCCGAGGGCTCGACGATGCTGCGCGTGTCCACAAAGATGTCCTTGATCGCGGCGCACACGGCGTCCGTGTCCACGATCACATAGTCGTCCACCAGCGCATGCGCCACGCGGAAGGTCTCCTCGCCCACCAGCTTCACGGCCGTGCCGTCGGCAAACAGGCCCACGTCGGGCAGCTGCACGCGCTGGTGCGCGCGCGCCGACTGGGCCATGGCGTCGGAGTCGTTCATCTGCACGCCGATGACCTTGGTCTGCGGGCTCACCGCCTTCAGGTAGTTGGCCACGCCGGCAATCAGGCCGCCGCCGCCAATCTGCACGAACACGGCATCGAGCCGGTGGCTGCCCAGCGCCTGCAGCTGGCGCAATATCTCCATGGCAATCGTGCCCTGGCCGGCGATCACGTCGGGGTCGTCAAACGGGTGGATGAAGCTCAGGCCCTCGTCCTGCTGCAGCCGCACGGCATGCTCGTAGGCGTCGGAATAGCTGTCGCCCACCAGCACCACCTCGCCGCCCAGGGTCTTCACCGCGTCCACCTTCACCTGCGGCGTGGTGGTGGGCATCACGATCACGGCGCGCGTGCCCAGCTTGCCCGCGCTCATGGCCACGCCCTGCGCGTGGTTGCCGGCCGAGGCGCAGATCACCCCCTTGGCCAACTGCTCGGGCGCCAGCTGCGCCATCTTGTTATAGGCGCCGCGCAGCTTGAAGCTGAACACCGGCTGCTGGTCCTCGCGCTTCAAGAGCACCTTGTTGTGCAGGCGCCGCGACAGCGCCCGGGCGGGCTGCAGGTCGGACTCCACGGCCACGTCGTAGACGCGCGCCGTGAGAATTTTGGTCAGATAGTCAAAGGGGGTCAGGGGCTGGGTCATGGTGCAATCGTGCCGCGCGCCTACATGCGCGTGACCGGGGCGCCATCATAGGTGCCCGGCCAATCAGGCCTGCGCAGGGCAAAAAAAAGCCCCGGGCGGTAAGGCCTGGGGCTGAATCCATCCTTTGAGGCGATGGAGGAGACAATCGGCGCGAACCCCGCTGTGCCTACAGTGCGTAGCGGGTAACGCATGGGTGCATTGTATAACGGAGAAGTTTTGCAATGCAGCAAAATTGGTATTTTTTTAAGGGTTCGCCCTAATTGTTGGAGAAACACAACATGGAATGCACCGTCAGCTGGACTGGCAACGCCGGCACAAGATCCGGCATGGGCTTCATCGCCGAAACCGGCAGCGGCCATATCCTGGCCATGGATGGCGCGCCCGACGCCGGCCGCCCCGAAAACGGCGGCCAGAACCTGGC
>JAFEER010000073.1 GCA_018240985.1 Pseudomonadota bacterium
AGCACCCAGCCCCTCCCCCCCATCGCCTTCATCGGCGGCGGCAACATGGCCAGCGCCATCATCGGCGGCCTGCTGCAGCGCGGACTGCCGGCCAGCCAGATCGAGGTGGTCGAGCCCTTCGAGCCCGCGCGCGCCGCCCTGCTGGAGAAGTTCGGCATCACGGCGCAACCGGCGCCCACGGCGGCGCTGGCGCGTGCCGGCCTGGTGGTCTGGGCGGTCAAGCCCCAGACCTTCCGCGATGCTGCGCTGCAGGCCGCGCCGCACACCGCGCAGGCGCTGCACCTGAGCGTGGCCGCCGGCATACGCTCCAGCAGCATTGCACAGTGGCTGGCCAGCGAACGCATCGTGCGCGCCATGCCCAACACCCCGGCCCTGATCGGCCAGGGCATGACCGGCCTGTATGCGCGCCCCACGGTCAGCGCGCCCGAACGCGCCCTGGTGGAGCAGGTGGTGGCCACGACGGGCGCCTACCTGTGGCTGGAGCAGGAATCGCTGCTCGACGCGGTGACGGCCCTGTCGGGGTCGGGCCCGGCCTATGTGTTCTATTTCCTGGACGCCATGACGCAGGCCGGCGTGGACATGGGTTTGACCGAGGAGCAGGCACACCAGCTGGCCGTGGGCACCTTTGCCGGCGCCTCCGAGCTGGCGCGCCGCTCGGACGAATCCCCCGCGGTGCTGCGCCAGCGCGTCACCAGCAAGGGCGGCACCACGCACGCGGCCATCGAGTCGATGGAGGCCGACCAGATGGCGGATCGCTTCATGCGCGCCCTGGACGCCGCCGAGCACCGTGCCCGCGAGCTGGGCGACGAATTCGGCGCCTGACGCTGACGCATCACCCTTGCCCTCTCCACACCCAGCAGACCCCGCCCGTGAGCCCACGCACCCTCCCCTGGTTTCGCCTCTCCGTCCTCAGCGCCTGCCTGGCCCTGTCATCCTGCGGTGGCGGCGGCTACGAAAGCCCGCCCGCCAATCCCGGCCCGCAGCCACAGCCGCAACCACTACCGCCACAGAATCAGGCGCCCTTTGTGCCCGGCCCCGGCGACCTGCCGCACTCCGGCGGGCTCTACCCCTATGCCGCAGCCTCGCTGTTGACGCTGGATCTGGCCTACCAGGCCACGCCGGTAGCCGGCGCCGGCTGGTACCTGGCCGGCAAGAGCGACTGCCAGCAGCTCGCCAGCCCGCCGCCCAGCTATCCCGGCAGCATGGTGACGCTGGACACGGTGAACCTGGACGAGGACAAGTCCGACAACTGCGAGCCCGAAATCAAGGTGCTGGCCAAGAGCGACGACGGTCAGCTCAAAAATGCCGCGGCCAAGATGCGCCTGCGCGGCAGCAGCACGCGCCTGGCCGACCTGAAGTCCTACCGCGTCAAGCTCGACAAGGGCGCCGCCTGGTGGGGCGAGGACACGCTGCAACTCAACAAGCACCCCTACGACCTGACCCGCGTGCGCAACAAGCTGGCCTTCGACCTGATGCGCAGCGTGCCCTACCACGAGAGCCTGCGCACCCAGTTCGTGCAGATCCGCTACGACGCGGGCAATGGCAGCGGCCCGCAGCCCATGGGGCTGTTCACGCATGTCGAAAAGCTCGGCGGCAAGGCCTACCTGGAGCGCCGCGGCTGGGCGGCGGACTCCAATGTCTACAAGGTGGCAGATTTCAACTTCAATCCCAAACCGCAGCTGCAAACCGCAGCCGATGGCAAGGCCGGGCCCGACTTCGAGCAGCTGCTGGAAATCGAATCCGACTCCGGCGACCACCGCGCCGTCGTGCGCGCGGTGCAGGCCTTGAATGACTACAGCCAGCCGTTCAGCACCGGCTTCAATCGCTACTTCGACCGCAACAACTACCTGACCTGGCTGGCCACCACGGCACTGCTGGGCAACTGGGACACCGTGAACCAGAACTTCGGCCTGTACCAGCCGCGCGGCGGCGACAAGTTCTACTTTCTGCCCTGGGACTACGACGGCGCCCTGGGCTACCCGGAGCAGCCCGGCGCGCCCATCTACCCCAGCTGGGACAAGGGCATCAGCACCTGGTGGGACAGCCCGCTGCACCGCGGCTTTCTGTCGGAGCCGGGCAACCTCGCATTGCTGCAAACGGCAGTCGCAGAAATCCGCGACAAATACCTGACCGATGCCGCCGTCAAGCAGTTGCTCGACAGCTATCGCCCCATCGTCGAACCCATGCTCGCCGCCGCACCCGATGTGAGCAAGCTGGACGCCAAGGGGTCGGGCACGCCCATGCAGCAATGGGCGGCCGAGTACCAGCGCCTGCAAACCGTCATTGCCCAGAACCAGCACCACTTCCTGCAAAGCCTGCAGCGGCCCATGCCCTATTGGCTGTCGGCCCAAGACCAGGCCGGCGCGCTGGAGCTCGACTGGGGTTGGCCGGCGCCCTTCCACCCACAGGGCAAGCCCATCAGCTACCAGGTACAGGTGGCGCGCGCCGTGGCGGGCAGGCCGGCCTTCGCCGCCGACACCATGGCACTGCAGCCGGCGCCCATCTCCGGCCGCACGGTGCTCAATGCCGGAGCGCTGCCCGCTGGCCAGTATCTGGTGCGCGTGACCGCCAGCGACCCCGACGGCAACCGCAGCAACGCCTTTGACAGCACCAGCTTCGAGGGCAACACCGTGGACGGCGCCATCTGCCTGCAGCTGCCCGGCGCCACGCCCTGCTGATGGCCCTTGGGCGCAAGCAGCCAAGGACGCAAGGAGGGCACGAATGCTAAAATTGCAGGCTTCGTGGTTTCGATCACGCATGTAAACGGCAGTCGGCCTCATCCATCGCCATGATGGATGTCTGCATGCCACCGCCCGCCCCACGACACCCCCACCCCATGCGTCTGGCATTGTCCTTTCTGCTGTCTCTGTTGATGTTTGCAGCCACTTTGGGCCTGCAGGCCGCCGGCGTGTCGCCGGCGCAGACACAGAGCGTGGTGGCTTTGCCCTCCTGCGCGTCGGCGCAGGCGCAGGCCTATGCCGTCGATGTGCTGCAGGAGTTTGAAGAAGACGTGGATGACGACGCGCTGGAACTGTCCATGTACCGCCCGCATCGCACGGCCGAG
>JAFEER010000074.1 GCA_018240985.1 Pseudomonadota bacterium
GTGATCAGGTCGTAGGGGCCAAGAGTCCAATAGATTTGTGACATCTTGGCGCCGAATTTCGAAGCCGCTTCCTTTACCGCGTCGGCGCGCTTGGTCGTGTCCTTGACAGTGCGGATGCCCTGATCCGTGAAGTTACACAGTGCGATGTACGTTGCCATGGCGTTTCCTTTGCGCATAGGGGCCCGGATCGGCGATCCGGTTGGGCAGGCCCCGTTGTCCAGCCGGAAGTACAACTTCCCTCGGTGAGCCAAAGAAACTATGGATTCGACCCTTCGAGGTTGCAATGCTTCGCCAGGATGACGGGGCAAACACTACGGGGCCGGATCAGTGGCCGATAGTGAATGCCCGGCCACAGGCACGCGTAGCAAGATGCGCCTTCTTTGCAACAAAGTCAACACGGGCCTGTTGAGCGTCGCCCCAGGCCCAGCCCCACCAGGCACAGCACCGCAAACGCGCCACCGGCCCAGAAGGTGGCCGCCGGGCCAATGGCATCCCACATCAGCCCGGCAACCACGCTGGCCACCAACATGGCCAGGCCGCTGGCCAGGTTGAACACGCCAAACGCCGTGCCACGCAGATCCGCCGGCGTGGCGTCGGCCACCATGGTGGCTAGCAGCCCCTGCGTCATGCCCATGTGTATGCCCCACACCGCCACGCCCGCCAGCACCAGGCCCCAGTGCTGGGCCATGGCCAGCAGCGCATCGGCGGCGATCAGCACCACCAGGCCCCAGGCCAGCAGCGCCTTGTGGCTCACGCTGTCGGACAGCTTGCCAAACGGATAGGCAGCCGCCGCGTACACCAGGTTCATGGCCACCATGACCAGCGGCACCAGCGCCATGGCGATGCCCAGCTGCTGCGCGCGCAGCACCAGAAAGGCCTCGCTGAAGCGCGCCAGCGTGAACAGCGCCCCCACGCCCACCACCCACCAGTAGGCGCTGCCCAGGCGGCGCAGGTTCTCGCGCCGGATCGGGTTGCCGCGGCGCGCGCCCTCGTGGCGCTCGGGCTCGCGCACGCCCAGCGCCAGCACGGCCACGGCCAGCAGACCCGGCAACACCGCCACCCAGAACACGGCGCGAAAGTCGTTCGCCCACAGCAGCATCAGGCCGGCGGCCAGCAGCGGCCCCACAAATGCGCCCACCGTGTCCAGCGACTGGCGCAGGCCGAAGGCCGCGCCGCGAATCTCGGGCGGCGTAATGTCTGCGACCAGCGCATCGCGCGGTGCGCCGCGTATGCCCTTGCCGACGCGGTCGATGAGGCGCGCGGCGACGATCAGGCCCGCGCCCGAGGCGATGGCAAACAGCGGCTTGGTGAAGGCCCCCAGGCCATAGCCCAGCAGCGCCAGACCCTTGCGCTTGCCAAGATAGTCGCTGAGCGCGCCCGAGAACACCTTGACGATCAGCGCCGTGGCCTCGGCCAGGCCTTCAATCACGCCGACCACGAGCGCCGACATGCCCAGGGTGCCGACCATGAACATGGGCAGCAGGCTGTGGATCATCTCGGACGAGATGTCCATCAGCATGCTGACCAAGCCCAACGCCCAGACGCCGGCGGGTATGCGGGGGGGCGCTGTGGCTGGATCGGTCGGCATGCGCCGACTTTAACGCGCTTCGAGCGGTTGCAGCGCTGCGGACTCCTGCGGCGCTGGCGGCGCTTGTGCATCGGCAGGGGAATCGGGCTGATTCACCCATACCGGCGGCTGCTGGTCGGGCACGCCGCTGCGTGGCGACACCTCCTGCAGCGGCACCAGCGGCGCCTCGATGATCTCGGGGCGCTCCTCGGGCGGCGCGGCGCTGGCGGGCGCTGCTGCTGCGCGCGGCGGTTCGGCCTGCGGCATGGCTGGCGCATCCCCGGCACCCGATGCCGCATCCGTGCGCCGGCCGAACAGGTCATAGACCCAGTTGCGCACGGCGCCGGTAGCCGTCGCCACCCAGCTGCTTTCTTCC
The DNA here is from genome assembly GCA_018240985.1 of Pseudomonadota bacterium. GTDB lineage: Bacteria > Pseudomonadota > Gammaproteobacteria > Burkholderiales > Burkholderiaceae_C > Alicycliphilus. The sequence goes on from JAFEER010000074.1 coordinate 1,944, forward strand.
TCGTCGATGAAACGCTCGCGCCCGTCGATGATCTTGCCGCGCAGCGCCTGGCGGAACACATCGCCCACCATGGGCAGCGCGCTGTGGGCACCCTGGCCCCAGTAGTCGCTGCGCAGCGTGATGCGCCCGTCGTTGAAGCCCGCCCAGGCGCCGGCCACGAGCTGCGGGTGCATCAGGATGAACCAGCCGTCGGTGTTGTCCTGCGTGGTGCCGGTCTTGCCCGCCACGTCGGCGGTGATGCCGTAGCGGCCGCGAATCGCCACGCCCGTGCCCTTGTCGATCACGCCGCGCATGGCGTCGCGCAATTCCTGCGCGGCGTTCAAGTCCAGGGCACGCTCGGGCGCGGCGCTCTTGAAGGCCTCCAGCAGCTTGCCGTTCTTGTCCTCGATGCGCGTAATCACATGCGGGGCCTGATAGCGCCCGCCGCTCGCTATGGTGCCGTAGGCCGCCACCATTTCCTTCAAGGTGACCGAGCTCGTGCCCAGGGCCAGCGCCGGCACGGCCTCCAGCTTGGATTCACGCACGCCCATGGCGCGCGCCAGTTGCACCACGCGCTGCGGGCCCACCTGCTGCATGAGCTGGGCGGTGATGGTGTTCTTGGAGTAGGCCAGGCCGTCGCGCAGCTCCATGGGCTCGCCGCTGGGCGGGGTGCGGCCATCCGTGGGGCGCCAGACCTGCTTGCCGCCGAGGGGGATTTCCACCGCCTGATCCATCAGCGTATCCGTGGGCAGCATGCCCTTGGCAAACGCCGCGCCATAGACGAAGGGCTTGAAGGTGGAGCCGGGCTGGCGCCTTGCGGCCTGGACATGGTCGAACGGATCCTGCTCGAAATCGCGGCTGCCCACCCAGGCCAGCACCGCGCCGCTCTTCGGATCCATGGCCATGAAGCCGGCCTGCACGCGTGTCTTGGCCTGGCGCAGCCGGCGCAAGAACTCGCCATCGGCCAGCAGTTTGTGCAGCGCCTCATCGGGCGCGGCGCCTGCAGCCACGGCCTTTTCGTACTGTGGCGATTCGCGTACCAGCTGCTGCACCAGCGGGTTCTTGGCGCTCCAGGCGGCGCGCTGCGCCCAGGCTGCGTCGGCCACGCCCTGCAGCTGGCGGCCCTGGCGCTGCACGGCCTGGTTTGCCATCTCCTGCAGCCGGCCGTCGATGGTGGTGCGGATCACCAGGCCGTCGCTGTACAGGCTGTAGCCGTTGCGATCCGCCCAGTCGATGAGCTGGCGGCGCAGCTGCTGCGCCAGATGCGGCGCCAGTCCAGCCAGCTCGCTCTGGCGCTCAAAGCGTATGCGCAGCGGGCGCTTGATGAGCCTGTCGTACTCGGCGTCCGCCAGCTTGCCGCGCTTCTTCATCTGCGCCAGCACCGTGTTGCGCCGCTCCTGCGCGCGCTCGGGGTTGAGCACCGGGTTGTAGTAGGCCGTGCCCTTGAGCATGCCGACCAGGGTGGCGCTTTCCAGCACCGTGAGCTTGTCGGCCGATTTGTCGAAGTAGGTACGCGCCGCCATCTCTATGCCATAGGCGTTGTAGAGAAAGGGCACGGTGTTCAGGTAGGTCTCCAGGATCTCGTCCTTGGAGTAGAGCGCCTCGATTTTCAGCGCCGTGATGGCTTCCTTGAGCTTGCGTGTGAGCGTGGGCGCGCGGCCGATGTCCTCGGGATACAGGTTGCGCGCCAGCTGCTGCGTGATGGTGGATCCGCCCTGGCGGTCGCCGCCGGCGGTGCGGATCAAGGCCGATGCCGTGCGCCGCCAGTCGAGGCCAAAGTGCTGGTAGAAACGGTGATCCTCGGTGGCAATCAGCGCGTCGACCACCGGTTTGGCGATGGTGGCCAGCGGCACCCACTCGCGGTTCACCCACTTGTATTCCGCCAGCAGGCGCCCGTCGGCGGACACCAGCTGCGCGGGCTGATCCAGCTTGGCCTTGCGGATGTCGCTGATTGCCGGCGTGAACGGGATCAACACCAGGACGTACAGCAGGCCGGCCAGCAGCAGAGCGCCCAGCAGCCACAGCAGGCCATGGGCGGACAACCAGCGTTCGGGCCGGCGCAGGAGCGCCGCGCGCAGCAGGGCTGAACGCGCACGCAGGGAATCGAAAAACGCCATAAATGATGAGGAAAAAAGACCTGTAACGCTTATAAGGCAAGCGATGACAGCTATGTATTTGAAAGTATCCGCCCAAGATTGAGCGGTCGCGCAGTTGTCCAGCGATGGAGGCTGGCCGCAGACGCCGTGGCAACACGGCCTGCTTTATACCGCCGAAGCAAAATCTGCCAGGGGACGCAGCCGCAGGCGGCTGCCAAAGTGCCGTCTCTGGCCCGATACGGGATCGGTAAATTCCAGGCTGCGGGCCAGCAGCTGCAGCGGGCTGGAAAAATCCCCATCCGGCCGGTCGTTCACCTCGGGATAAAAGCAGTCGCCGCACAACGGCAGGCCCAGCGCCGCCATATGCACACGCAACTGGTGGCGCTTTCCAGTGAGGGGGTTGAGGCGATAGCGCGCCCAGTCGCCGGATTGCTCCAATACATCCATGGCCGTGATGGTATTCGGCGTGCCGGGCACCTCGTGCATGCGAAAAAAATGCCCACTTTCCTCAAGCCGGCTTTCGTGCAGGCGCGGGAACGGCACATCTGCCCGCCACGGCGCAACGGCCTCGTAGGTCTTTAGCACATCGCGTTGCCTGAACAGCGCCTGGTAACACCCGCGCGTGGCACGCTGCACAGAGAACAGTACCAGGCCGGCGGTATCGCGGTCGATGCGGTGCACGGGAGAGAGTTCACTCAACCCCAGCCGGCGCTTCAGGCGCACCAGCAGGGTGTGCTGCAGATAGCGGCCAGCA
>JAFEER010000075.1 GCA_018240985.1 Pseudomonadota bacterium
GCCGCAAAAGACGCCGGCTGCGGCTGAGTCCAGGCCTGTTGCCGAGCCGGCTTCAGCCGGGCTGGATGCGGGTGAGGAGGTGTTGAAACCTCGCAGTCCAAACGAAACCGCTGCCGCGGCGCAGCCGCGCCCCCAGGTCGATGCCAAGCCGGACGCCAAGGCGGAGCCCAAGCCTGCAGTCAAGCCCGAACCCAAACCAGAACCCAAACCAGAACCAAAACCCGAGCACAAGCCCGAGGCAAAGCCTGCGCGCCCCGACGATGCGGCGCGCGCCCGTGCCCTGCTGGAGGGGCGTGGCCAGCAGCCAGCGCAGGCCGCCAGCCCGGCCGCGTCGGATCAGGGGCGCTTCATCGTGCAGGTGGGTGCGTTTGCCGACGCCGACAAGGTGCGCGAGGTGCGTGAGAAGCTCGAACGCTCGGGCCTCAAGACCTATACCCAGGTGGTGGACACCAAGGATGGCAAGCGCACGCGCGTGCGCCTGGGGCCGTTCGAGAGCCGTGCCGATGCCGACAAGGCGGTGGGGCGCGTCAAGGGTGCGGGGCTGTCCGCTTCGGTGCTGGCGCTGTAGCCAGGGTTCAAGCTGACTGAGCGAAATTGCGCATGGCGGCGCTGGACTGGATCTTTCTGACGGTGTTGGGGGCATCCTTGCTCATAGGGGCCTGGCGCGGTCTGGTGTTTGAATTGCTGTCCCTGGCCGGTTGGGTGGCGGCGTTTTTTGTTGCGCAGTGGTTTGTCGATGCTGTGGGCGCCTGGTTGCCCATGGGGCAGGCCGATACCGCCTGGCGCCATGTCGCAGGATTTGTGCTGGTGTTTGTGGCGGCGGTATTTGCCAGCGGTTTTGTGGCCTGGCTGCTCAAGAAGCTGGTCACGGCAGCAGGGCTGAGGCCTGCCGATCGGGCGCTCGGTGCCATGTTTGGCGTGTTGCGCGGCCTGGTTCTGTTGCTGGCGGTGGCGCTGGTGGTCAGCTGGATGCGGGTGGAGGAGGCTCCCTGGTGGCGTGAGTCACAGGCGGCGCCCTGGCTGCAGGTGGCGCTCAAAAACCTGCGGCCGGTGTTGCCGGCGCAGTTGGGGCAACATTTGCCCTCATGAGCCGCGCGGGCTACCCGCAGCGGCCAAGGAATTTTTTGGCGGGGCAGGCCCCGCCCCTGGAAATGGAACACGAACTATGTGTGGAATCGTCGGCGTCGTCAGCAACACCCCCGTCAATCAGCTGATCTATGACGCCCTGCTGCTGCTGCAGCACCGGGGGCAGGATGCCGCGGGCATCGTCACCCAGCAGGGGCGCAAGTTCTTCATGCACAAGGCCAAGGGCATGGTCAAGGACGTGTTCCGCACGCGCAATATGCGCGCGCTGCCGGGCCCTGTCGGCCTGGGCCAGGTGCGCTATCCAACGGCGGGCAATGCATCCAGCGAGGAAGAGGCCCAGCCCTTCTACGTGAATGCGCCCTTTGGCATCGTCATGGTGCACAACGGCAACCTGACCAACGCCAAGCAGCTGCGCCGCGAGCTGGCCGATACCGACCACCGCCACACCAACACCGAGAGCGACTCCGAGGTGCTGCTGAACGTGCTGGCGCATGAGCTGGCACGCGTGAGCAGCGGAGCCTCGCTGAAGGACGAGGATGTGTTTGCCGCCGTGCGCGCCGTGCACAAGCGCATCAAGGGCTCCTACGCCGTGATTGCACTGATCGCGGGCTATGGCCTGCTGGCCTTCCGCGACCCGTTCGGCATCCGCCCGCTGTGCATAGGCAAGGGGGCGGACGGCGCGGTGATGCTGGCCAGCGAGTCGGTGGCGCTGGAGGGCACGCTGCACCGGCTGGAGCGCGATGTGGCGCCCGGCGAGGCCGTGTTCGTGCACCTGGACGGCAGCATGCAGACGCAGCAGTGCGCCGAGAACCCGCACCTGAACCCCTGCGTGTTCGAGTATGTGTACCTGGCGCGCCCGGACTCGGTGATGGACGGCATCTCGGTCTACCAGGCGCGCCTGAACATGGGCGAGACGCTGGCCAAGCGCGTCATCTCCACCGTGCCGCCGAACCAGATCGACACCATCATCCCCATCCCCGAATCCAGTCGCCCCAGCGCCATGCAGCTGGCGCAGCTCTTGGGCCTGCCCTACCGCGAGGGCTTCGTGAAGAACCGTTACGTGGGCCGCACCTTCATCATGCCGGGGCAGGGCACGCGCAAGAAATCGGTGCGCCAGAAGCTCAACGCCATCGCCAGCGAATTCAAGGGCAAGCGCGTGCTGCTGGTGGACGACTCCATCGTGCGCGGCACCACCTCCAAGGAGATCGTGCAGATGGCGCGCGACGCCGGCGCCGTGAAGGTCTACCTGGCCTCGGCCGCGCCGCCGGTGCGCCATCCCAACGTCTACGGCATAGACATGCCCACGCGCGGCGAGCTGGTGGCGCACAACCGCACGGTCGAAGAAATCCGCCAGGTGATAGGCGCCGACGCGCTGATCTACCAGGACGTGGAGGCCATGAAGCAGACCGTGGGCAAGATCAACCCGCGTGTGCAGGGCTTCGAGGCCTCGTGCTTCGACGGCCTGTACATCACCGGCGACATCTCCGACGAGGAGGTGACGGCCCTGAACGAGGGCCGCCAGCGCGGCGGCGAGGATGACGAGGAAGACACCTCGCGCCTGTCCCTGCCCAATGCCCAGGAAACCTGATTTTCATGACCAAGACACTCCCACCCGGCCTGCGCCCCGAGACGCTGGCCATCCGCACCGCTCTGGAGCCCAGCCAGTATGGCGAGAATTCCGAGGCGCTGTACCTCACCTCCGGCTTCGTGCAGCCCGATGCCGCCACCTCGGCCGAACGCTTCGGCAGCGGCCAGGGCTATACCTACACGCGTACGTCCAATCCGACGGTCACCAGTTTCGAGCAGCGCCTGGCAGCGCTGGAGGGAACCGAGGCCGCCATCGGCGCGGCCAGCGGCATGGGCGCCATCCTCATGATGATCATGGGCCTGCTCAAGGCGGGCGACCATGTGGTGCTGTCGCGCTCCATGTTCGGCTCCACGCTGAACCTCTTTGCCAAGGAGTTCGGCAAGTTCGGCGTGGAAACCACCTTCTGCTCGCAGACCGAGGTGGATGAGTGGCGCGCCGCCGTGCGCCCCAACACCCGATTGCTGTTTGCCGAAACACCCACCAACCCGCTCACCGAGATCTGCGACATCGCCGCCCTGGCGGAGATCGCCCACAAGGCCGGCGCGTTGCTGGCCGTGGACAACGCCTTTGCCACGCCCATCTTGCAGCGCCCCATCAAACTGGGCGCCGACATCGTCATGCACTCGGGCACCAAGTTCCTGGACGGGCAGGGCCGCGTGATGGCCGGCGCGCTGTGCGCCAGCCAGCAACTCGTCACCGAGAAGTTCGCGCCCGTGGTGCGCACGGCGGGCATGGTGCTTTCGCCTTTCAACGCCTGGGTGGTGCTCAAGGGCATGGAAACGCTCAGCGTGCGCATGCAGGCGCACTGCACCAACACCCTCGCCATAGCGCGCTGGCTGGAGGTGCAGCCGCAGGTGGCGCGGGTGTACTACCCTGGCCTGCCCTCGCACCCGCAGCATGCGCTGGCGATGCGCCAGCAGGGCGGCCTGGGCGGCGGCGTGGTGGCCTTCGAGCTGGCGGGCGACACGCCCGAGGCGGCGCGTGCCAAGGCTTTCCACGTGCTCGACAGCTGCGAGCTGCTCTCGCTCGCCACCAACCTGGGCGACACCAAGACCATCATCAGCCACCCGGCCACCACCTCGCACGGCCGCCTGAGCGAGGGGCAGCGCCAGGCCTGCGGCATCAGCCAGGGCGTGATCCGGCTGGCCGTGGGGCTGGAGCACCCCGAGGATATTCAGGACGACCTCCTGCGCGGCCTTAGCGGCCTGCCTTCAGTCTGAAGCTATCAATGACCAAAGTACGTACCCGATTCGCCCCCTCGCCCACAGGCTTTATCCATCTGGGCAACATCCGCTCGGCCCTCTACCCCTGGGCGTTCGCGCGCGCCAACGGCGGCGACTTCATCCTGCGCATAGAGGACACGGATCTGGAGCGCTCCACCCAGGCCAGCGTCGATGTGATCCTCGAAGGCATGGACTGGCTGCGGCTCGATCTGGACGAGGGGCCGTACTACCAGATGCAGCGCATGCAGCGCTATCGCGAAGTGCTGGCGCAGTTGCAGGCTTCGGGCCATGTCTACCCCTGCTACATGAGCGTGACCGAACTCGACGCCCTGCGCGAGCGCCAGATGGCGGCCAAGGAAAAGCCGCGCTACGACGGCACCTGGCGGCCCGAGCCGGGCAAGCAGTTGCCGCCCGTGCCGGGCGGCGTCAAGCCCGTGCTGCGCTTCAAGACGCCCAAGGACGGCGTGGTCGGCTGGGACGACAAGTGCAAGGGCCGCATCGAATTCCAGAACGCCGAGCTCGATGATCTGGTCATCGCCCGGCCCGACGGCACGCCCACCTACAACTTCTGCGTCTGCGTGGACGACATCGACATGCGCATCACCCATGTCATCCGCGGTGACGACCATGTGAACAACACGCCGCGCCAGATCCACATCTTCGAGGCGCTGGGGGCCACGGTGCCGGTGTTCGCCCACCTGCCCACCGTGCTCAATGAAGACGGCGAGAAGATGAGCAAGCGCCACGGCGCCAAGGCCGTCACCTGGTACCGCGACGCGGGCTATCTGCCCGACGCCATGGTCAACTACCTGGCGCGCCTGGGCTGGAGCCACGGCGACGACGAGATCTTCTCGCGCGCCCAGTTCCTCGAATGGTTCAACCTGGACCACCTGGGCCGCAGCGCCGGCCAGTTCGACGAGGCCAAGCTGCGCTGGGTAAATGCCCAGCACCTGAAGGCACTGGACGACGTTGAGCTCGCGCGCCTGGTGAGCCCCTTCGTCGAGAAGGAGGGCGTGGCCCAGGCCGCGCTCGACGAGCGCCTGCCGCGCATCTGCGCGCTGTTCAAGGATCGCTGCGACACCCTGGTGGATCTGGCGCGCTGGGTGCGCGTGTTCTACCTGGACGGCCTGGAGCGCAACGCCGAAGACTACGCCCGGCATGTCACGCCCGAGGCCGCGCCGTTGCTGGACGCCTTCGCCGCGGCCATCGCCACGGTGCAGTGGGACAAGGAGGCCATCGCCGCCGCCATCAAGCAACTGCTGAAGGAGCAGGGCGCCAAGATGCCGCAACTGGCCATGCCCGTGCGCGTGCTGACCGTGGGCACGGCCCACACGCCGTCGGTGGACGCCGTGCTGGAACTGCTCGGGCGCGAAAAAATCCTTGCGCGTTTGAAAACCCGCTGAAAACCTGTCTATAATTCAAGGCTCAGCAGATGACGGATACGAAAGTTTTCTGAAATCTGAGTGGGGGTATAGCTCAGCTGGGAGAGCGCTTGCATGGCATGCAAGAGGTCATCGGTTCGATCCCGTTTACCTCCACCACACTGAATCTAGGTTTTGACCCTATCGTCTAGAGGCCTAGGACATCACCCTTTCACGGTGAGTACCGGGGTTCGAATCCCCGTAGGGTCGCCAAGTTTTGTCGCACTTGGGCTCGCAAGAGTCGTAAAAGCGGCACCGACGCGGAGTGGTAGTTCAGTCGGTTAGAATACCGGCCTGTCACGCCGGGGGTCGCGGGTTCGAGTCCCGTCCACTCCGCCAAAGTTTTTGCAGGTTTGGGGGTATAGCTCAGCTGGGAGAGCGCTTGCATGGCATGCAAGAGGTCATTGGTTCGATCCCGTTTACCTCCACCAAACTGAAGAGTTTCTAGGTTGTGACCCTATCGTCTAGAGGCCTAGGACACCGCCCTTTCACGGCGATAACCGGGGTTCGAATCCCCGTGGGGACGCAAGTCACAGGTGTCGTAGCGATTGGCTGCGGCACGATGCCGACAGGTGTCGGTGCAGGTCAGTGCGGAGTGGTAGTTCAGTCGGTTAGAATAC
>JAFEER010000076.1 GCA_018240985.1 Pseudomonadota bacterium
CGACGACCTGCGCACCCTGGCCGCGCGCCTGCCGCCCGGCCTGCGCCTGGGCACCTCGTCCTGGGGCTACCCCGGCTGGCAGGGCCTGCTGTGGCAGGGCGAACATTCCGAGCAGCAGCTGGCCAGGAAGGGGCTGTCCGTCTACGCCCGGCACCCGCTGCTGCGCACCGTCAGCATCGACCGCAGCTTCTACCGCCCCTTGAGCGCCAGCGACTACGCGCGCTACGCGGCCCAGGTGCCGGCCGATTTCCGCTTCGTCGTCAAGGCCCCCAGCCTGGTCACCGACGCCCTGGTGCGCAGCGACGATGGGCGCGGCCGCGAGCCCAACCCGGCTTTTTTGAACGCGCAGCTGGCGGCGCAGGTGGTGCCACAGTCACTATCAACCGTATAGCTGCTCGCCCTTTATGAATGGGCGCTGGAAGCAATTTTACCTGATGAGCAACATATCTCAGATCAAGCCGCAAGCCCTCACCCCCGCCCTCCCCCCAGAGGGCATGGGTATCTACACAAGTCTATACGCTGCACCACTCCCCTCTTCCCTCGCGGGAGAGGGGTCGGGGGAGAGGGGGTAGTTTGGGCCACAGCCGCTACGGCCCCCTCTCCCCAACCCTCTCCCGCAAGGGGAGAGGGAGCAAAACCGGCGCCAAATAAGCCTTGCGCACTATCAAAATAAGATGTGTAGATGCCTTTGCACAGAGGGAGAGGGAGGGGTTAGGGGCCTCTGCGCTATGTACATAGTCAGGCGGGGTTTTATTCCACACTCAATGCCCATGCACCGGCTGCCTGACGCGCAGCGAGCTGCACACCCCGGCCGCCGCCGCAAAGCCCGCCGCCAGCAGCAAGGCCAGCGACTCGGCGCTGCCGTCATGCCCCGGGCGCAGCGCAAAGATGGTCGCCAGCACCACCGCGCCCAGGGTCTGCCCCGTCAGGCGCGCCGTGCCCAGCATGCCGCTGGCGGCGCCGCTGCGGTGCAGCGGGGCCGAGGTGACGATGGTGTGGTTGTTGGGCGACTGAAACAGCGCAAAGCCCGCGCCGCACAGCGCCATGCGCCAGACCACGTTCCAGTCGGCGGGCTGCGCCGGCATCAGGCCCAGCGCCAGCAGTCCGGCGGCAAACACCGCCATGCCGATGCCGCCCAGCAGGCCGTCCGGGTAGCGGCCGATCAGGCGCCCGGCCACCGGCGCCACCACGGCCGTGGCCAGGGGCCAGGCGGTGATCAACAGGCCGGCCGCCAGATGGCTGCGGCCCTGCGCCTCCAGCAGCAGGAACGGCAGGGCCAGAAAGCCCAGCATCTGCGCGCAGAACGCCCCCACGGACGAACCCATGGACAGCGCAAACACGGGTATGCGCAGCAGGTCTATGGGAAACAGCGGCGCCGGCCGGTTCCATTGGCGCCACAGGTACAGCGCGCCCACGGCCAGGCCCGCCAGCAGCAGCCAGCCGCCCCATGGCCCGTGCTCGGCGCCCGCCACCCGCCCCACGCCCAGGCTGGAGCCGCCCAAAAAGATCAGCGTGAACATGGCGCCGTTGAGCAGCACGTCCAGCGCGGAAAAGCGCGGCGCGCCATGCTCCGAGGGCGGATTGAACGGCAGCGCGCGCCGCCCCAGCCGCCAGATGTAGAGGCCCAGCGGCAGGTTCATGGCAAACAGCCATGGCCATGAGGCCACCGACAAAACCGCCGCGGCCACCGTCGGCCCGGCCATGGAGGCCGTGGCCACGACGAGCGAATTGATGGCCATGCCCTGGCCCAGCTGGGCGCGCGGATAAATCAGGCGCACCAGGGCCGCGTTCACCGACATCACGCCCGCCGCGCCCAGGCCCTGCAGGGCCCGGGCCCCGATCAGCGCCGCCATGGAAGATGCCAGCATGGCACCGATGGAGGCCACGGCAAACAGCGCAATGCCCACCAGATACACGCGCCGATAGCCGATGCGCTCGCCCAGCGCCGACAGCGGCAGCAGCACGATGAGCGTGGCGAGCTGGTAGGCGTTGACCACCCACACCGACTCGGCGGCGTTCGAATGCAGCTCGCGCGCGATGTCGGGCAGGGCCAGGTTCACCAGGCTGGAGTCCAGCACCGCCAGCATCAGGCCCAGGATGATGACCCGCATGGCCTGCCCGCGCGCGGGTTGCGCCAGGCCGTCGGCGGTGACGATGGGGCCGGCCTGCGGGTTCGTGCTCATTGCGCGCCCCCATGCGGGGCAGAGCGACGGCAAGAGGCAAGAAAAGACATGCGCCCGATTGTCGCCACAGCGGCGCAAGCCTGCCCTGTCCGCGTAACAAGGCCCTCAAACCACCGCTATTTGCCGCATTGCGGGCTGCGCCTGCTCTCAGAATCGACAGCAGTGCCGACTGCCATCCACCACGCCATGCCACAGCCAACCCACGCCCCCACATTGCACTGGCGCGCCGCAGCCCTGGCCCTGTGCGCCGCCGCCCTGGCCCTGCCTGCCGTGGCGCAGGATGACGACGGCGACGACGCTGCGCCGCCGCCCTCCAGGCAGGTGCAAGCACCCGCCTTCTTGCTGTCGCCCGACGGCAGCCTGGTGATCGACACCCGCGCGCGCCTGGCCTGGCCACGCTGCGTGGAGGGCATGGCCTGGAACGGCAGCGCCTGCCGCGGCGTGCCCCAGTTGCTGACCTACGGCGAGGCCCAGGCCCTGGTGCGCAAGCGCTGGCAGGCCGAGGGCGTGCGCTGGCGCCTGCCGCGCGTGAACGAGCTGCGCCGGCTGGTGAACCGCCAGGCGCAGCCGCCGTCGGTGGATGTGCAGCTGTTCCCGGCCATGCCGCGCGACTGGATCTGGACTGGCACGGCCAGCGTCAACACCAACACCGTCAATCCATATTCCTACGGCAACGTGGCGCGCGGCGGCGCGGGCGAGAGCAGCATGAGCGTGCAGCAAAGCTGGGCCGTGGACATGGCCACCGGCGAGGCCAGCGGCGAGGTGGGCCGCGCCACGCGGCTGCATGTGCAGCTGGTGCGGCCAGCGCCCTGAGGACGTGTTTACGATCAATCAATCCAGCGTCCGCAGCACATAGCCGATGCGCGGAAAGTGCACATGCAGCTCGCCCGCGCGCGGGTCGGTGCGCGCCAGGGTGTAGTGCATGCGTGTGGCTGCAACCAGCAGTCCTTCGGTTGGCTCGGTGCCAAAGCTCTCGGCGGCAACACGCACGCGGCTGCCCAGGGCGATGCCATGCTCGTCCTGAAAAACCTCGTCCGCCAGGGGCTGCGGGCTGGCACCCGCCGCCACGGTGATGGCGTCCTGGGCGCTGAACTTCTCGGCCCGGCCCTGGCCCAGGGCGGCGATGCGATCCATCCACTCCAGCACCGCCGGCGTGGCGTTCAGGATGTCGGCCATCACCGGCACGCAATGGCGCGTGAACCACAGCGGGTGGTAGGCGGCAAAGTCGGCCACGCAGGGCTCGGCGCCAAACAGAAAGTCATGCTCCTCCACCATGTTGGCAATGCGCCGCAGGTAGGAGCGGTAGGCGGCCGCCGCGTCCGCCGGCAGCGGGTGGCGCATGCCCATGGCACGGCGGTCGGCGCTGAAGGCCTGGGCCGCGCCGGCGGGGTAGCTGGCAAACAGCGCCTCGGCCGCGCGCGGCTGCAGGTTGTAGCCCATGGCGGCGGCAAACAGCGTGGTATCGGCCCACTCGGCAAACACACGCGACACGCCCTTCAAATGCGGCGGGTACAGGGTGGGCTCGGGCCGCAGGTGTTCCAGCACATCGGCGATCAGCGCCGTGTCGCAATAGATGTCGGCGCCAATCTGCAAAAACGGCGTGCGCCGGTAGCCGCCGGTGAGCGCCACCACATCGGGTTTGGGGCTAACGCCCGGCACGATGACCGACTTCCAGGACAGCCGCTTGAAGCCCAGCATGCAGCGCGCCTTGTGTGCAAACGGCGATGCGGGGTAGTGGTGCAGTATCAGTTCCGTCATGGGGCTGCTCCGGCGTGCAAGCCACAGATGATGCGCGCGGGCCTATGCCCCCAGCGCCAGCGAATCAAATCAGCTTCACCAGCTGCTTTCCGAAGTTGCGCCCCTTCAAGAGGCCCAGAAAGGCCTCGGGCGCCGCTGCCAGGCCCTGGGCCACGCTCTCGCGCGGGCGCAGGCGGCCGCTGGCGACGAGCTGGCCCAGCTCGGCCAGCGCCTGGGGCCAGAACTGCATGTGCTCGCTGCCGATGAAGCCTTCCAGCTTCATGCGGTTGATGAGGATCAGCGCGGGATTCAAGAGCGGCTGCGACTGGCCGTCGTAGCGGGAGATCATGCCGCACACGGCCACGCGCGCGAAGGCGTTGGCGCGCAGCAGCACGGCGTCGAGAATGTAGCCGCCGACGTTCTCGAAGTAGCCGTCGATGCCGCCCGGGCAGGCCTGCTTCAACGCCTGCGACATGGATTGCAGGTCGCCATGCGCGCGGTGGTCTATGCAGGCGTCGAAGCCCAGCTCCCCGGTTACGTAACGGCATTTGTCGGGCCCGCCGGCAATGCCCACGACGCGGCAGCCGCGCGCCTTGGCCAGCACCCCGACGGCGCTGCCCACGGCGCCGGAGGCGGCGCTCACCACCACGGTCTCGCCGGCCTTGGGGCTGATGATGTTCACCAGGCCAACCCAGGCCGTCGCGCCGGGCATGCCCACGGCGCCCAGATAGTGCGACAGGGGCACCTGGGTGCTGTCCACCCGGCGCAAGGCCCCGGGTGCGTCGCCATCGACCACGCTGTATTCCTGCCAGCCGCCCATGCCCACCACCTGGTCGCCGACGGCGAAGGCGGCGTGGCGGCTCTCCAGCACCTCGCCCACGGTGCCGCCGACCATCACCTGGCCCAGCGGCTGGCAGGCGGCGTAGCTCTTGCTGTCGTCCATGCGCCCGCGCATGTAGGGGTCCAGGCTCAGGTAGTGGTGGCGCACCAGCACCTGGCCCGGCTGCAGCGCGGGTGTGTCGCCGACGACCAGACGGAAGTTGTCGGCCGTGGCCTGGCCCTGGGGACGGTTGTCGAGCAGGATCTGCTGGTTGCGTGGCATGGTGATGCGCCTCCTGTAGGTCGGATATTTTTGTAGCTGCTTGCGCTTGCCAGTCAAGCGTTACAGGCCGATTTGACTCAAAACCTCAATCCGTGGAAATTGTCCCCTTCCCCTGCGGCGGCTGGGCCTTGGGAACGTACTTGAAGGTGCCGGTGGAGTGGCTGCACAACTGGCCTTCGGCGTCGTAGATCCAGGCCTCGGCAAAGGCCATGGAGCGCGTGCGCTGGATCAGCTTGCCGCGCGCCACCATGGGGCCGCGCGCCGGGCGCATGAAGCTGCTCTTCATCTCGATGGTGACCACGCCCATCTCTGGCGTGTCGCTGCGTGCGGCAGTGGCCATGGCCACGTCCAGCAGCGTCATCACGGCGCCGCCATGCATCACGCCGTAGGAATTGGTGTGCTCGGGCCGCGCCTCATAGCGCAGCTCGGATTCGCCGCCATCCATGCGGTGCAGGGCAAAGCCCAGTTCTTTGACGAAGGGGATGTCGGCTCCAAAGTCCAGCACAGTCGGCTCCTGAAAAAATAAAACGGCAAGGATAGCCGGCATGGGCTTTTTGCGCTGAATTAGAGTCTGAGAAAAAATTCACCAACATGTCCAGGCTTGCGCATGACGCGATTGGCGCCGGCACCAATCGCGATGCCCCGGCTATGGCGGTGGTCTGCAAGATGGCGTACAACCTACCGTTGCCTGTTTTTTGCTCAGTGCCCCGCACATGCCCTCTCAAGACACCCACCGCTGGTACTTCGGCTGGAACATCGTGGCCGCGGCCACCGTACTCACCACCCTCACCGTGGGCCTGCGCCTGGGGCTGGGCCCGCTGTTTCTGCCCATGACCGAGGATCTGGGCTTTTCGCGCAGCCTGCTGTCCTCCATCGTCGCCGTGGGCATGCTGTGCTATGGATTGGCCATGCCGCTGGCGGGCTGGCTGGTGGCGCGCCGCGGCACGCGCTTCGTGCTGCTGGCGGGCACGGCCATACTCGTCGTGGCCACGCTGTGGGCCGTGAACACGCGCACGCCGCTGGGCATGCTGCTCAGCTTTGGCGTGCTGATGTCGGTCGGGGCGGGCTTTACCAGCCCGGTGGCGCTCACGCCCCTGATCAGCCGCTGGTTTCAGCGCCGCCGCGGCATGGCGCTGTTCTTTTTGTCCACCGGCTCCATGGCCGGCATCGCCATCATGACGCCCGCCCTGGGCCTGGTGCTGCAGCATGCCAGCTGGCAGGCCACGCTGCTCGGCTTTGCCGCGCTGTTCACCGTCATCACCGTGCCCACGGCCCTGTGGGTGGTGCGCGACCAGGCCCCGCCGGATGGCGACGCGCCGCTGCCCGGCGCCGGCCCGGCCGCCAACCCGGTGCTGCCGCCCTGCGCCCACTACCGCCTGACCGAGGCCATGCGCACCAGCACCTTCATCAAGATCACCATGGGCCTGTTTGCCTGCGGCTTCAGCATGAACCTGCTGGGCACGCACGGCATGCCCATGCTGATGGATCATGGCTTTGACGCCACCACCAGCGCCCTGGGCATAGGCCTGATCGGCCTGGTGGCCATCCCGGGCACCATCCTGCTCGGGCGCCTGGCCGACCGCGTGCCGCGGCGCAAACTGCTGGCCGCCATCTACGGCGTGCGCGGCCTGGGCTTCATCGGCCTGCTGCTGGCGGGCAGCACGCTGGAGCTGTACGGCACCTCGGTCATCGGCGGCCTGGCCTGGGCCGGCAGTATCGCGCTGTCGTCCGCGATCCTTGCCGACGTCTATGGCGTGCGCCTGGTAGGCGTGCTCTACGGCTGGTCGTACCTGGCGCACCAGGTGGGCGCCATGATCAGCTCGTGGCTGGGCGGCTGGGGCTACGAGCACCTGGGCACGCACTGGGTGGCCTTTGGCATGGCGGCCGCCCTGTTGATGGTGGCGTCCGGCGTGGCCCTGCTGCTGCCGGGGCGGCCCGCGCCCGCCACCCTGCGCACGCCCTCTGCCACCGCGTAGCCGCAGCCCGTCGCGCAAGCGCGCAGCGGGACTACCGGGCCCGAATTGCAAACCATGGCAAAAATCAAACAGTTTTGTGACTATATTTGTTACATAGACTAAACATCTGGTAACGTTCACCCGTGGTGCATGAATGTCACCTGAACACCCGCCATCCATTTTTTCAAGGTTGAACGCGCTCCCGAGAAACCGGCCATGGTCGCAATGCAATCATTCACCACCACCGGCGACTGCACGCAGCAGGCTCTGGCCACGCTGGGCAAGGCCATGGCCGAGGCCATGGCCGAGGCCAGCCCGTTCAAGGCGGATTTCGTGTGCGCCTTCTTTGACGGGCTGCACGACGACCAGGCCATTGCGCGTTTTCTTGCGGACAACTTCCCCGACGCCGCCCGGCTCGGCGGCACCTCGTGTTCTGGCGTGATGAGCGACGCCGGTTTTGCCGGCCCAGGCTCCATAGGACTGTTGCTGCTTGAAGACCCTGCAGGGAACTACGGCTCGGCTGCCGTACCGCTGCAGGGCAACGCCGCCGACTGCGCCGAACGCGCCCTGCATTTAGCCCTGCAGGACGCGGGCTGCCCTGGAGAACTGCCCGAGCTCATCTGGATGTACCAGCCCCCCGGACAGGAAGAAGCCGTCATTGACGGCCTGCGCCGCGTCGTGGGCGACCGTTGCCCCATCATCGGCGGCAGCTCGGCTGACAACGACATCGCGGGCACCTGGCGCCAGATCGGGCCCGACGGCCCGCTACACAACGGACTGGTCGTCGGCGTGCTGTTTTCATCTGGCGGCATCAGCCATGCCTTCCAGGGCGGTTACGAGCCCAGCGGGAACAGCGGCATCGTCACCCTGGTGGGCGATGAAACGGGCGATGGGGCCCGGCATATCGTTGCCATTGACGGCCAGCCCGCCGCCGAGGTCTACAACCGCTGGATCGGCGGCACCCTGACCGACAGGCTGGCCACGGGCGGCAACATCCTCAAAGACACGACCATGGCCCCGCTCGGCGTCGATGTGGGCATGGACGCGGGCATCAGCAACTATCTGCTCATCCACCCCGAGCGCATTCTTCCTGGCGGTGCACTGTCTACCTTCGCACAGGTCGAGCAAGGCATGCGGCTTTACAGCATGCGTGGCAGCAAATCGCATTTGGTGGAGCGCGCTGGCAAGGTGGCCAGCGCAGCCGCGGCCAACCTGCCCGGCGGCGCCGGTCAGCTGGCCGGCGCCATCATCGTGTATTGCGCAGGCTGCATGCTTGCCGTAGACGACGAGATCCCGCGCGTGGCGCGTGAGGTGTCGGCGCATCTTCGGGGCAAACCGTTCATGGGCTGTTTCACCTTCGGCGAGCAGGGCTTCCTGCAAGGCCGGAACGTCCACGGCAACCTGATGATTTCCGCGGTCGCGTTCGGAACCTAGGCCCTCGCGCAGATGCAAGACACCGAAGCCCTACGCGAAGCCATTGTTTCCATGCGTCGGGATATCGACCATCTGCGCATGGAGAACCTGCATGCCCATCTCTTGCTCGCCACCCAGGATGCTGCCCTGGGCGTGCACGACAGTGACGCGTTTGGCCCGGTGTTTGCAGCACTCATGCCGGCGTTTGATTGTTCGAGCATCCTGGTGCTGCTCGAACAGGATGCCGAGCATTCGATGCTGCGCTGCATGGCCAGCAATTGCCCTGAACTCACCGGGCTGACCTGGCAGGCCGGGCCACTGCTGCAGAAGGTTCTGGCCGGGCGCACCATTTCTACCGTCGCCGATGCGCAAGCGAACCATTGGCCAGCGCAGCCGCACGGCAAGCTGTCGCCCACGCAGCCTGCCCTCTATCTGCCACTGACCGTGCAGGGCTGCCGCGGCATGATGATGCTGACGCGCAGGTCTGATGAACCCGGCTTCGACCGGGGCCATGTCGAGCTGGCACGCAAGCTCTCGCGGCGCAGCTCCCATCTCTTCGCGGCCCGACAGACGAAGCTGTCCGAAGCCGATAGCCGCCGGCTCAGGGAGTTGAACGACAAGCTGCAGTCAAGCCATGAGGCACTGCATTTCCGCGCCACGCATGACCAGCTCACCGGCCTGCCCAATCGCACCCATGTGCAGGAATTGGTCACGGCCATGATCGCGCGCCAGCAGTCAGGGCAAACGCTGGCACTGGCATTTATCAACCTGGACGAATTCAAACTCACCAACGAGCTGCACGGCAACGTTGCGGGAGACGCACTGCTGCGCGCGGTGGCCAGCCGCGTGCAGTCGCAGATTCGTCAGGCGGATATCTTCGGGCGCATCGGCGCGGACGAGTTCGTGGTCGCACTCGACGCTGCAGGACAGCGCCCCGATGTGACCGTAGTCATGGATCGCATACGTGCGCAGCTACGGCAACCCCTGAGCATCCAGGACACGCAAATCCTGCCATCGGCTTCCATCGGCGTTGCCATTTATCCGTCGCATGGCACTGACTACGAAACGCTGCGTAGGCACGCCGATCTGGCCATGCAGCATGCAAAAGCCACAGTCAAAGGCAGTGTCGTCCTCTTCACGAAGGATCTGGGGCGTCAGGCCCATGAGCGCCTGACGCTGGAGCAGCACCTGCGCGAAGCCGTGGCAGCCGGAGAGTTTTGCTGCGCCCTGCAACGCAAGGTGGACATCCGCACCAGCGCCATCACCGGTTTCGAGGCCCTGGCCCGCTGGGTGGAGGCTCAGGGCAGCGTGCGCATGCCAGGCGAGTTCCTGCCCTTGGCCTGCAAACTGCATCTCCTTGACGACATCGCCCTGCAGGTCGTGGACGACCTGGCGCGGCACCTGCCGCAACTCGACGCCCGGTTTGGCAATACGGTGCGGTACAGCCTCAACATCTCGCCAGACCAGGCGGTGGACAGCGGCTTCATGACGCGCCTGGTCCAGCACCTGCCCGCAGGACAGGCCCAACGCTTCATCTTCGAGATCACAGAGGAGTCGCTGGCCGATACCGGCGTGCTGGAGGCGCATTTGCTTCCCATGCTGCGCGAGGCCGGCGTACGCATCTCGATCGACGACTTTGGCGCCGGGTATTCCTCACTGTCCACACTCGCCGCACTCACCGTGGACGAGCTCAAGATAGACCGGTCGCTGATCCAGTGCATCAACGAGCGCCCACGCAACCAGGTCATTCTGCGTGCCATCGAATCACTGGGAACGGCACTCGGCCTGGCCATCGTCGCCGAAGGGATCGAGACCGAGCAAGAGCGCAACTTTCTGCTGCAAAGCACGGCGATCACCATCGGTCAGGGCTATCTGTTCCACAAGCCGCAGCTGCTGCGCGACCTGGTTTGCAACGAAGGGCAAACCCAGGTCGTGTGCCGCGCCTAAAACACCCCCAGCGCCAGCCCAGCCGCCAGCGCCTCACCGAGAGCGCGGCAACGCTCCAGTTCATCCGCTGCGATCTGCTTGGGCGCCAGGATGGCCTCGGGCGTCTGCGCGTGCGTGCAGACGATGAGCGGCTCGGCCACCTCCTTCAGGCGCCAGCCCGTGGCAATGCGCGCCAGCTGGCGCGCTGCGTTCTGGCCGTCGCTGCCGGCGCAGATCAGGCTGGCGTAGGGACGGCCGTTGATGCGATCGAGGGCCGCGTAATAGCAGCGGTCGAAGAAGTCCTTCATCTGCCCGCTGATGGCGGCCAGGTTCTCGGGCGTGGCAAACAGGTAGCCATCGGCCGCCAGCACCTCATCGGGGCCGGCCTGGGCGGCGTGCCGCAGCCGCACCTGCACGGCCCCTTCCGCCGCAGCCCCCGCGCGCGCCGCCTCGGCCATCTGGCGCGTGCCGCCGGTGAGCGAGTGATAGACGATCAACAGGGTCTTGGGTTTGTCCATGGCGCCATTGTCCGTCGCTGCGCCAGATTACGCAGAGATAGGTAGACAATGTGGCACGCCGCCGCCTAGACTTGATCCTCTGAACAAACGCCCCTGCTTGTGAAAGGATTCCAGCAATGCTGACCCAGAAGACGAAGGACATCGTAAAGGCCACCGCGCCGGTTCTGGCCGAACATGGCAACGACATCATCAAGTGCTTTTATAAGCGCATGTTCGAAGCACACCCCGAACTGAAGAACGTGTTCAACATGGTGCATCAGGAGCAGGGCCAGCAGCAACAGGCGCTGGCACGTGCGGTCTATGCGTATGCGGAGAACATCGAGGATCCAAGCAGCCTGATGGCAGTGCTGAAGAACATTGCCAACAAGCATGCCAGTCTTGGCGTCCGACCAGAGCAATATCCCATCGTCGGGGAAAACCTGCTGGCGGCCATCAAGGAAGTGTTGGGTGGCGCAGCAACCGACGACATCATTTCCGCATGGGCACAAGCCTACGGAAATCTGGCCGACGTCCTGATTGGCATGGAAAACGATTTGTACAAGCAGTCTGCCGAACAGGTGGGTGGCTGGACTGGCTGGCGCACCTTTGCCGTTCGTGAAAAGCGGCCTGAAAGCAGCGTGATCACGTCCTTCATCCTTGAACCTGCGGATGGCGGGCCAGTGGTGAACTTCGAACCCGGCCAGTTCATCAGCATTGCAATTGACGTGCCCGCATTGGGCTTGCAGCAGATTCGCCAATACAGCCTATCGGACATGCCCAATGGACGCAGCTACCGCATTTCAGTGAAGCGAGAGGGCGGAGGTGCGCAGCCAGCGGGCTATGTTTCCAACCTGCTGCACGACCATGTCAACGTGGGTGACGAGGTCAAGCTGGCCGCACCCTATGGCACCTTCCATATCGACGTGAACGCCAAGACGCCAATCGTCCTGATCAGCGGTGGCGTCGGATTGACCCCGATGATCAGTATGCTGAAACGGGCAATTCAGGATCCGCAACGGCAGGTGGTGTTCGTGCACGGCGCACGTAACAGCGGGGTGCACTCCATGCGTGATCGGCTGCGCGAGGCCGCCAAGACCAATGCCAATTTCCATCTGGTGGTGTTCTACGATGCCCCCCTGCCACAGGATGTTGCAGGCAGCGATTACGACTTCGCCGGGCTTGTGGATGTCAAGACGATCAAGGATTCGATCCTGCTGCCTGATGCCGACTACTACATCTGCGGACCGATCCCGTTCATGCGGATGCAGCATGACGCGCTGAAGCAACTGGGTATCCGCGAAGCACGCATCCACTACGAGGTGTTCGGCCCGGATCTGTTTGCCGAATAAAATCAAGGCATTGCGCGAAAATTTTTGCGCAAGCGCGTGGAGACTATGGCTGCATACGCGACGCCACAGTCCGCACGCTCGCGCCACCATCGCCGCATCACGTCATGACCGATCTGGGTCGGTCGGTGACACTATGAAGAAAAGCCCATCGCACGCATCAATGCACGCAGTGCGAGCGCAAAGACAGACATTCCCGCCACGCCAGCAACCCAGAAAAGCATCAGCCACGCAATACGCACCAGCCAGCGTCGAGCAGCACTCTGGGAAGCGTCTTCGCGCATCAGTGATACCCGTCCCCATGGCGGACTTTTCCGCGAAAGACCCAGTAGCCCCAAGCCGTATACATCAAGATCAGGGGCACAATCAACAAGGCTCCGACGAGCGCGAAGCCCAGACTCTGCGGCGGCCCTGCCGCCTGATCGATGGACAGGGCCGGCGGTACGATGTGCGGCCACAGACTGATGCCCAGCCCGCTATAACCCAGAAATATCAACAGCAAGGTGTAAACAAACGGCGCAACGTCGTTATCGCCGCGCAATGCCTTGAACAGTCGCCAGACAGACCACAGCACCAGGAGTGGTACCGGCATGAACCAGCCAAAATTCGGCCAGCTGAACCAACGTGCAGCAACTCGCTCGTGCGCCAACGGCGTCCATAGACTGATGGCCCCAATGAACAGCAGCAACACCCAGACCAGCGTGCGCGCCAGAAGTTTCATACGGATTTGCAGCAAGCCCTCTGTTTTCAGGATCAGCCAAGTGCCTCCCAACAGTGCATAGGCGGCCAGCAAGCCAAGGCCGGTGAAGATGGAAAAGGCGCTGAACCAGTCAAATGCACCGCCCACGTAGCGCCCATCACGCACTGCTATCCCCTCTATGAAGCCGCCCAAGGTCAATCCCTGGCAAAAGGTTGCCAGTACGGAACCTCCAACAAACGCCGCGTCCCACCAACCCCGGCTGCGATCACTGGCCTTGAAACGGAACTCAAAGGCAACCCCGCGGAAGATGAGTCCAACCAACATCAGGATCAGGGGAAGATAGAACGCGCTCAGAATGACCGAATAGGCAACCGGAAACGCCGCCAGCAGCCCGGCTCCGCCAAGTACCAGCCAAGTTTCGTTACCGTCCCACACTGGGGCTACCGTGTTCATCATGACGTCCCGGTCATCCTTGTTTCTGAAGAACGGGAAGATCAGCCCGATCCCCAGATCGAAGCCATCCATGACTACATACATCATCAGGCCAAAGAGAATGATGATGGCCCATAGCATTGGTAGATCGATGCCCATAGTCAGCCCCTCTCCCCGCTTGAAATAGCCGCCGAAATGGGCCTCGACGCGTTGCGCGTCTGACCAGGGCCACCATCGGTAAAGCGATGCCCCTCGTCTACCTGTGGTCCTTTTGCAAGCAACTTGACGACATACCCCGTACCAGCGCCAAAGACCAGGCAATAGACGACAACGAACACCGCCAAGCTCAGCCCGAGTTGCGCGGCATCGATCGGCGATGCAGCATCAGTCGTTCGCATCAGCCCGTAAATCACCCAGGGTTGACGGCCAACTTCCGTGGTGAACCAGCCGGCAAGGATGGCAAGCAATCCAGCCGGGCTCATCAGCAAGACAAATCGGAGGAACGCACGCGCCTTGAACAAGCGCCCACCGCGCCGTAGCCACAGCGCAGCGAGAGCAAGTGCAATGGTCAGCACGCCCAATCCGACCATGACGCGAAAGGTCCAGAACACCATGGTTGAGTTGGGCCGATCCTCTGGCTTGAACTCCTTGAGCGCAGGAATGGTGCCATCCAAGCTATGCGTCAGCAGCAAACTGGCGCCTCGAGGAATCTCCAGCTTATAGCGCGTGGTTTCTGCTTGCATGTCAGGCCATCCAAACAAGATCAGCGGCACGCCCTCCCCAGGGGTGTTCTCCCAGTGTCCTTCGATGGCAGCGATCTTCGCAGGCTGATGCTTCAACGTATTTAGGCCGTGCGCATCCCCCACCAATGCCTGCAATGGAGCCGCGATCAGCAACATCCACATCGCCATCGATAGCATCACGCGCACCGGTTCACCGTCCCGCCGCTTAAGTAGATGCCAAGCCGCGCTGCCCCCGACAACTAGCGCGGTAGCAATGAAGGCAGCCAGCACCATGTGCACCAGGCGATAGGGAAAAGAAGGATTGAAGATCACTGCCAGCCAGTCAACCGGCACCACGCGCCCATCGATGACCGCATGACCTTGCGGCGTATGCATCCAACTATTGGATGCGAGGATCCAGGTTGCAGAAATGAGCGTGCCCACCGCGACTGCCAGGGTAGACACGAAGTGCAACCCCGGTCCAACACGCTGCATACCGAACAGCATGACACCGAGAAAGCCGGCCTCCAGAAAGAACGCCGTGAGCACCTCATAGGCAAGCAAAGGTCCAGTGACCCCACCGGCGAAGCGCGAGAACTCTCCCCAGTTGGTGCCAAACTGATAGGCCATCACAAGACCAGACACCACTCCCATGCCAAAGGCCACCGCGAACACCTTCGACCAGAAATGGTAGAGATCCAAATAGACCGATCGCCCAGTCTTTAGCCAAAGCCCTTCGAGAACTGCAAGGTAACTGGCCAAGCCGATCGTGAAGCCCGGAAACACGATGTGGAACGAAACCGTGAAGCCGAACTGTATGCGGGCAAGCAATAGAGCGTCCATATTCAATGCAGCTTCACGTGAGGTTCAGTACGGCGGGTAATGAACCGCGCCAATGTGTCAAGCGCGACCTTGGCAAAGCCGTGCAGTGCCAGTTCATGCTTCTTGTAGAGCGAAAGGTACATCCAGCGTGCCATCAGCCCTTCGAATACCAGAGGGCCTCTGGTCAGGCCACCCACCATGCTGCCTACAGTATTCAACTCGCCCAGAGATACGAGCGAGCCGAAATCCCGATAGCGATAATTCTCCAACGGCCGCCCGGCAATCCGTCGTTTGACCTGCTTGAGCATCATCGAGGCCTGCTGGTTCGCTGCCTGTGCCCTTGGCGGCACCATGGCACCTTGCCCTGCCTGTGGCCAGGCGCAAGCGGCGCAGTCGCCAATCGCGAAGATGTTCTCGTCATGCGTCGTCTGCAAGGTCGGCTTTACGACGAGCTGATTGATCCGATTCACCTCCAGCCCGTCCAGATCACGCAGCACATCTGCGGCTCTCACTCCAGCGGCCCAAACGATCAATTCCGCTTCGATAACGCGGCCATCTGCGAACCGTATCTCATGCTTTCCCACACCGGACACTTTGGCGCCAACATGCACCTTCACACCCAGGCCCTCCAGCAGTTGCTGCGCAGAAGCGGAGACACGCTCTGGCAGGCCCGGTAGAACACGCGCCGCTGCTTCGATCAGATGAAATTCCAGGTCTTTGCCAGGATCAATACGATCCAGACCGTAGGCAATCAATTCTCGGGTACTACGATGCAGTTCAGCAGCCAGTTCAACACCCGTGGCACCTGCGCCAACGATAGCAACCCGCAGTTGGTGCCGAGCTTGCGGCTCGCTATGTGCATGGGCACGAATACAGGCATTGACCAACCGCCGATGAAATGCCCGCGCGTCAGCCATTGTTTCGAGCTTAAGCGCATTCTCAGCGACGCCTGGAGTACCGAAATCGTTACTCTGGCTGCCAATCGCGATGACCAACGTGTCGTAACCGAAACTGCGCGCTGGCGTCATTTGAACGCCATCTTCATCGATGTATGGCCCAACCTGGACTTCACGGCGCTCGCGATCGATACCCGTCATTTCCCCTACTCGATAGCGAAACCGATGCCAGTGAGCCTGCGCTCGATACGACACTTCATGGAGACCTACATCCATGCTGCCGGTCGCTACTTCATGTAGCTTGGGTTTCCAGATATGAGAACGGGCCTTGTCGATCAGAGTCACCTCGGCCTTGCCCCTGCGGCCGAGCGTATCTCCAAGGCGGGTCGCCAGTTCTAATCCACCCGCGCCGCCACCGACAATCACGATGCGGTGCACACCCCGAGCCCCTGTCTCGGCATCCCCTGCAGCAGGGGCTTGAGCTGAAGTCAGCACTGTATTCTCCGCGTGCAATCAGCGATGGGTAAATACCGGTGGACGCTTCCCAAGGAACGCCACCATACCTTCGACCTGATCATCAGTGCCGAACAACGAATGGAAGAGCCGCCGTTCAAAGCGAATTCCTTCGGCCAACGGTGCCTCGAACGCTCGATTCACGGCCTCTTTGGCCATCATCACGCTCGGCAGGCTGAGGCTGCAGATCGCATTAGCTGCAGCCAGGGCTTCTTCCATCAATCTGTCGGCTGGAACCACCCGCGAGACCAAGCCGGCACGCTCCGCCTCGGTCGCATCAATCATCCGTGCGGTCAGTACCATGTCCATTGCCTTGGCCTTTCCAACCGCGCGTGGCAAACGCTGGGTACCGCCAGCGCCAGGAATGATGCCGAGCTTGATCTCCGGTTGCCCGAACTTTGCCGTATCGGCCGCTATGACAATGTCGCACATCATTGCAACCTCGCATCCTCCGCCCAACGCAACCCCGGCAACAGCAGCAATTACCGGTTTGCGTATGGTCGTGAGCGCTTCCCAGTTGCGAGTGATGAAATCGCTCCGGTATGCATGCATATAGTCAAAATGCGCCATTGCTGAAATATCTGCACCGGCCGCGAAAGCCTTTGGACTACCCGTCAGCACGATGCAGCCGATGCTTTCATCCGCGTCGAACTCCTTCAGCGCCGCCCCCAGATCGTCCATCAGACCGTCATTCAAGGCATTGAGCTGCTTAGGCCGATTCAGCGTGACGATGCCGGTGCGCAAACTACCGTCACCATGAATCTCCGTCAAAACGTGTTCGTACTTCATTTCGCATCTCCTGCACGGACTTGCACATAGCGGCCTGGCGCCGGCTCAATAACCTTGTACTTGCGGCTGCCGGGCTTGCGCGGCGCAGCGACGGAATCGCCACGAAATGGTGTGAGCCACGTGTTCCAATGCGACCACCAACTACCTGGGGTTTCGCTCGCACTATCGAGCCATGCTTGCGGGTCATCACCCTGTCGGCCACCGACCCAATAACTGCGCTTGTTTTTTGACACCGGATTAATCACCCCGGCAATGTGCCCGCTGGCGCCCAGTACAAACTGGGACAGTCCCCCAAGCAATTGCGTCGTGAGATAGGCCGAGCGCCACGGTACGATGTGGTCTTCTCGTGTAGCCAATACATAGCTCGGGACTTTGATGCGACCAACATCCAAAACCTGACCGCAAACGGAGAGCTTCCCAGCCACTGCGAGGTTGTTCTCCAGATACATGTTACGTAGATACCATGCGTACATCGGGCCTGGCAAATTAGTACTGTCAGCATTCCAGAACAGCAGATCGAACGCTTCCGGCGACTTGCCCTTGAGATAATTGTTGATAACGTTGGGCCAGATCAGATCATTCGCACGTAAGGTCTGAAAAACAAAGCCAAGCTCAGACCCCGGATAGATGCCGCCGTTGCCGATCGTTTTCTCACGCGCGAGCACATTTTGCTCGTCGATGAACACGCCTAGGTCGCCGGGCTCGCGGAAATCCAGCATTGTCGTGAGCAACGTCAGGCTAGCCACCGATGTGTCACCTCGCGCAGCCAAAACAGCCAGTGCAGTGGAGAGGATTGTTCCGCCGACACACCAGCCCAGTGCGTTGACCTGATCGGCACCGCTCACCTCGCGCGCAACCTCAAGCGCGGCAATGGCACCTCGTTCGACGTAATCATCCCAGGTGAGATGGCCGCCGCTTGCATCCGGATTGCGCCACGACACAAGAAACACGCTGTGCCCCTGCTCGGCACAAAACCGCACGAAGGAATTCTCTGGCTGCAAGTCCAGGATATAGAACTTGTTAATGCATGGCGGGACGATGACAAGCGGGCGACTGGCCACGGTATCAGTTAATGGCGCGTACTGAATCAACTGAAACAGCTCGTTCTCGAAAACCACAGAGCCCTCGGATACCGCGACGTTCTTGCCGATCTCGAAGGCCGATTCGTCTGTAATCGACAGCCCCCCCTTGCGTAGATCGGCTTGCAAATTCTCCAGCCCTGTGCGCAGACTTTTGCCACCCGACTCCATTGCAAGTTTTAGAACGTCGGGGTTGGTAGCAGCGAAGTTTGCAGGACTCATCGCGTCAACGAACTGCCTCATATAGAAACGCAGACGATGGCGTGTTGACTCATCAATTTCTGCAGCTTCGACCAGGTCGGTCAGAAAGCGGGAGTTCAACAAATAGCCCTGCTTGAGCAGGCTATAGGTTGGATTCTCCTGCCATTCGCTCCCATGGAATCGCCTATCCCCGCGCTCCACCGCTACGACTGGCTCGCCAGTCAAGCCTCCGCTCATCATGCGAGCCCACAGTGTGAATTGCTGTTTCAGATAGTCTGACTGCAATTGCACAAGTGGAGTAGTACCCGCAGAGGCCGCATCTCCTAGCTGCGCTGTCGAGCCTGCCACCAATGCTTGCATCAGATTCTGACCTGCCTTGACCAGGCCCTGCGTGTACTCATCTGGCATGTTGAACGGGGTATTCATTCGAGCTCCTTCATGAAGGTTTGCAATTTCCGCGACTCAGCCACAGCCAACTCTGGCCTCAACAGGTCGGCCATCATCGCTGGGCTGTGAATACGCTCAGGAGCTTGTCGCCACAATCAGGCGAGACAAACTCCGGGCAACAAGGAGTTTCGGTTACTTCGGCTGAAAAGCCTTCCGGATTTCCTGCCCGCGCTCGGCCATGCGCTTGCCCACATCAGCCATGGCGTCGGACTGCGCCTTGCGCGCCATATCGGCCAGTTCGCTCATCTGTGCCATCGCCTTTGCGAAGGCATCGCGCGCCAGTTCATTTTGTTTGACCGGATCAGGCATAGCCCCACCTTTGGTCAGTGTCTGTAGATTCTCCTGGGCGCTGTTCATCGCCTGCGTGAAGATCTCGACCTGCTTTTTTGCGAGCGCCTGCATCGTCTCCAGGGCTGCATTGTTGGCTGCCATCAGCGCCTCCATATCCTTGCGGCGCGACTCAACGATTGCCGCCGTATCGATACCAGGCAACTTGAATTGCTCGATCATCTTCGACAGATCGCCGAACGGGCTCACGGAATCGGTGGCTTTAGACTTGGTCATACATATCTCGCTTTTCGAAGTGAGGTGGTTGGAGAGGGGAACAAAAATCAATATCAGCTAATTCACGCAATCTCGGGAAGCGGATATTCCCAATTTTCTTTTTGCCGATGGATGAGCCGCTCCTGCGCTGTGCCCATCAATATGTCTTGTGAAAGGATTCGCATACATGTTCATGCTTTCAATGCGCAAGGGACGAGGCACTGCGGACTGGCTCGCCGACCCGCATCTTGATCGTGAGCACAGCAAGCAAGGCCGCGCAGAGCGGAACCGCAAGCGCCATAAAGAAGCCGGAAGGACCGCCCCAAGCCAAGAAAACCCCTCCTACTGCCGATCCGATAATGGCTCCTGCCCTACCCAGGCCGATAGACCATCCTGTCGCGGTAGCACGCAAGGCTGTCGGATATGCCCCCACGATGAGATAGTTCAGTGCTAATTGCTGGCCGCCTATACCCAGACCCGCCAGTCCCACCAAGAAGAAGACCAGCGGCCAGTTGGTGCCGGCATATCCGAGACCAAGCGCGACGCCGATTCCCAGCACAAACATGCCGACCAGCAGACGGCGAGATGAAACCCGCGGCATCAAGTACGACAGTGGAAAAGCACAGACGATGAATACCAGATTCACCGTAAAAGTACCCATTGGCGCCTGATCCGCCGGTAGTCCTGCTGCCTTGAGCACTGTAGGCAACCAAGACAGGAGCATGAACCAAGCAATCCAGTTCAAGAGATACACGGCCCAGATAGCCAAGGTTTTGCCAGCATAACCGTCGGAGAACAGTGCTTTAACGCTGCCGCGGACTTTTGCCTCCTCCGATGCGGTGAACCACGCGTCTGTAGGCAAGGCCCGGTTAGATATCCTGGCCAGAATGTTTCTAACGTAGATTTGACCCGCAGCATCGCCACGCATCGCCTTAAACTGCAATGACTCAGGTAGCAACACAAAAAGCGCCAACAACAACGCCAGCGGCGCAACGCCACCAACGATGAAAATGCCCTGCCAGCCTATGACCGGGAGCATGCGAGCAGCCAGGAGCCCCCCCAGCATTGCACCTGCCGGCAAACCCAGCAGGACGCCTGTTATGACAGTGCCGCGTGCGCGAGCAGGGGAATATTCCGCGGCCAGCGCCAGCACGATGGGCGTACAGCCACCCATACCCAAACCTGCGATGAAACGCATAGCCAGGATATGGCGAACATCCGTTGCAAATGCAGTCGCAAGAGTGGCTAAGCCAAACACAGCAACCCCCAGCATGGCAGCGGGGCGCCTCCCGATCCGGTCACCCACCAAGCCCAGCAGCATGGCGCCCACGGTCATACCGACAATTCCAGCGGTCAAGATGGGTGCCAGCTCGTTAGCCTGCAACTTGAATGCCGACAAGATAGCCGGCCCAGTGAACGCCATAGCCTGTGTATCGAAGCCATCGAACAATGCGATCAAGAAGCAGAGAATGAGCACACGCCATTGAAAGGCACCCATATGCTCCTGGTCGATCAAGACAGGAATAGAAACAGGCGTGGTCATAGTCAGCTTTTCTTTTTTTGGAGCGACTCGTCTATACGTTCGCTTTTTGTGCTGCGCGAGAGGTAGGCATCACCGAAGCTTCACCATCGATGACCACCAGAGGCCCCACCTTGCAGATGGTGTGCAACGTGACGCGACGCTTCTCCGGGATAAGCTCCTTGACGGTCACCACAGCATTCACGGTGTCGCCTGGCCGTACTGGTGCCTTGAAGCGCAGGTTCTGTCCGAGGTAAATGGTTCCGGGTCCCGGCAGCCGCCCCGCGATGGCGGCGGAAATCACGCTGGCCGTCAGCATCCCGTGCGCGATCCGTCCTTCGAAAACCGTTCCCTTCGCGAATTCCTCGTTGATGTGCACGGCGTTGTTGTCACCCGAAGCGCCGGCGAACAGCACGATATCCGCCTCCGTAATGGTTTTGGCAAAGCTGGCGCTCATACCGACCTCAAGGTCTTCGAAGTGATATCCATTGAGCTCATTCATATTGACTCCTGTGAAGAATCTTCGACGCGCTTAGGCGCGGGTTGTTTTTCAGGGATACAGCCAGACCGCCAACAGCATGCGATAGCAGCTTTCCCCACCTTGCCCCGGGTTGCCCGGGGGCGCGATCAGAGCGCCGCCCATATGACCGGGAAACTGACTTGCCGCAGCCTGCATGCCGGCCATATAGCCCTCTAAAACGATGGGCTGCCCTCACCGAACACGCCGCGCGATCAACATCGTGACCGGCGGCGCGCTGGAGGTCGCGCTCGCGCTCATTGGGGTCGAGGCAACTCACCCGCCAGCCCTCTCCGACTGCGCCGATGCCGAGGCAGAGGCCGCTGGGCGCTGCGCGACTGGCGGGTTGCGGAAGGCCGATTCGCGTTGGGCGCGCAAGTCCTTCGCATCGGCAATGCTC
>JAFEER010000077.1 GCA_018240985.1 Pseudomonadota bacterium
CGCCGGTGAAGAACTCAAAGGCCTGCAGCCGCGGCCCGCAGCGCTCGAACAGCAGTTCGTACAGCGCCAGCGCCTGCACCGGGGATTCCACCCCCGCCAGCACGACCGAGCGCGTGTCGGCGCGCGCGAACAGGCGCAGCGATGCGGCGGTGATGACGCCCAGCGTGCCCTCCGCGCCGATGAAAAGCTGTTTGAGGTCGTAACCGGTGTTGTCCTTGCGCAGCGTGCGCAGGCCGTGGAAGATTTCGCCCGACGGCAGCACCGCCTCGATGCCCAGCACCAGTTCGCGCGCCATGCCGAAGCGCACGACGTTGACGCCGCCCGCGTTGGTGGCCAGGTTGCCGCCGATCTGGCACGAATCCTCGGCCCCCAGGCTCAGCGGCAGCAGCCGCCCCACCTCCTGCGCGGCGCGGCGCAGGTTGCCGAGGATGCAGCCCGCCTCGGCCACCAGGGTGTTGCCCACGGTGTCCAGCGAGCGGATGGCGTTCATCCGATCCAGGCTCAGCACGATGCCGCGCCCGTCCCCGTCGGGCGCGGCGCCGCCGCACAGGCCGGTGTTGCCGCCGCGCGGCACGACCGGCGTGCCGGTTGCGTTGCACAGCGCCAGGCAGCGCGATACCTCGTCCACCGTGCGCGGCCGCACCACGGCCTGGGCCTGGCCCCGGTAGAGGCCGCGCCAGTCGGACAGCCAGGGGGCGACGTCGTCGGCGCTCGTCAACACGCGATCCTGGCCCAGCGCTTCAACCAGCCTGGTGGCGATCGTGCTTGTCATACCGCTTCAGTCCGCGCTGATGTGGTTGGCCTGGACGAAGCTGCCCCACTGGGCGTATTCCTCCCGGATGTACTTGGCGAAATCGGCGGAATCCTTGTAGTTGCGCTCGATGCCCGACTGAATCAGCCTGTCCGCGAAGCTCTGGGTCATCACGGCCTTCTTGACGGCGGCATCGAGCTTGTGCACGACGGCGTCTGGCGCACCTGCCGGTGCCAGCAGGCCGTTCCAGGAAATGGTCACGAAATTCTTGTAACCCAGCTCCAGCATGGTCGGGATCTCGGGCAGCAGCGGGAAGCGCTTGGTACCGGTCACCGCCAGCGGCCGCACCTTGCCGCCCTTGGCCATGGTGTAGGCCACCGGCATGTTGTCGAAGAACATGTCCACCTGGCCGCCGATCACGTCGGTCATGCCCTGCGAGCTGCCCTTGTAGGGGACATGCGTCATGGGCAGCCCGGTCTGGGCTGACAGCATGGCCCCGGACAGATGCTGCGTGCTGCCCACGCCCGAAGATGCGTAGGTCAGGGGCCTGGTCTTGCCCAGCGCCACCAGCTCGGCCACGCTCTTGGCGGGGCTGGTCATGGGCACAACCAACAGGTTGGGATACGACGCGACCATGGAGACCGGCTTGAAGTCCTTCTGGGAGTCGTAGGGCAGCTTCTTGCTCACGAGCTGGTTGATGGACTGGGTGCCCACGGTGCCCCACAGCAGGGTGTAGCCGTCGGGCGCGCTCTTGGCCACGAAGTCGGCACCCAGGTTGCCGGCGGCGCCGGGCTTGTTCTCGACGATGACGGGCTGGCCCAGGTCCTTGGCGATCTCGACGGCCACCATGCGGGCGACCTGGTCCGTGCCGCCGCCCGGTGCGAAGGGCACGACGATCTTGATGGGCTTGTCGGGCCAGGCGGGGGTTTGCGCCTGGGCGCCGGACAGGGCCGCGCCCAGCAGGCAGGCCAGGGCGCAGCGGCGGGTGAGAGTGAGGGTATTTAGCTTCATTGCAGTCTCCTTGGTGGTGTGATGGTCGTGATGGCTGTCATGGGTCAGGCCATGCGCTTGTCGGGGGTGATCTGCAGGGGATCGGTCACCAGCTCGATGAGGGCCACGCCGCCTGCGGCCTGCGCCCGAGCGAACGCGGCGGGGAAGTCCTGGGTGCTGGTGACGCGCTCGCCATGGGCGCCGCAGGCGCGGGCCAGCGCGGCGTAGTCGGGGCCCTGGAGCCGGGTGCCGGACACGCGGCCCGGGTAGTCGCGCTCCTGGTGCATGCGGATGGTGCCGTACATGCCGTTGTTGGCCACCAGAACGATGAGCGGCGCGCCGTATTCCACGGCGGTGGCCAGCTCCTGCGCGTACATCATGAAGCAGCCGTCGCCGGCCACGCAGACCACCGGGCGGTCCTTGTGCCGCAGCGCCGCGGCGATGGCCGCCGGCAGGCCGTAGCCCATGGAGCCGCAGGTGGTGGCCAGCTCGGTGCGCGGCGCGCGGTACCGGTAGAAGCGGTGCAGCCAGACGGAGTAATTGCCGGCGCCATTGGTCACGATGGCGTTGGCGGGCAGCGTCTCGGCCAGGTGCAGCATGGCCTGGGTCAGGTCTACGCCGTGGATCGCGGGGTTCACGGGGCGTGGCGCCGTGTAGGCGGCGAAGGCGGCCCGCCCCTGCGCGGTCCAGTCGCTCCAGGCCGGGGCCTTGGGCGCCTCGGCGCCGTTCAGCGCCTGCAGCAGTGTCGATGCGTCGGCCTGGACGGCGATTTCCGGCTGGTAGACCCGGCCCAGCTCGCGCGCATCGCGGTGGCAGTGGATGAGCCGCTGCTTCGGCTTCGGGACGTTCAGCAGCGTATAGGCATCGGTGGCGATGTCGCCCAGCCGCGTGCCTATGACCAGGATCACGTCGGCCTCGCTCACCATCTGCCTGAGCGCCGGGCTCATGCCCAGGCTCAGATGGCCCACGTAGTGGGGGTTGGTGTTGTCCAGCACGTCCTGGCGGCGGAACGAGCAGGCCACGGGCAGGTTCCATGCCTTAACAAAGGAACGCAGGTCGGCGCAGGCCTCGTCAGACCAGTTGCTGCCGCCGACGATGACCAGCGGACGCTGTGCCGCGCGCAGGGTTTCGGCAATGGCCGCCGTGGCCGTCTCGCTGACGGCGGGAGCCTGGACGGCGATCGGCGCGCAGTCGGGCGCGGTGGTCTGCTCGGTCAGCATGTCCTCGGGCAGCGACACGATCACGGGGCCTGGCCGGGCGGCCATGGCGGCGTTGAAGGCCTTGGCCATCAGCTCGGGCATGCGCTCGGGGTCGTCGATCTCCATGACCAGCTTGGCCATGCCGCCGAACATCTGCTGGTAGTCCACCTCCTGGAAGGCATCGCGGCCCTTGTGCCCGCGCGCGATCTGGCCGACGAACAAAATCATCGGCGTGGAATCCTGCTGCGCGATGTGCACTCCGATGCTGGCATGCGTGGCTCCGGGCCCGCGCGTGACCATGCAGATGCCGGGCCGGCCGGTCAACTTGCCGTCGGCCTCGGCCATGTTGGCCGCCGCACCCTCGTGCTTTGCAACGATCAGTTCAATGCTTTTTTCGTCGTACAGGGCATCCAGGACTTCCAGATAGCTTTCGCCGGGAACGCAGAAGACACGCTCGACGCCATGCGTGCGCAATGCCGCCACCAGGGCGCGCCCTGCAGTCCGGCTCGGGAATTTCGTGGAGTCACTCATGATGGGCTGACGGTTGTGGGAATAGACCGCAAGCGTAGGCAGCGGCGCCGCCATGCGCTGCAGCGCCCGTGCATACCAGCTATGCGCAGCACGCACGGCGCAGGCCGCTGCAGGGCGTTAGCATGAGCCTATTCATAATTTCAGCCATATCTGCCTATAGGCCTTGTGCAACAAGCGCCAACAGCTATAAAAAGATGAGAAACCTCCAATCCGCCCGTTGCCTGGACGACTTCCAGCCCATGGCCCGCGCCCGCCTGCCGCGGCAGCTCTACAGCTACATCGCCAACGGCGCGGACGACGAGCAGTCGATGCGCTTCAACCGCGAGGCGTTCTCGCGCTGGGCGTTCACGCCGCGCATCCTGGAGGGCGTGGCACAGCGCTCGCAGGCCATCTCGCTGTTCGGCCAGTCCTATGCCTCGCCGTTCGGCATCTCGCCGGTCGGGTTGGCGGCCATGTGGTGCTATCGCGGCGACATCGTGCTGGCCCAGGCGGCGCAGGAAAGCGGCATTCCGGCGATCATGAGCGGAGCCTCGCTGATCCGCATGGAGGAAGTGGCCGCCGCCGCGCCCAACACCTGGTTCCAGGCCTACATCCCGGGCGACGACGCGCGCATCGCCGAGATGCTGCGCCGCGTTGCCGCGGCTGGCTTCAAGACGCTGGTGGTCACCGTGGATCTGCCCGTGCAAGTCAACCCCGAGCGCTACGCCAAGAACGGCTTTTCGACACCGCTCAAGCCCAGCGCCCGGCTGGCCTGGGACGGCATCAGCCATCCGCGCTGGCTGCTGGGCACCTTCGGGCGCACGTTGCTCGCGCACGGCATGCCGCATTTCGAGAACTGGCGCGCCGAGCGCGGAGCGCCGATCCTGTCGGCCAACGTGCAGCGCGACATGGTCGCGCGCGACCACCTGTCCTGGGAGCATTTCAAGGTGGTGCGCCGCCTGTGGCAAGGCCCGCTGGTCGTCAAGGGCGTGATGCGCAAGGAAGACGCGCTGCGCGCACAGAACGCCGGGGCCGACGGCATCATCGTCAGCAACCACGGCGGCCGCCAGCTCGACGGCGCCCTGTCTCCGCTGGACGTGCTGCCCGAGATCGTGGACGCGGCGCCGGGCCTCACCGTGATGATGGACAGCGGCATACGCCGCGGCACGGACGTGCTCAAGGCGCTGGCGCTGGGCGCGCAATGCGTGTTCAACGGCCGTTCGTTCAACTTTGCCGCGACCGCGGCCGGCGGCGCCGGCGTGCGCCATGCCATCGGCATCCTGCGCACCGAGGTCGACCGCGACATGGCGCTGCTGGGCATCAACCGTCTGGGCGACATCGACCGCAGCCTGCTGCGTCCCGCCCCCCGTTCAATTCCCTGACTGGATCACCATGACCACCAAGCGCGACAACCTGATCAACGGCCAATGGACGGCCGGCAAGACCTACGCCCCCAACCTCAACCCCAGCCATCTGGCCGATGTGGTTGGCGAATACGCCCAGGGCGATGCCGCCGATGTGGAGGCCGCCGTGGCCGCCGCCGTGGCTGCGTTCCCCGCCTGGAGCACCTCGGGCATCCAGGCGCGCTCCGATGCGCTGGACAAGATCGGCTCGGAGATCCTCGCGCGCAAGGAGGAACTCGGCGAGCTGCTGGCCCGCGAGGAAGGCAAGGTGCGCGGTGAAGCCATTGGCGAGGTCATGCGCGCCGGGCAGATCTTCAAGTTCTTTGCCGGGGAATGCCTGCGTCTTTCGGGCGAGACGCTTCCCTCTGTGCGCCCCGGCATAGGCGTGGAGATCACGCGCGAGCCGATCGGCGTGGTCGGACTGATCACGCCGTGGAACTTCCCCATCGCCATTCCGGCCTGGAAAATCGCTCCGGCCCTGGCCTTTGGCAACTGCGTGGTCATCAAGCCCGCCGATCTGGTGCCGGGCAGCGTCTGGGCACTGGCCGACATCATTCATCGCAGCGGCATCCCCGCCGGCGTGTTCAACCTGGTCATGGGCCGTGGCCGCGTGATTGGCGAGGCGCTGGTCAACCACCCCCACGTGGCGACGATCAGCTTTACCGGCTCGGTGGGCGTGGGCCGTGGCATTGCAGCCGCCTGCGTCGCCAATGGCAAAAAAGTCCAGCTGGAGATGGGCGGCAAGAACCCGCAGGTGGTGCTCGACGATGCGGACTTGAAGCAGGCCGTGGAGCTGTCGGCCCAAAGCTGCTTCTACTCCACGGGCCAGCGCTGCACGGCATCGAGTCGCATCATCGTCACCGACAAGATCTACCCCGCCTTTGTTGAAGCGCTCAAGGCCCGGGTCGAGGCCATCAAGGTCGGTGCCGCGCTGGCGCAAGGTACGGACATGGGGCCGGTGGTCAGCCAGGCGCAGCTGGAGCAGGACCTCTCCTATGTCGAGATCGGCAAGGCCGAGGGCGCACAACTGCTGACGGGCGGATCACGCATCGCCTGCCACACGGGCAGCGGCCACGAGGGCTTCTTCATGGCCCCGGCGCTGTTTGCCGATAGCGCACCCACCATGCGCATCAATCGCGAGGAGATCTTTGGCCCCGTGACCAGCGTCATCCGCGTGCAGGACTACGAGGAGGCACTGGCCGTGGCCAACGACACCGAGTTCGGCCTGTCCGCCGGCATCGCCACCACCAGCCTCAAATACGCCACGCACTTCAAGCGCCACAGCCAGGCCGGCATGGTGATGGTGAACCTGCCCACCGCCGGCGTGGACTACCACGTGCCGTTCGGTGGCAGCAAGGGCAGCAGCTACGGCCCGCGCGAGCAGGGGCGCTATGCGCAGGAGTTCTACACCACGGTCAAGACGGCCTATACCCTGGCCTAAACTGACGGGCGTGGATGAACACGCACGATGGTAGACCATGCCGCCTTTGAACTCCGATGATCTGGCTTGCTTTGCCTGTGTGGCCAACACCGGCAGCTTCTCGCGTGCGGCGCTGGAATTGGGCTCTGACCAATCCACGGTCAGCCGGCAGATCGCACGCCTGGAGGCCGCGCTGGACACTCGCCTGTTCAGCCGCAGTGGCCGGGGCGTCGTACTGACCGAGGCGGGCAACACCTTGCTCGGTTACGCGCAGCAGGTGGCCGCCACGATCTCGGAGGCCTGCGACGCGGTGCACACCTGCACGGCCAAGGGGCCTGCCAAGCTGGTGATCGCCGCTCAGCCCACCATCGCCACCACGGCCTTCGGCCTGATCGGTGCCGCCCTCAAGCAACGCTTTCCCACCACCAAGCTGCGCTTCGTCGAAGGCCTGGCAGGCCCCATCCTGGGATGGCTGGCCACGGGCGAGGTGGACATGGCGCTCCTCTACTCCCCCGAGCAGCACAGCGGGTTGAACCAGGATGTGCTGCTGGAGGAAGACCTGATGCTGGTGACTCCGGCTTCATGGAGCTACATCGGCCCGACGTTTCTGGTCGGCAAGCTGGGCGAAGTGCCGATGATCCTGCCCAGTACCGAGCACGGCCTGCGCGTGCTGGCCGAAGCGCTGGCGGCGCGGGCCGGCACCCGGCTGAATATGGCGCTGGAATGCGATGCATCGAACACCGTCTCCATGCGC
>JAFEER010000078.1 GCA_018240985.1 Pseudomonadota bacterium
CAACTGGTGGCAGTTCACGCTGACCTACCTGGCGTGTTCGCGCATCGGCGCGGTGATGAACCCGCTGATGCACATCTTCCGCGAGCGCGAGCTGTCGTTCATGCTCAGGCATGGCGAGGCCAAGGTCATGATCGTGCCCAAGACTTTCCGTGGCTTCGATTTCGAGCAGATGGTCACCGCCCTGCAGCCCAGCCTGCCCGACTTGAAGCACGTCATCGCCATCGGCGGCCAGGGCGCGAACAGCTTCGAGGCGCTGCTTGGCGGCCCGGAGTGGGAAAAGGCTGCCGACGCGCGCGACATCCTCACGCGCAACCGCCCCGGCCCCGACGACGTGACCCAGCTCATCTACACCTCGGGCACCACGGGCGAGCCCAAGGGCGTGATGCACTCGGCGAACACGCTGTTCTCCAACATCGTGCCCTACGCCGAGCGCCTGCACCTGGGCGCGGACGACGTGGTGCTCATGGCCTCGCCCATGGCGCACCAGACCGGCTTCATGTACGGGCTGATGATGCCCGTGCTGCTGCAGACCGCCGCCGTGCTGCAGGACATCTGGGAGCCGAAGAAGGCCATCGCGCTCATCCAGGCAGAGCGCGTGAGCTTCACCATGGCGTCCACGCCCTTCCTCACCGACCTGGCGCGCACCGTGGCCGAGGACGTGCAGGCCGGCGGCCAGGGCGTGCCCACGCTGCGCATCTTCCTGTGTGCGGGCGCACCGATCCCGGGGCCGCTGGTGGAGCAGGCACGCGCCACGCTGGGCGCCAAGGTGGTGTCGGCCTGGGGCATGAGCGAGAACGGCGCCGTCACGCTCACGCGGCCGGAGGATGACGACGAGCGCTCCGTGCACACCGACGGCTGCCCGCTGCCGGGCGTGGAGATCAAGGTGGTGGACGTGGATGGCAACGCCCTGCCGCCCGATGCATCGGGCCGGCTGCTGCTGCGCGCATGCTCCAACTTCGGCGGCTACCTGAAACGCCCGCAGCTCAACGGCACCGACGAAGGCGACTGGTTCGACACCGGCGACCTGGCCTACATCGACGCACGCGGCTACGTGCGCATCACGGGCCGCAGCAAGGACGTGATCATCCGCGGCGGCGAGAACATTCCGGTGATGGAGATCGAGTCCCTGCTCTACAAGCACCCGGCCATCGCCATGGCCGCCATCGTGGCCTACCCCGATGAGCGCCTGGGCGAGCGCGCCTGCGCCATCGTCGTGCCCAGGCCCGGCCAGAGCATCGACCTGCCCAGCATCGTGGAATTCCTGAAGGCCCAGAAGGTGGCCCTGCAATACATCCCGGAAAAACTGGTGCTCAAGGACGCCATGCCCGCCACGCCGTCGGGAAAGATCCAGAAGTTCAAGCTGCGCGAGTCCGTGCGCGAGCTGCTGCAAAGCGGCAAGGTGTGACGCGCATGAACGCCACCCTGCCCCTCACCCACAAGGAAATCACATGAAAGCAGCCTTCATCACCGACCACGGCGGCAACGAAGTGGTCGAGGTGCGCGAGCACCAGCTCCCGCAGCGCGCACCCGGCGAGGCGCGCATCCGCGTGCGCGCCGCCACCCTCAACCAGGTCGATCTGTATATGCGCAACAGCGGCGCCGGCATCACGCACCGGTTGCCGCAGATCCTGGGGCTGGATGCGGCCGGCACCGTGGAGGACTGCGACGCGGCCGACCCGCTGCTGCGTCCTGGGCAGGAGGTGCTCGTCCACCCGGGCGTGGCCTGCGGCCGCTGCGAGTTCTGCCTGCACGGCGACAGCGCGCTGTGCACGCGCATCCAGTTCCTGGGCGAGCATCGCGACGGCACGTTTGCCCAATGGATCCAGGTGCCAGCGACGCAGGTCTTTCCCAAACCCGCCCACCTGAGCTTCCCCGAGGCAGCCGCCCTCGGGGTGAACCACCTCACGGCCTGGCGCATGCTGATGTCCAAGGCGCGCCTCAGGCCCTGGGAGACGGTGCTGGTGTTCGGCATCGGCGGCGGCGTGTCGCTGGCGGCCCTGCAGCTGGCCAAGGCCACGGGCGCGCGCGTGATCGTGACGTCGCGCGAGGACTCCAAGCTCGAACAGGCCCGCGCCCTGGGGGCGGATCATGGGATCAACGGCAAGACCCAGGACGTGGCGAAACAGGTCATGGCCCTCACGGGCGGCCGCGGCGTGGACGTGGTGTTCGAGAATACGGGCGCCGCCACCTGGCCATCGGCCATGAAGTCGCTGGTGCGCGGCGGGCGCCTGGTCACCTGCGGCGCCACCACGGGCGACCAGCCCGGTGCCGACCTGCGCCGTCTCTTCGTGCGGCAGCTGCAGATCTTCGGCTCCAGCCTGGGTTCGCTGGGCGAATTCCGCGACCTGCTCGCCTTCGTGGAGCGCACCGGCCTGCGCCCGGTCATCGACAGCGAATACCCGCTGGACGAGGTGCATGCCGCGTTGGATCGCCTGGAGTCCGGGGCGCAGTTCGGCAAGATCGCGCTGCGCATCGACGGCCACGAAGAACGCCCCGCATAAGCCGCCCTCCGCGCCCCCAGCGCATGAGGCATCAGGCGATGCAAGCACCCGGGGCATCGCGGTTGGGATGGGGCTGGAGCGCCGGCATCTTGCCGGCATCGACGCGCGAGCGTCGCTGGCCCCCACCCTGCCCTCCCCCAGAGGGGGAGGGAGTAAGACAGGCCATCGGAGACTGGTTGCCAATCAAGTTTTCTTGACTGCCAAAAATTGACCGCCCCTTCCCAAGCAGCGTCAATTGATCTTGAACCCCGTCTCCTTGACGATGCGCTGCCAGCGCTTGTTGTCCGAGTCGATCAGCTTGGCAAACTCCTCGCGCGTGTTACGACGCGGGAAGTAGTCGTAGGACTTGAGCTTGGCGATCACGTCGGGCATCTGCATCACCTTGTCCATGTGTTGGGCCAGGTAGTCCACGATCTCCTTGGGCGTGCCCTTGGGCGCGAGCAGGCCGGCCCAGGATGCGAAGTCCATGCCCTCGACACCCTGCTCCTTGAGCGTGGGCACGTTGGGAAAGGACACGGCGCGCTGCGACGACAGCACGCCCAGCGCCTTCACGCGGCCGGCGCGGATCATCTCCACCGCGGCGAACGGATCGAGAGAGAAATCCACCTCGCCCGCCACCACCGCCTGCCATTGCGGCCCCGTTCCCTTGTACTGGGCGTTGACGATCTGCGGCGCCTTGATGAGGCGTTTGAATTCCTCACTCATGAGATTGATGATGGCGCTGCCCGAGGACATGGACAGCGGCTTGCCGCTTTGCGCCAGCTTGATCAGCTCCTGCATGTTGCTGACCGGCAGATCCTTGCGCGCGATGACGATGAAACTCACGTCGCAGATCAGGGAGATGGGCTCGAAGCTATTCAGCGCCTCGTAGTTGGCCTTGTAGATCACCGGGCTCAGGGTCTGCGCGCCGGATGTGTTGAGCAGCAGCGTGTAGCCGTCGGGCGTGGCGCGCGCCACCTCCGCCGTGCCTATCATGCCGTTGGCACCGCCCTTGTTGTCCACGATGAAGGACTGGCCGACCTGCTCGCCGAGCTTCTGCAGCACCAGGCGCGCCACGATGTCGGTGGCACCGCCCGGCGGAAACGGCACGATGACACGTACCGGCTTGGCGGGATATTTGCCCTGGGCGAAAGCCCATTGCGGCGCGGCCAGGGCGGCGGCTGTGCCCAGGCCCTGTACCAGGCATTGCCGGCGAGAAAGATAGGTCATGGATATCTCCTTTGAGCAAAAAAACCGCCGCTGGCCGCGGCGAAAAAGGACTGGCTCCCGTGGCTGGCTTACAGCGCCTTCACCAGCTCCGGCACGGCCGTGAACAGATCGGCCTCCAGCCCATAGTCGGCCACGCTGAAGATCGGCGCCTCGGGATCCTTGTTGATGGCCACGATGACCTTGCTGTCCTTCATGCC
>JAFEER010000079.1 GCA_018240985.1 Pseudomonadota bacterium
ATGGAGCACGATCTGCAAAACTGGCGCGACCCAGGCGAGAGACGCCGCGCAAGGGCCGCCCCGCCGCGCTGGCGTCGTCCCCCTTCCCGGAGCGCGCAGCGCGCAGAGAGAAGGGGGAAGGCGCGCAGCGCCTCAGGGGGATGGTCACGCCTCCACGATCATGCGTGTACGCATTTCGAGGTGCAGCGCGTGGCAGAACGTGGAGCAGTAGGCCCAGAACACGCCGGGCTTGTCGGCCACGAAGGTCACCGACTTGGTCTCCAGCGGGTTGATGACGAACTGCACGTTGTACTTGGGCAGGGCAAAACCGTGCGTCAGGTCTTCGATCTTGTCCAGGTTGGTCAGGATCAGCGTGACCTCGTCACCCTTCTTCACCGTGAACTCGCGCAGGCTGAAGGCCGGCGCCTGCGAGGTGAGCTTGACGGTGACCTTCTTGCCGTTCCTGAACACGCCCGATTCCTTGGCGTCCTTGATGGCCAGGGGCGAATCGTCCAGGTCATACACCTGCTTGGGCTTGACCAGGTCGCGCTTGAAGATGATGAAGTCGTGCGGCTCGCCGCGCACCGGGTGGTCCGCCAGCAGCACCATCTTCTCGCCCGAGATGTCGATCAGCTGCTCGTTCTCGGGGTGCAGCGGGCCCACCGGCAGGAAGCGATCCTTGGAGAACTTGCAGCCCACGGCGAGGTACTTGCCGTCGGCCGCCTTGGTCTCGGACTGCGAGGCGTTGACGTGGCCGGGCTGGTAGTGCACGTCCAGGCGATCCACCACGTACTTGGCGTTCTTGTCGCCCTTGTGGAAGGCGATGGCCTTCTCGATGTTCCACTTGACCATCTGGCTGTCCAGGAACAGCGTGGTGTAGGCGTTGCCGCGGCCGTCGAAGGCGGTGTGCAGCGGGCCCAGGCCGATCTCGACCTCGGCCACGATGGCGTCGTCGAGCTTTTCCATCTTGCCGTCGAACCAGTCCAGCACCTTGGTCAGCTCGATGGTGGTGGCGGTGGGCGAGAGCTTGCCGGCGCAGATGAAGTACTTGCCATCGGGCGAGGCGTTCACGCCGTGCGGGTTCTTCGGCACCGACACATAGGCCACCAGAGCGGTCTTGGCGTCCTTGTTGGCCTCGTGCGTGCCATCGACCACCGGCACCTTGGAGTCGCCATAGGTCTTGAACTTGCCGGCCTTCACGGCTTCTTCGATGCGGGCCACGTTGAAGAACAGGCAGGCGTCACGCTCGGCGGACATCATGTCCTCGTAGTGGATGCCGTTTTCGGTGTTGTACTGGTTGGTGGCGGCCAGTTTGCCGTCATACGAGGTGGCCACCAGATCGCAGTTGCCGTCGATCAGCACCTGCCAGCGCACGTCCATGGTCTCGGCGTCCACGCAGCTGAAAACCGAGCGGTAGGCCTCGGGCTTGTTGGCGTCCTTGCCGTTGTTGGGCAGGGGAATGCCGAACTCGCCGCCGCAGAACACGCGCGTGGTGTAGTTGATGTTGGGGTCTACCGGATCGGCCTTGTCCGGGAAGATGCCGTGGAAGCCCTGCACGTTGGGCAGGTCGGTAATCTTGTCGCAGATGAAATAGTCCAGGCGGATGCGCGCGATACGGCTGTTGATCTTGTCGTTGATCCAGGCGTAGCGGCCGTCGTAGTTGCCGTCCTTGTAGGAGGCATGGGTGTGGTGGGTGTCGGCCACCGTGTAGCGCAACGAGCCGTCGGCCTTGGTGCCCATGACGGCCTTGGATTCGTTGGTGATACCCCAGCCCACCAGCGCGTCGGGCACGAAGCAGGGGATGCGGTGGATCTCGCGGCCCGAAGGCAGGCCCAGCACGCGCATGTCGCCGTTGTGGCCGCCGCTCCACAGGCCGTAGTAGGTGTCGAGCTCGCCCGGCTTGAGGTGGATGCTGGCGGCAGCGTCGCTGTGGGCCGCTGCGGGCGCAGCAGCGGGGGCCGATGCGGCCGGGGCTGCTGCAGGCTTGTCGTTGCACGCGGCAACACCGGCCGTCAGGCCGACGATGGCGGCGCTGTTGAGGAAACGGCGGCGGCCCATGCCGGCGGTTTCGGTGTTCAGGCTGTCTTTCTTGTCGCTCATGGAAGTCCTCTTTTCAGGATGGGTAAACGGAAGGGGAAAGCGGTGGCGCCCGCGCCGGTGGCGGTGCCGCCATGGGTGGCAAGGCATGCACGACCGCGGTCGGGACGAGGGTGTAATGGGGCAGGGGCAGGGCCGGCAGGTTGGGGCGTGCGGGGGGCGGCGCCGTGGCGCCTAGCAGGCACAGGGGGCAGTCCATGCCCAGGGTGTCGAGTACCGCGTTGCTGCTGGAATGCACCACCAGGCCGAGGCCGTTGCCGCTGCTGCAGATCAGCTCCATGGTGCGTGGCTGCACCAGTGGCGCGGCCAGTGCCGAACCCAGGCTCAGCAGGAGCCACACCATGATCCACCGGCGCTGG
Source organism: Pseudomonadota bacterium (assembly GCA_018240985.1). GTDB lineage: Bacteria > Pseudomonadota > Gammaproteobacteria > Burkholderiales > Burkholderiaceae_C > Alicycliphilus. Next base: position 2,436 of record JAFEER010000079.1, read on the forward strand.
CGGTTCAGGAGTCGGAGTAAATCCATGGTGCAGTTGCAGGTTCTGTTGACGAGGATAAAACCGCCGCTTTGGCGGAGACAGCCAAATGTTCACTCCAAATGTTTGTTTTGGTGTTGATGTAAATCAACTGGTGAATTCTGGAAAACACCACACTGGCAGCCACGCCAATCGAGGTGGGAGCGCTGCAGTGCGCTTATGCTGCACGCCCCCGCCTCTGGGGCTTGAGAACATCTGGAAAGGCATTCATGAACAAGACATCTCTGACCATGGCGCTGGCCGCCGCAACCCTGGTGCTGGCCGCCTGCGGCAAGAGCGAGGCGCCGGCCCCAGCACCCGCTCCCGCACCTGCTCCTGCCGCCGAGGCGCCGGCGCCTGCGCCCGCGCCAGCTGCGGCCCCTGCCGCCGAAGCGCCGGCGGCAGCACCGGCCGCGGAAAACACCGCTGGCAAGAGCGTGTATGGCAAGACCTGCGCCCTGTGCCACGCCGCCGGTGTGGCCGGTGCGCCCAAGCCTGGCGACAAGGCCGATTGGGGCCCGCGCATCGCCCAGGGCAAGGACACGCTGTACAAGCACGCGCTTGAGGGCTTCACCGGCGCCAAGGGCCAGATGCCGGCGCGTGGCGGTGCGTCTTCGCTCAGCGACGACGAGGTCAAGGCCGCCGTGGACTTCATGGCCGACCAGTCGATGTAATGCAAGGAGAGCGTGCCATGAACGATGCAAGGCAAGGCGGGCAGCTGTCGCGGCGGCGCTTCGCTTTGGCGCTGCCGCTGCTGGGCGCCGTGAGCTGGGCCAGCCCGGCGCTGGCGCAGGCCAAGGGGCCGCAGCGCGCAAGCCGCAACTTCATGGGCACGCGGGTGGACATCGTCGCCGATGGCGGCGATGCCCGCCAACTGCAGGCCGCCATGGATCTGGCCTTTGCAGAAATGCAGCGCCTGGAAGGCCTGCTGAGCCGCTATCAGGGCGATAGCGTGGTGCGGCGTATTGGAGATGCGTCCGGCCGCCATGCGGTTGCCGTGTCGCCCGAGGTGATGGCGATTTTGCGCAACGCCCAAGCGGTGTGGCAGGGCAGTGCAGGCGCCTTCGACCCCACGGTGGGAGCGCTGTCGGGCTGGCATTTCGAACCTGGCCAGCAGGCCATGCCTGCTGCGGCCGACATTTCTGCGGCGCTGCGCCATGTGGGCGCGCGCCAGCTGCAACTGGATGAACGCGCCGGCACGGCCTATCTGGCCAGCCCCGGCATGGCCCTGGATCTGGGCGGCATCGCCAAGCTGCCGATTCTGGCGGCGGGGCTGCGCGTGCTGGAGCGCGAGGGCGTTGCCAACGCCCTCATCAACGGCGGCGGCGACGTGCTCGCCAGCGGCCGGCTGCAGGGCCGCCCCTGGCGCGTCGGCGTGCGCGATCCGCGCGCGCCCGAGAAGCTGCTCGGTGCCATCGAGGTCGAGGGTTTTGGCGTGGTCGCATCCTCGGGCGACTACGAGCGCGGCTTTGTGCACCAGGGCCGGCGCCTGCACCATGTGCTGGATCCGCACACCGGCTGGCCGACCCAGGGCGTGCATGGCGTGGCCCTGTTGGCGCGCGATGTGCAGGCCGTCAACGGCTGGGGTACGGCCCTCATGGTGCAGGGCATGGCGGCCGTGCCGGCCTGGAGCGCGCGCCACCCCGGCGTTGCGGTGCTGGCCGCGGGCGCGGACGGCGCGCTGTGGCAGTCCAGCGGCATGGCTGCGGCGCTCAAGCCTGTGGCTGGCTAAAACGATAGCTGTTTGCGCTTGTTGTGTGGTGATTTCAGCCTGAATTCAAGGTGAGATGTATGCCAGTCAAGCGCAAGCAGCTTCTTTTTTCATAGTCAACTATTTCCCCGGCTGCTGTTGCTGAGGGCAGCGCACCTGGCAGTGCTCGCGCTCGGCCAGCGTCGCGCCAAAGCGCACGGCGCTCAGGGCGCCGCCCCAGACGCAGCCCGTGTCCAGGCCCAGAATGTCGGGCCGGCTGATGAAGCCCAGCGTAGACCAGTGGCCGAACGCAATCAGCGTGCCCTGCGTGCGCCGTCCGGGCGCATCGAACCAGGGCACCAGACCGGCCGGGGCTTGGGCGGCGCTTTCCGTGCTCTCGAAATCCATGCGCCCCTCGGGCGTGCAAAAGCGCAGGCGCGTGAGTGCGTTCACGATGATGCGCAGGCGATCCGCGCCCTGCAGGCCGGCGTCCCAGTGATCCGGCTGGTTGCCATACATCTGGCGCAGAAAATCCGGCAGGTTGCTGCCGCGCAGCATGTCCTGCACTTGGGCCGCGCAAGCCAGCACCTCCTCGGGTGCCCATTGCGGCAGCACGCCGGCATGCACCAGCAGCAACTTGGCGCCGCCATGTTCGATCTGCCGCGCCAGGGGTTGCCGGCGTATCCAGTCCAGCAGCGCTGCACGATCCGGTGCCTGCAGGATGCCGTCCAGCGTGTCGCGGCGCGACGGCCGGCGCACACCATGCGCGGTGGCCAGCAGGTGCAGGTCGTGATTGCCCAGCAATACGTGCACGCTGCCTTCCAGCTGCATGCAGCGGCGCAATACCGCGGCAGACGCGGGGCCGCGATTGACCAGGTCGCCCAGAAGATAAATGCTGTCGCGGCTGGGTGAAAAATCGATCAGGGACAGCAGCCGTTCAAAGGCATCGTCGCAGCCCTGGATGTCGCCTGCACAATAAAGCGCCATATGGTTTGAGGTTGGTGGTGAAAGCCGCCAATTGTCGCGCGTTGGGCCTGGCGCTGGCGCAAGCGGCCGAATTTGGCGCCATCGTCCATGCGGGTTGTTACGAATAAGTTGGCGGTAACTAATTGAATCAACAGCGTTACTGCCGGTATGTCTAGTTTCTTTGGTGTTCAGGACTCATTTATACGAACACGCTGTGACACAGGCGGTTTTATGTCTATATAATCGCGCCGTTAATTCATTTTTAACCTCATTGCTTACTGTCATGACCCCTAGCTACAAAGAACTTTTGAAGCAACGCGAAGCCCTTGAGCTGCAGATCACCGAGGCGCATCGCCGTGAAAAGAGCGCTGCCGTCGCCAAGGTGCGCGAGCTGATTTCCGAACATGGCTTGACCCAGCAGGATGTTTTCCCGACTGGCCGTGGCGCACGCGTTTCCGCCAGCAGCGGTGTCAAGGTGGCGCCCAAATATCGCGACCCCGCCACGGGGCAGACCTGGACGGGCCGCGGCAAGGCGCCCAAGTGGATTCAAAACGTAGACCGTGAAAAGTTTGCCATTGCAGCGTGAACCGGCTGCCTGAATCGGCCGTATGGACTGGTTTGTGGCGCGGGCCGGCATGAAATGCCTTGGCCCGGGTCAGTTCCGGGCCAGTTGATTCGGTGCCGATTAAGCAAAAGCCCGCCTTTGGCGGGCTTTTGCTTTTGTTTTTCATCGTTGGAAGATGCTTGGGGCATCGATGAGCCCGTATTAGCCCCTATGTAGCGCCTATGTAGCGCCGATACGCCTTGGCTGGCACCCGATCTTGGCAGATGCGGCTTCTCTGCGCGCCGGTACCAGGTTTTAACCATGGCATGAGTCAAAGGTATTGCCCCTGGCCATTGGCGCTGGCGCGTTGCGCTGCCAGAATGGGACGTTGTCATTCCCAACCGGAGTTGCTGTATGGCCGTTACCCCCCCCCCAAGTCACGCCTTTGCTTCCACCGTCAAGACTTTCGCCACGGCGTCGGGCAAGAAGGGCCGGTTCTATTCACTGCCCGAGCTGGCGCGCCAATATCCGGCCGTGAGCCGCCTGCCGGTTTCCATCCGCATCGTGCTCGAGTCGGTGCTGCGCAATTGCGATGGGCGCAAGGTCACGCCCGAGCATGTGCAGCAACTGGCCAACTGGGGTGCGAATGCGCCGCGCAAGGATGAGATTCCCTTTGTGCTGGCGCGCGTCGTGCTGCAGGACTTCACGGGCGTGCCGCTGTTGGTCGATCTGGCTGCCATGCGCAGCGCCACCCAGCGCCTGGGCAAGGATCCGAAGAAGGTCGAGCCGCTGGTGCCGGTGGATCTGGTGGTCGATCACTCCATCATGGTGGATCACTACGGCACCAAGCAGTCCCTGGGCATGAACATGAAGCTCGAATTCAAGCGCAACCGCGAGCGCTACGAGTTCATGAAGTGGGGCATGCAGGCCTTTGACACCTTCCGCGTCGTGCCGCCGGGCTTTGGCATCGTGCACCAGGTGAATCTGGAATACCTGGCGCGCGGCGTGCATCAGCGCAGCGACGGCGTGTACTACCCGGATTCGCTCGTCGGTACCGACAGCCACACCACCATGATCAACGGCATCGGCGTGGTCGGCTGGGGCGTGGGCGGCATCGAGGCCGAGGCGGCCATGCTCGGCCAGCCGCTGTATTTCCTCACGCCCGACGTGGTGGGCATGGAGCTCACCGGCCGGCTGCGCGAGGGCGTGACGGCCACCGACCTGGTGCTCACCGTGACGGAACAGTTGCGTAAAGCCAAGGTGGTGGGCAAGTTCGTGGAGTTCTTTGGCGAGGGCACGCGCTCGCTCTCCGTGCCGGATCGCGCCACCATCGGCAATATGTCGCCCGAATACGGCGCCACCATGGGCTTCTTCCCGGTGGATGACAACACGCTGGACTACCTGCGCGGCACCGGCCGCACCGAGGAAGAAATCGAAGCCCTGGAGGCCTACCTCAAGGCCCAGGGCCTGTTTGGTATTCCGCGTGCTGGCGACATCCATTATTCGGAGGTACTGTGCCTCGACTTGGGCACGGTCACGCCCAGCCTGGCCGGTCCCAAGCGCCCGCAGGATCGCATCGAACTCGGCCATGTCAAGCAGCAGTTCACCAGCCTGTTCTCCCAGCCAGTGGAAAAAGCCGGCTTCAACCTGCCGGCCGAGCGCCTGTCCGAGCGTTACCCCATTGAAGGGCATGCGTCGGCCCATGCCGTGCCGGCTGAGCTGCCTCCCGCTGACGGCGCACCGCGCTTCGAGGCCGAAATGGTGCACAACAAGCCACGCCTGGAGGTGCAGCACATCGACGCACGCACGCACCACGCGCCCAAGGGCGCGCACCCCACGGTGGGCAGCGGCGACGTGCTGATTGCCGCCATCACCAGCTGCACCAACACCTCCAACCCCAGCGTGCTGCTGGCGGCCGGCCTGCTGGCCAAGAAGGCGGTGGAGGCGGGGCTGAAGGTGCAGCCGCACATCAAGACCTCGCTCGCGCCCGGCTCGCGCATCGTCACCGAGTACCTGACCCAGACCGGCCTGCTGCCCTACCTGGAAAAGCTCGGCTTTGCCCTGGCCGGCTATGGCTGCACCACCTGCATCGGCAACTCGGGCGACCTGACGGCCGAGCTCAACGAGGCCATCGCGGAACATGACCTGGTGTGCGCGGCCGTGCTCTCGGGCAACCGCAACTTCGAGGCGCGCATCCACCCCAGCATCAAGGCCAACTTCCTGAGCAGCCCGCCGCTCGTCGTGGCCTACGCCATCGCCGGCACCATGCTCAAGGACTTGATGACCGAGCCCCTCGGCCAGGGCAAGGGGGGCAAGGACATCTTTCTGGGCGACATCTGGCCCAGCAGCGAGGAAGTCCACGCCCTCATGAACTACGCCATGAACGGCCAGGCCTTCCGCGAGAACTACGCCAAGATCAAGACCGAGCCCGGCGAGCTGTGGGATCAGATCCACGGCGTGAGCGGCGAAGCCTATTCGTGGCCCGGCAGCACCTATATTGCCGAGCCGCCGTTCTTCACCGATTTTGCTCTTGATACTGTAGCGGTAACCGCAGAAACAGCGGTGCCTGGCGCCAGAATCATGGCGCTTTTTGGCGACTCCATCACCACCGACCATATCTCCCCCGCCGGCTCCATCAAGGAGAGCTCGCCCGCCGGCCTGTGGCTGCGCGAGCATGGCGTGACCAAGGCGGACTTCAACAGCTATGGCTCGCGCCGCGGCCACCACGACGTGATGATGCGCGGCACCTTTGCCAACGTGCGCATCAAGAACCTGATGATCCCGCCGCTGGCCGATGGCTCGCGCGAAGAGGGTGGCATGACGCTGTACCAGGGTGAGGGCGCGCAGCGCGGCAGCAAGATGGCCATCTTCGACGCCGCCATGCTGTACGTGGCGAACAAGACGCCGACGGTGATCTTTGCCGGCGAGGAATACGGCACCGGCTCCAGCCGCGACTGGGCCGCCAAGGGCACGCAGCTGCTGGGCATCAAGGCCGTGATCGCCAAGAGCTTCGAGCGCATCCACCGCTCCAACCTCGTCGGCATGGGCGTGCTGCCGCTGCAGCTGCACGCGGGGGATTCGTGGGAGAGCCTGGGCCTCAAGGGCGACGAGGTCATCGACGTGCTGCCCGACGCAGACCTGACGCCGCAAAGCGAGGCGCGCCTGGTCATCCACCGCGCCGATGGTTCCCAGCAGCAGGTGGCCGTGACGCTGCGCATCGACACGCCGATCGAGGTCGACTACTACCGCGCCGGCGGCATCCTGCCCTTCGTGCTGCGACAGCTGCTGGAAGAGTGAGCGTTGGGCGTTGGGCGTTTTGCGCGGGAGCCAACGCACGGCGCTCAACGCACCCCACGCACCACGCACAACCGACAATCACGGCATGCAAAAACAAGTCTTGATTGCCGGCGGCGGCATCGGCGGGCTGGCGGCGGCGCTGGGCAGCGCGCGCGCGGGCTGGGAGGTACGGTTGTTCGAGCGCGCAGGCGAATTCACCGAGGTGGGCGCGGGCGTGCAGATCGGCCCCAACGTGGTGCGGCGCCTGCAGGCCTGGGGCCTGCATCGCGCCTTGCAGGCGGTGGCGGCCTTCCCCGGACGGCTATGCGTGCGCAGCGCCATCAGCGGCGCCGAGCTGGGCGCGCTGCGCCTGGGCGCCACGGCGATCGAGCGCTACGGCGCGGCCTACGCCACCATCCATCGCGCGGATCTGCATGGGATGCTGCTGGACGTCGCGCGCAAATCCTCCCTGGTGCACCTGAACCTGAACCACCGCGTGGAGCGCTATGCGGAGCAGGACGGCGCCGTCAGCGTGCTGTTGACCCGGGGTGACGGCAAGAGCATCGAGGTGGAGGGCGACGCCCTCATCGGCGCCGACGGGCTGCGCAGCGGCATACGCGCGCAATTGCTGGGCGAGGCGCCCACGCGCGCCTCCGGCCACCTGGCGTACCGCGCCGTGCTGCGCCAGGATGCGCTGCCGAAGAAGCTGCGCTCCAGCGCGGTCACCGTGTGGCTGGGCCCCGATCTGCATGTGGTGCAGTACCCGCTGCGTCGCGGCGAGCTGCTCAACGTGGTGGCGATCCGCCATGGCCAGCCGCCGGCCGACCTCGACTCCTGGAACCACGGCGCCAATGCCGCCGAGCTGGAGGCCGCGCTGGCGCAGGCCTGCACGCCGCTGCAGGACTTGATCCGCGCCGTGCCGCACTATGGCCATGGCTGGCGCCTGTGGCCGCTCTTGGATCGCCCGCCCGTCGCCGGCCCGCAGGAGATGGCGCGTGGCTTGGTGGCGCTGCTGGGCGATGCCGCCCACCCCATGCGGCCCTACCTGGCCCAGGGCGCGGGCATGGCGATCGAGGATGCGGTGGAGCTGGAACAGTCCCTGGCTCTGCATGACGTGGAGGCGCAGCTGTGCCTGCGCCGCTACGCCCTCAACCGCTGGCAGCGCAACGCCCGCGTGCAGCAGCGCTCGCAGCGCAACGGGGAGATTTTTCATGCCGGTGGGCTGCTGCGCTGGGGGCGCGACATGGCCATGGGCGCGCTGGGCGAGCGCCTGCTCGACCAGCCCTGGCTCTATGGCGGTTGATGGCCTGAAGCGGGCGCAGCGCCGTCCTCGGCAGCCTGTATGCCATGGGCCGTCAGGCGCAGCACGCGGTCGGCGCGCGCCGCCGCCGCGCCCGAGTGCGTGACCAAGACCAGCGCCGCGCCATGTTCGCGCGTCTGCTCGATGAGCAGCTGCATGATGCGCGCCGCCGTGCCCGGGTCGAGGTTGCCGGTGGGCTCGTCGGCCAGCAGCAGGGCCGGGCGGTGCACCAGGGCGCGGGCGATGGCTACGCGCTGCAGCTGGCCGCCGCTCAATGCATGCGGCAGGCGTGCGCCCAGCCCCTGCAGGCCCACGGCGGCCAGTATCTGAGTCACGCGTGCGGCATCCGCTTGCTTCAAAAGCAATAGTGGCAAGCCCACGTTCTGCGCCACGTCCAGATGCGGCAGCACATGAAAGGCCTGGAACACGAAGCCCACATGGCTGCGGCGCCAGAGGGCGCGCTGGCGCTCGTCCAGCCGGCCCAGGTTCTGGCCCTCGTGCAGCACCTGGCCGGCGTCCCAGTGATCCAGCCCGGCCAGGCAGTTGAGCAGCGTGGACTTGCCCACGCCCGAGTCGCCGATGATGGCGACGAATTCGCCGCGCTGCACCTCAAGATTTACGTTTTCGAAGACGCTTTGCGCGCCGTAGCGCTTGGCCAGGCCCTGCACCTGCAGCAGGGTGCTCATATGCTCTTTCCCAGCACGCGTTCCCGCACGGCGCGCACCAGTTGTGCCGTGGCGTCGGGCGCATCGCAGGCGATGGGCTGGCGCCCCGGCATGCCGCGCAGCCAGGTGACTTGGCGCTTGGCCAGCTGGCGCGTGGCGGCAATGCCGCGCTCGGGCAGGCTGGCCATGGGGTAGAGGCCGTCGAGCGACTCCCAGGCCTGGCGGTAGCCCACGCAGCGCATGCTGGGCAAATCCGCATGCAGGTCGCCGCGCGCGCGCAGGCGCAGCACCTCATCCAGAAAACCCGCCGCCAGCATGGCGTGAAAGCGCTGGGCGATACGCTGGTGCAGCCAGGCGCGGTCTTGCGGTTCCAAGGAAAAAAGGCTCGCAACGCTTAATGGGCGAGCGCCGGCAGCTTCTGTTTTGATAGTGTGAAAGCTCGATAGTGGCTTGCCGGACACATGCCACACCTCCAGCGCGCGCTGTATGCGCTGGCTGTCGCCAGGCGCCAGGCGCGCAGCGGTGGTCGGATCCACGCGCGCCAGTTCGGCATGCATGCCGGCCCAACCGATTGTCTTGGCCTGCTCTTCCAGGCGGGCACGCACGGCCGCGTCGGCCGCTGGCATGTCGTCAATGCCATCGAACAGCGCCTTGAAGTACAGCATGGTGCCGCCCACCAGCAGCGGCAGCGCGCCGCGCGCGCGGATCTCGGCCATGAGGCGCGTGGCGTCGTGCACGAACTCGGCCGCGCTGTAGGCCTGCAGCGGGTCGCGGATGTCGATCAGGTGGTGCGGCACGCGCGAGAGCTCCTCGCGCGTGGGCTTGGCCGTGCCAATGTCCATGCCGCGGTACACCAGGGCCGAATCGACGCTGATGATCTCCACCGGCAGCGCGGGCGCCAGGGCCTCGGCAATGGCAAAGGCTGCAGCCGTCTTGCCCGATGCCGTGGGGCCGGCCAGGGCGATGGCGGGGCTGGGTTCAGCGCTCATGCCCAGCCTCCTGCGGTGCGTGGCGCTGCACCAGCGTCCAGGCAATGGCGGCCAGCAGCACCGACCACAGGGCCACGCCATGCACCAGCGGCCAGACCGTGCCGTTCAGCGCCTCGCCCAGCCAGCGGCCGATGGCGAAGGCCGCCAGCATCATCATGAAGCCATTGAGCGCCGAGGCCACGCCGGCTGCCTGCGGAAACGGCCCCACGGCGCCCGACTGCCCGCAGGGCTGGTGGATGCCATGGCCTAGCATGAACAGGTAGAAGGGCGGCAGCAGCGCCGCCACGCTGTGCCAGCCCAGGGTGGCGGCCAGCAGCATCAGCAGCCCGCCGCAGGCGCTCAAGCTGCCGCCTATGGCCACCGTGCGCCTGATGCCCCAGCGCGCCAGCAGGCGCCGGCACAGCACCGTGCCCAGCAGGTAGGCCGTGGAGGTGGACAGCAGCGTCAGCCCGTAGTGCGTGCGCGAGCTGCCCAACACGTCGATATAGACGAAGGACGAGGCCGCCAGGAAGGTGAACAGCCCGCCATAGCTGGCCGTGGTGAGCAGCGAGAACGCCCAGAACGTCGGGTTGCGCAGCACCAGCGCCCAGGTGCGCCACAGCGTCGCCGGGTGCAGCGCCTGCGGGTTGCGCTGGGCCAGCGTCTCGGGCATGCGCAGCGCTACCAGGGACAGCGTGGCCACGGCGTAGATGCTGAGCACCATGAGCGCCGCGCGCCAGCCCAGCCATTCGGTCAGCAGCCCGCCCAGCGGCGCGCACAGGCAGGCGATGACGCCCAGGCCGGTGAGCGCCTTGGACATGGCGCGTGCGCCCGCCAGCGGCGTGTACAGGTCGCGCACGATGGCGCGCGCGCACATCACCACCGCGCCCATGGCCAGGCCCTGGGCCGTGCGCCAGGCCACCAGCAGCTCCATGGACGGCGCCAGCGCCGCGCCCACCGAGGCCAGCGCGTACAGCGCCAGCCCGGCCAGCAGCACCGGCCGGCGCCCAAAGCGATCCGACAGCGGCCCCCAGGCCAGCTGCGAGCAACCAAACGCCAGCAACAGCGCCGACAGCGTGAGCTGGCCCGCCGCCACGCTCGCGCCCAGGCTGCGCGTGAGCGCGGGCAGGGCGGGCAGGTACAGGTCGGTGGTGACGGGCTGGATGCTCAGCAGCAGGGCCAGCACCAGGATGGCGAGGCCCGGCGGCACCAGCTCGGCCGGTGCCTGCTGCACGCCGATATGTGCGGACGGGACGGACATGATGGGCGCGAGGGTAGCAGAGCCGGCGACGGGGCGACGCCAATGCCGCCCAGGGCTACAGCGCGGCGCGCAGGCGTTCGGCGTAGTCCGCCAGCACCGCGGCTCCCGGCTCCTTGCGCGGCCAGGCGAGGGCAATGCCGTCCCCTTGATGGCGCGGCACCACATGCATGTGAAAGTGCGCCACGGTTTGGTCGCCCGCGGCGCCGTTGGCCTGCAGCAGCGTCAGGCCCGGCGGGTCGAACACGGCCCGAATCGCCTGCGCCACGCGCTGCGCGGTCTGCATCACGGCCGCGGCCTCCTCGGGCGTGACGTCCAGCAGGGTGACGGCGTGGCGTTTGGTGGCCACCAGCACATGGCCGGGCGTGACCTGGCCGATGTCCATGAAGGCGATGGTGAGCGCGTCCTCATACACCTTTGCACTGGGAATCTGTCCTTGCACAAGGCGGCAAAAGATGCACTGGCCGGGCGGTGAGGTATCGACGAACATGGGCATGGAATGCTTCTCCGTAGTTGCAAAAACAAGGGGCACGCGGCCATGAGCCTGCGTGCCCCGTGAGTGAGGAGCATAAAGCCCTCAGAAGCGGTGGCGCATGCCCACGCCAAAGCTGGTGCCCGTGGGCTGGCTGGTGATGCGGTCGTTCATGACCATGGCGTACACGTCGGTGCGCTTGGACAGGAAGTAGTCATAGCCCACGGTCAAGGTCTTGCGGTCGAGGTTGGCAAACGCTGTCTTTACCCAGGATGCCAGCAGCTTGCCGCCGGCGAGGGGGGCCGAGGCGCCCAGTTGCAGCGTCTTGGCCGTGTTGGGGTTGTTGTCGGCCTTGGCCTGGCCGTAGCTCAGGTAGGGCTTGACCACGTTGAAATCGTAGGCTGCGGCCAGCATCCAGTCCTTCTTGGTGGTGCCCAGGTAGGCGCCCTGGCCGGGGTTGGCGATCTGGTCGCGCTCATAAAAGCCGGTCAAGGTGAGCGGGCCGCCAACGTAGAAGAAGTTGGCGCCGACGTTCTTCTTGCCGTTGTTGCCCGGCACCTCGCCGAACTGGTACTGCAGATTGGCCTTGAAGCCCCCGATGTCGGGCGTGCTGTAGGCGATCTGGTTGCTCCAGCCGGTGTCGGACGGCGTGGTGGCCTTCCAGCCGCCGTAGCTGTTGAACAGCGGCACGTTCATGTGCAGGATCAGCGGCGAGAAGGTGAATGAGTCGCCAAACGGATTGGCCACCACCGAAGACAGGAAGTTGGGCGCCATCCAGCGGCCCAGCAGCACCGAGCCAAAGCCGCCCGACAGGCTCACGTTGGCATCGCGCGAGAAGAAGGTGTCGTTCGGGATGCCGCGTGTCGGCGTGCCGGTGTCGGCCTGGAAGAAGGACGTGAGCAGGAAGTTGGCCTTGAGGCCGCCGCCCAGGTCTTCCGTGCCCTTGAAGCCGAACCACGAGGTGGTCAGGCCGCCGCTGTTGACGACGGACTTGCGGCCGGCGTCGCCGGCCATCTTCATGGAGCCGGCATAGGCATCGACCAGGCCTGTGACCTGGACGGACGATTGGGCGTGGGCGCCGGCGGCGCACAGCGCGGCAGCAGCAAGGGCAATCAGCTTGTGTTTCATGGGTTTTGTCTCTGGCTGGGCCTGGCATGCGGCAGGCATGCTGGCTTCTCTCCTGGGTGACTGCACGGCACCGGGATTGGTGCAAACGTGTCAGCACGCCATTGTGTTAATGGGCCCGCCGTGCCGCCAGTTTTATTTCAGAAAGCGCGGCATAGTGTTGCGTGTATACAAAATAAGCATACAAAATGGCCGCTGACGTGCCAGCTTGTGCTAACCCAATATTGATTTCCCTCAAAGCGCACAACTTGGCATGCCGGCACAGTGGTGCCCATGTTCCCGATTCCGTCCTCAGACCAGTCCGTGCAGATCGAGGTGGCCACCGCGGGCGAGGTGTTGCGCGAGCGCCATCAACAACCCGCCTCCGTGCTCTACCTGGATAGCGGCCGCGTGCTGCTGGGCGTGCGCGAGGACGGAGTGATGCGCCATCAGCTCGGCGTGATCGAGGGGCCCTTCTGGCTCGACGCCGCCACTGCCTTGCTGGATCAGCCCTGCGCCGTGGACATGGTGGCCGACACGCGCGTGCAGCTGCGCCGCATGCCGCTGGAGGACTTCAGGCGCAGCTTCGACGACCTGCCGCCGCCGGCCCAGACCTTGTTGCGCGACATGGCCACCGGCTACTGCCAGCAGACCGAGCTGGCCGTGAGCCGCCTGGCGCAGGACGCCGAGGCGCGCTGCGCCCAGTGGCTGCTGCGCCATGCGCACAACGCCGAGGACGGCGGCCTGCGCGTGACGCTGCACCAGCGCAAGCGCCTGATCGCGGCGCAACTGGGCATTGCGCCCGAAACCCTGTCGCGCGTGCTGCGCCATCTGCGCGAACATGGCCTGATATCCGGCACCGGCAATGTGCTCCACCTGCCGCAGCCGCGTGCGCTGCAGGTGGTGGCGGGGTACTAATCCCTTTTTTCTGCCCCCCTTTTTTTTGCGCCATTTGTAATAAAAAGCGACAAAACTCTGCAAATTTTGCGTTTCTGCCTCTTTTTGTTTCTAGTTGATAGGGTTTTGCGCACGCATCAGGGTTTTCATGCGTGGCTCACAGGGTTCTACCCAAGCGGGGGCATACGGGGGCTGCGTATATTGGCCTGAGGCACTTGTTCCGCCCCCGCCATGTACCACTCCACCCTCCTTGCCCCGGAACTGGGCGCTTCGTTCGCGGAGCGCGCATGACGGCGCCCGGGTATCAACCCTCGGGTTGGGACGTCGAGCCGGAAGAAAGCACCGCGTCAGGCTGGTTTCCCGGCCCGCTGGTGCGCAAGCTCCTGTTGGTGACCCTGGCGGCGATCGCGCTGACCGGAGCCGTCGCCGCGTGGTGGATGTCGCACGCCATGGGCGAGCAGGCCATGGACAGGCTGGTCAGCCAGCAAAACGACGAGGTCGAGCTGGTGGCGCGGCTGCTCGCCAGCAAGATCGAGCAGAGCCAGAAGGTGCTCGCCACCGTGGCCGAGGGCATCACGCCGGAGATGCTGGAATCGCCCGCCTCGCTGGGCTGGCTGTTGCAGCAGGGGCTGCCGGCGGTGCGCTTCTTCGATGCCATACAGGTCGCGCGCAAGGACGGAACGCTGAGCGTGAACCTGCGCTACGGCAAGCTGGCCAAGGCGTCCGATCTGGAACCGACCGAGCGTGACTACCTGTTGCGCACGCTGGTCAACGGCAAGCCGCTGGTGTCGGGCCTGATCGGGAATACACCGGAGAACGCCTGCGTGATGTTCACCATGCCGCTGCTGCGCGGCGAAGGGCGGGTCATGGGCGTGGTGTCGGGCGTGCTGCGGCTGCAGTCCCAGGGGCTGCTGCCGCACTCGCTGGCCCTGCCGGGGCGCAGTGATTCGCGGCTGGTCGTTTTCACGCGCGACGGCGTGATCCTGTCGCACCCGGATCTGGCGCGCGTGCTTGGCCAGGTGAGCGACGAACCAGGCCTGGCCGAGGCCTGGGCGGCCTGGCGCAGCGCGGGGCAGTCGTTTGCCGGCGGTGCCACCACCGAGGCGCTGGATGACCACGTGGTCAGCCTGGCCGGCGTACCCATGCCGCAATGGCTTGTGGCGCGCGTCAGTGATGCGCACAGCATGCTCGCACCCCTGCAGGATGCACAGCGCCGCGCCCTGGAACAGGTCGCCGTGGCCACCGCCGGGCTGTGCATGCTGGCCGCGTTGCTCATTCTGTGGCTGGCGCGGCCGCTCGGCCTGCTGCGTGAGCGTGCGCTGGCTGCCGTGGATACCGATGCGCAAGGCCACCCGGCGACGATGGTGCCGGTTGACACCCCCTGGCCGAGCTCGAGCGGCGAGGTGGACGATGTGGTGCACGCGTGCACGCGCTTGGCAGATGGTCTGCGCCGGTCGCAGCGCAGCGCCGACACCCTGCTGCGCCAGCTG
>JAFEER010000007.1 GCA_018240985.1 Pseudomonadota bacterium
CCAGGGCCGCGACAACGCGCGTGAATTCCTGCGCGAGAACCCCGATCTGGCGCGTGAGATCGAGAACAAGGTGCGCGAGGGCCTGGGCATTGCGCTGCTGCCCGGCGCCGTCTCGGGCGACGCCGAACCACCCAAGTCAGCACGCGGCAAGAAGGCCGACAGCGCGGCCGATGCCTGAGGGCCTAAAAGGTATGCCAGCGCTTGCCACACAAGCGCTGGTAGCTACTGTTTAGAGAGCATCCATGGGATTTGCCAAACCCTCGCTGAAGGCCCGTGCGCTGCGCCTGCTGGCACGGCGCGAGCATTCGCGCAGCGAGCTGACGGCCAAGCTTGCGCCCCATGCGGAAGGTGAAGACCTGGCGGCCCTGCTCGATGCACTACAGGCCCGGGATTTCATCAACGAGGAGCGCGTGGCCCAGTCCGTACTGCACCGCCGCGCGCCACGCCTGGGCGCGCAGCGCGTGCTGCAAGAGCTGCGCCGCAAGGGCCTGGACGAGGATTTGGTGCGTGCCACGGCAAGGCAGTTGCAGGACACCGAGCTGGAACGCGCCCGGGCTGTATGGCGTCAGCGCTTCGGCGATGCCCCTGCAGCCACTACGCCCCAGGAGCGCGTGCGCCAGATGCGCTTTCTGGCCGCGCGCGGCTTTGCCGCGGATGTGGTGCGGCGCGTCATCCAAGCAAGCGATGATGAATAAAACACCTGATTAGGCACATTTCTCAGATCAAGCCGCGGGCCCTCACCCCACCCTCTCCCAGAGGGAGAGGGAGAAATACCGGCGCAACCGATCGCCCTCGCCCCTTTGGGGAGAGGGAGGGGTGAGGGGCCTCTGCGGGATGTACATAGTCAGGTAAAACAAGCTCTAGCGATTAACCAGCAAGCGTTAACAGCTATTTTTTTAATAATGACTACTGAAACAGGCGTTCGGGATCGGCATCCAGCCTTGTGAGCGCCTCGCGCGTGGCGCGCAAGGTCAGGCTCTCCTCCTCCTGCGCCACCAGCAGCCCCGCCTGCATGAAGCTGGCCATGGCCCTGAGC
>JAFEER010000080.1 GCA_018240985.1 Pseudomonadota bacterium
CGCAGCAGCGCCGCCGGGCCGCCGCTGCCCGGAGCGCCAGCGAGGGGCAAAGGCGGAAGGCAAGACAAAAGGACGCGGCACCGGGCCGCGTCGAAAGCCAGTCTGCACGTGGGGTGGCGCAGCACGGCGCGGCTTCGCCGCCGTGCCGCTTGTGGCGCGAGGCCTGCGCCAATGCAGGCATGTCCGCGTGCTTCGCACGATCGGACACGCTGGAGCTTGCAGGGAGCACAACCATGACCGACCGCCGCGACGACGATTTCCGCATCCGCCCCAGCGCCCCGAAGAACCGGGGCCAGGGCTTCGTCTCCAAGGTGCTCAAGCAGGCAGGCAAGGCCAGCGGCGGCAAGTCGGCGGTGCGCCGTCCGGGATCGGCGCGTGGCACCGGCCAGCGGCCCGGTTCGCGCCTTGGGCGCGGCCATACGGCGGCGCGCTTCGCGGGGGCGAAGCTGACGCCCATGTCGCGGCGCGTGACCATCAAGACATTGCTGGTCAATCAGCAGCGGGCCAGCCCGCAGTCGCTCGCCAAGCACCTGCGCTACATCGAGCGCGACGGCGTGGGCCGTGATGGCGAGCCGGGCCGGGCCTACGGGCCGCAGACCGATGCCGCCGACCTCGACGCCTTCAAGGAATGCTGCGTCGATGACCGGCACCATTTCCGCTTCATCCTCTCGCCTGAGGATGGCGCGGAACTCGAAGACCTACGCACCTACACGCGGCACCTCATGGGCCGCATGGAGGCCGACCTGGGCACGGGCCTGGATTGGGTGGCCGTCAACCACTGGAACACCGACAACCCGCACACGCACATCGTCGTGCGCGGGCGCGACGACACCGGCAAAGACCTCATCATCGCGGGCGACTACATCGCCGACGGCTTCCGCCTTCGCGCCGCCGAACTGGCGACCGAATGGCTGGGGCCGCGCACCGAGTTGGAGATCCAGCAGAGCTTGCAGCGCGAGGTGGAACAGGAGCGATGGACGAGCCTGGATCGCACCCTGCAACGCGAGGTCGGCGAGGACGGCCGAGTGCAGATCGAACGCTTCAACGAACCGCGGCTGCAACGCCAGCGCCTGCTGCTGATCGGTCGCCTGCAACGCTTGCAGCGCCTGGGCCTGGCCGACGAGATGCGGCCCGGCACCTGGGCCGTCCATGCCGACGCCGAGAAGACCTTGCGCGCGCTGGGTGAGCGTGGCGACATCATCCGCACCATGCAGCGGGCCATGCGCGGCGAGCCGCGCGAGCTGGCAGTGTTCGAGCCTGGCGACGACGGAAGAACCATCCTCGGCCGCGTGGCCGCGAAGGGGCTGGCCGACGAGCTGCGCGACCGGGCCTATCTGGTCATCGACGGGGTGGACGGCAAGGCCCACTACGTCGCACTCAACGCCCGTGACGAGCTGGCGAACTATCCGACCGGCGTGGTGGTGGAGGTGAAGGGATCGGCCGACGTGCGCTCGGCCGACAAGAACATCTCTGCGCTGGCGAGCGATGGCCTGTACCGCACCGATGATCACCTCGCCATCGCGCAAGGTCAGGCCGTTCCCGGCCGCGATCCGCAGGAAGTCGTCGCGGCCCACGTCCGCCGCCTCGAAGCCCTGCGCCGCGCTGGCATCGTGGAGCGCGTGGCCGAGGGACTATGGAAGGTGCCGGACGACCTGTCCGAGCAGGGCCGCCGTTACGACGCGCAGCGCTTGGGCGGTGTGGCGGTGGAACTGAAATCGAACCTGCCCATCGAGCGGCAAGCCCGCGTGATCGGGGCCACCTGGCTCGACCAGCAGTTGATCGGCGGTGGCTCGGGCCTGGGCGACCTGGGCTTTGGCAGCGAGGTCAAGGATGCGCTGCAGAAGCGCGCCGACTTCCTGGCCGAACAGGGGTTGGCCGAGCGGCGCGGCCAGCGCGTGATCCTCGCGCGCAACTTGCTGGGCACGCTGCGCAACCGGGAGCTGACGAAGGCCGCCAAGGACATTGCGGCCGAAACCGGCCTGGAGCATCGACCGGTGGCCGATGGGCAGCGCGTGGCTGGAATTTTCCGGCGCTCCGTCATGCTCGCCAGCGGGCGCTACGCCATGCTCGATGACGGTATGGGGTTCAGCTTGGTGCCGTGGAAGCCGGTGATCGAGCAGCGGCTGGGGCAGCAACTCGCCGCAACGGTGCACGGCAGCAGCGTTTCCTGGTGGATTGAACGACAACTTGGAATTTAATGACATCAAATATTTTGGATGGGTACCGCAGTCCAGCCCGCGAGATGTTGCTCTGCGATGCGCTTCAGTGCCACGATCCACGCTGGGCTGTCGTTAAGACAAGGAATGTAGTCAAACGCCTGCCCACCCGCCTGCAAGAATGCGTGTCGCGCTTCCATGTTGATTTCTTCGAGCGTCTCAAGACAGTCGCTGACAAAACCCGGGCACATCACTTCCACGCTACGGGTTCCAGCCTTGGCAAGCGCTTGTAGTGTCGGCTCGGTATAGGGCTGCAGCCATTGGGCAGGGCCAAAGCGGGATTGGAAGGTCACCGTGTATTGCTCGGGCTGTAGTTGCAGCGCCTGCGCCAACAGACGGGCCGTGTTGCGGCATTGGTCGGCGTATGGATCGCCCAGTTGCACATTGCGCTCGGGTATGCCATGGAAACTCACCACCAGATGCTGGGCGCGCTGCCCTTTGCTCTCCCAGTGCGCGCGCACGCTGCTGGCCAGGGCCGCGATGTAATCGGGGTGGTCGTGGTAATCGTTGACAAAGCGCAGCTCCGGGTACCGGCGCGAGCGCCGCACCCAGTCAGCGACACCATCGAACAGGCTGGCCGTGGTGGCAGCCGAATACTGCGGGTACAGCGGCAGTACCAGCACCCGGTGCACACCCGCGTCCAGCAGCGCCTGCAACTGCGTGCCCACGGCCGGCTGGCCATAGCGCATGGCGGGCAGTACGGGTGACGGCAGGTCGGATTCACTCAAGCGCTCGCCCAGCAACTCGGCCTGGCGTTGCGTCCACACCGCCAGAGGTGAGCCCACTTCGCTCCACACAGATGCATATTTGGCCGCCGATCGACGTGGACGAACGCGCAAGATGACGCCATGGAGCAGCGGCAGCCAGAGGATGCGCGGAATCTCCACCACGCGCGGGTCTGATAGGAACTGCGCCAAGTAGCGGCGCAGAGCTGCCGCCGTGGGGGCGTCGGGGGTGCCCAGGTTGCACAAAAGTACGGCGGTGAATTTTTCTGTGGTCATCGCGAAATTTTTTTCTATAGAGGTGAAGAATTGCCGTGCCAATGCGGCACTAAGAGCTGCGCAGCAGTTGCTTCAACGCCCCGGCCAAGGTGGGGTGGCGCCAGGCAAACCCCGCTTCTTGTGTGCGGCGCGGCACCAGCCGCTGGCCGCCGAGCAGTAGCACCGACATCTCGCCCAGCGCCAAGCGCAGCGCCCAGGCTGATGCGGACAACACCGCTGGGCGGTGCAGCGTGCGCGCCAGGGTCTGGGTGAAGTCGGTGTTGCGCACCGCCTCAGGCGCGCAGGCGTTGTAGGGACCGCTGCAGGTATCGCGCTGGAGCAGGTGGTCGATGAGGGCCACTTGATCGTCCAGATGGATCCAGGGCATCCACTGCTGGCCGCTGCCCAGGCGCCCACCCAGGCCGAACCGGAAAGGCGGCAGCAACCGGGCCAGCATGCCCCCTTGCGGAGCCAGCACCGGCGCAGTGCGCAGCAGCGCCACGCGCACGCCCCACTGGCGCGCACGCTCGGCCTCTTGTTCCCAGGCCACGCACAGGTGGCTGCCGAAATCGGAGTTACCCGCCGCGCTGTCTTCCGCCAGCCATTGCTCGCCACCGTCGCCATACCAACCCACGGCGGAGCCCGAGAGCAGCACGCGCGGTGGCGTGGCTTGCCGGCCTATCCAATCAACCAGGGTACGGGTCAAATCGACACGGCTGCGCCACAGCAAGGCGCGCCGTGCGGCAGTCCAGGGGCGGTCGGCAATCGGTGCACCCGCCAGGTTGACCACGGCGTCCAGCGGCGCGCTGACGTCCAGCGCTTGTAGCTGTGCGATGCCCCGTGCGCCGCTGCACTGGGCGGGCACTTGCTGAGGGTTGCGGCTCCAGACCCACAGTTCGTGGCCCTGGCGCTGCCAGTGGCGGCACAAGGCCTGTCCGATCAGGCCGGTGCCGCCGGTAAGCAGGAGGCGCATGGCTTGCTCTTTTTCAACGTTGTCGGGCGGATTACCAGGGCAGGCGCTGGCCGTCGTAGGCCCAGAATCCGCCGCTGTCTTGCGGCTGCAAGCCATCAATCACCGCCAGCAGGTCGCGCGCAGCATCGCAGGCCGGTCGCCAGATATTTGCGCCGCGAAACGGGGCCGACAAGGCCGAGTCCACGGTGCCCGGGTGTAGCGCTGCAACCACTGCCTGCGGGTGCGTGCGCGCCAGCTCAATGGCCGCCGTCTTGACCACCATGTTCAGCGCCGCCTTGGAGGCGCGATAGCTGTACCAGCCACCGAGGCGGTTGTCGCCAATGCTGCCGACCTTGGCCGAAAGCACGGCGAGCACGCTGCGCTCACCGTGCGCCAGCTGGGGGGCGAAGTGTGCCAACGCCAAAGCTGGCCCAATGGTGTTGATGGCAAAGCTGGCCGCCATGTGCTCGGCACTCAAGTCGGCCAGGCGCTTTTCTGGCTTGCCCGTGGGGCCCTGCAGCATGCCTGTGGCAACCAACAACAGGTTCCACGGGCCTTGTGTGCGCAATGAGTGCGCCGCCTCGGCAATACTGGCCGGGGCGTCGAAATCCACTACTGGTGTGCTGGAGCGTCCCAACACGAGCACCTTGGCGCAGTACGGGTCGTCCCGCAGTTGGGCGGTAAGGGCGCTGCCAATGGCGCCCGAGGCGCCTAGAACAAGCGCACGGTAGCCGGGAGGGAACGATTGCATGGAATGTACTTTCGGGTGCATGACTAACGGGTGTCCAGCCGCTCGCGCATGATGGGGGGTTGCAATAGCAGGTATGTTCGCGCGCCGATGCAGTTGTACGCCGTGTCAGCCGAACCATTCCTGCCCGACGTACTCGCTCCAGTTATTGGTTGACGCCCCCGCTTCGTACCGCAGAGCTGGAACAATTTGCGCGGCGACCGCCACTGACGGCGATGGAGACACTCCCACCACGAGGTTTTCGAAGCTGCCATGCCGCTAGCTGAGTCAATTCGTGATCGACGAGCCGGCGCTAAATTGCGTATAAGCCGCGCGTCCTGCGGATGCAGGCGCAAGATCAGGCCAGAGGTTGTGTTCATCCGGACACAGATGCGATTTTGAACTGCAACAACGGAGATTGACTGATGCCGAACGAACTGGAATTGTTGGGCTGGGCTGTCGTGCTGGGTTTTGTTTACGTCTTTGTGGCAATTGGTTTTGCGACGCGACAACGGGGCCTGAAGTGGAACATGAGCAACCGGGACAACTCTGCCGAACCCTTGGGCCCGATGGCCAGCCGCGCCCAGCGCGCCAGCCGCAATTTCCTTGAAACCTTTGCTTTCTTTGTGGCTGCGACGCTGGCCGTGGTCGTCGCGCATCGCACCGATAGTCAAACGCTCCTGGGCGCCTATATCTACCTCGGCGCCCGCATCGTTTACCTCCCGGTTTACATCATCGGAATTCCCTATTTGCGCACCCTGGTCTACGCTGCCAGCGTCTGGGGCATCCTGCAGATACTTGAACCGTTGCTGCATTGAGCAGCGGATTTGCGCCGAGCCGGGCCGCTCTCGCAACAAGCGCAAAGCTTTACTGACAGTTCGCTTTCTTTGGACAGGCATGGGGCATTCTTTGGGACGCCGCGGTGCACGGCGCACAGACCGTGCACCACAGGCCCGCTTAAGGCGCGGGCAAGATCACCTTGTCCAGCACATGAATGACCCCATTCGAGGCAAGCACGTCAGTGGCAACGATGTTCGACTGGCGACCGCGTTGGTCTGTGATCACCAGGTTCGGGCTGACTGTGAATGTTTCACCCTCGACTGTCTTTATCGGCGTGTTGAATGGCACATCAGCTTTCAGCACCAGGCCAGGAACCACGTGATAGGTCAGCACTTTCGTCAGCAACGCCGTGTTGGCCAACAGTTGCGCCTTGGTCACGCCCAACTCCGTCAGCAGCGATGCAAAAGCGGCGTTGGTTGGAGCGAAAACGGTGTAGGGCCCAGGCGCGCTGAGCGTGTCAACCAGACCCGCTGCAGTGACTGCTTCCACCAGGATGCTGAAATCAGGGTTGGCAATGGCTGTCTGGACAACGGTCTTGTCGGCAGGCAAGAGCACTTTGTCGATGGCATGAATGACGCCATTCGAGGTGGCAATATCAGCCTGGACAATTTTGCTGGTGCGATTGCGCCCATCCGTGATCACCAGATTGGCGCCGACCTTGTCTATCTTGAAATATCCGCCGCCGACTGGAGTAATTGCTTTACCGAGCGGAATCGCGCTGCTGGGCACTTCCCCGGCCACGACGTGGTACTTGAGCACGGCGGTCAGCAGCGGCTTGTTGGCCAGCAATTGGTCCTTGGTCACTCCAAGTTCACCGAACAACGCTTTGAACGCATCGTTCGTGGGTGCAAACACCGTGTATGGGCCGGGTGCGCTCAAGGTATCGGCCAGGCCCGCCGCCTGGACAGCTTCAACCAAAATGCTGAACCGGCTGTCGCTTTGAGCAACCTGCACAACGTTACCGGGGTGGTCATCGCTGCCACCGCAGCCGGCGGCGAAGGCCAGCAGCAAAACACTGAAAATTCCTGTAATCCAACGCAGCATGATCGTTCTCCAAAATGCTGAAATCCAACTATGGGTGTGCGGATGGGATTCAAGTTTTCATGGTTTCGATGGCCGTCTCCTTGAGCTGAAATCGAAAGAACCAGGCATTTCTGTTTACAGATCCAGACAGCGCTGCAAAGGCGCTGATGCCTTGTGGCTGATTCGATTGCGCAGATTGCCGCCACGCCGCGAGGCGTGCGCTTCCACAATCGCCGTTTGGGCCGCACGCACGGTCTCCTGGGCGCGCAGGGCGTCGACCAGCGGCGCGTGACCATGCACCCCCGCAGGCCGCGCTTGAACCAGAAGACCGTGCGTCCATGACCCAATGGCGTTCAGTGCGCCGGATCCTGGCGCTCGTGCGACACCCAGATCAGCGCCGAAGTATCGACGCCCAAGGCGCGCGCCCGCGCCACGATGGCGTCGCGCTGCGCGGCGGGCAACTGCTTGTCGCGCGCCAATATCCAGGCGTAGCCGGTATCGGGGCCGAGCACCAACGCCCAGCGGTAATCGGGGTCGAGCACGGCGACGTGGTAGCCGCCGTAGAACGGCCCAAAGAATGACACCTTGAGCGAGCCGGTGGTGCGCGCGCCGGTGAACAAGGCCTTGCCCACGGACTGGCGCCATTGGCCGGTGGCGGGCGCATAGCCACGGTTGACCACGCGCACGCTGCCATCGGCCTGCGCGGTGTAGGTGGCCGAGACATCGGTCATGCCGCGCTCGAAGGCGTGGTCCAGCCGCGCCAGCTCGTACCAACGGCCCGCGTAGCGCTGCACGTCAAAGGGGGTGACGGCCGTCACGCCGGGCGGCGGGCGCGTGCTGGCGCAGCCCGCCAGCAGCAGGCCGGTGCCGACCGCCAGCAGGGCCAGCAGCCCCAGGCGCTGGCGGCGTGACAGGGCGGTGAGTGCGCCGTGGAGCGTATGTGCAATGGGGGACATGGCAAATCCTTCGCAGGGTCAATGGGCGTGGCGCCACTGCGCCACCAAGGGCTGCAGGCCCGACAAATGCTGTACGGCGCTGACGCCGGCCAGTGGCCATTGGTACAGCGCGGTGCAGGCGCCGCCCACCCACAGCGCGGTGGTTGCCGGCAGTTGGGCGCGCAGCTCGCGCAGACTGGTCTGCACCAGGGCCGCCTTGTGCAGATTGCTGAAACTCAACGCCACCACATCGGCCTGATGCGCCAGCGCCGCCTCGGTAATGTCGGTCAGCGGGGTCTGCGTGCCCAGCGACACGCAGGTGCAGCCCTCCAACGCCAACAGCGCCTCGACCATCAGCAACCCCAGGCCGTGCTGCTCTTGCGGCACGGTGGTGAGCAGCACCTTGGGGCCTTGTGGCACCGGCTGCGGGGCCAGCGAGGCAATCGCATGGCGCAGCACGCCGGTGATGACCTCGGTGTATAGGTGTTCTTCAAAGACTTCAAAGCGCCCCTGCGCCCAGGCTTCGCCCACCGCCGTCGTCAGCGGCGCCACCAGATCCGTCACGAAGGGCGCCAGTCCCATGCGCAACTGGGCATGGCTGAGGCCGTGCCGCAGGGCGCGCGGGTCGTGCGTGCCAATGGCGTGGAGCAACTCGCCAATCACTGGGTCTGCGGCGATATTGTCCATATTTGTCTTGGACAAAACAGCAGCAGGTATCGATGCGTGCTGCATCAGCAGAGCCTGTAACGCAGCCTGCTCCAATCCCACCACCTTGCCGGGGCGCAGGCCGGCATCGAGCAGCCGGCTGATCAGCTTGAGCTGCTGCACCTGCGCCGCGCTGTACTGCCGGTCGCCGGAGGAATCGCGCATTGGCGTGGGAAAGCCGTAGCGCCGCTCCCACACGCGCAAAGTGTCCTTGCCCAGGCCGGTCTCGCGCTCGACGGCGGCAATCGCCAAGCCGACATCGCCGGATGCGGTCGATGCCAGGGCGGGAGGGGGTGTCAGGGTATTCATGAGCTGCGAGCTGAGTGGTGTTATTGTCTAAGACAAAAATAGTTTTGTCTAGTACATTACGCCACATGAGCAGCGCAATCGTGCTGCACGGTCAACGACCACGGATCGGAAAAAGCCATGAAAGTCGCAGTCATCGGATCGGGCATTTCGGGCTTGGCGGCCGCGCACCGGCTGCGCGGGCAGGCGCGGGTCACGCTGTTCGAGGCGGGGCGCTATTTCGGCGGTCACACCCACA
>JAFEER010000081.1 GCA_018240985.1 Pseudomonadota bacterium
CTGTATGTTGTTAACGAACCGAAGACCGAAATTGCTTTCTTTCTTCCAACCTCGCTGCGATCAGCGAAGCCTTGTATTCTACTGCAGGTTTTAAAGTCCTGTCAAACTTGAAGGTCTTTCAACCTCTCCGCCAACCACCGCAACCAACCACCTCAGCAATCAGTCGCCGCAATCAGCGAAGCCCTGAAGTATACATCGGATTTCAACCGGATGACAAATCAAGGGGGAAATTTTTCTTCCCGTCGCCGCTTCGGTTGTCTGCTCTGGGAGCGACTGCCGTTGCAGCGAGCTATCAAGTCTACATCAAAAAAATCGACCCGAATCGGGATCGTCTTCTTACATCCAACAATTTACCAATGCCACTTTTCGGCAAGTTTGTCTGGCGTCAGAGTGTCGTAGGTTTCAAAGGGTTGATGGATCCAGGGGTTGGTAGGCAGGAACTCGACCGAGTAATCGGGCGTGAAGGTGGACATCCCCTTAGTCCATATCACCGCGCTGCGCAATTCGGAGATGGGAGCGTAGTTGGTCTTGAGCATGTCGATCACGGCCCGCAAGGTATGGCCAGAGTCCGCCAGATCGTCCACCAGCAGGACGCGGCCGGCAATTTCGCCCTTGGGCGTGGTGATGAAGCGTGCCAGGTCGAGGTGCCCTTGAACGGTGCCTGCCTCAGCGCGGTAGGAACTGGTGGACATGATGGCCAACGGCTTTTCAAAGATGCGGCTCAGCATGTCGCCGGGACGCAGTCCGCCGCGTGCAAGGCACAGGATGGTGTCGAATTCCCAGCCGGACTCATGCACCTTCAACGCAAGCTTTTCAATCAGGTTGTGGTATTCGTCGTAGCTTACGTAGAGATGCTTGCCGTCTTCAGTCAGCATGTATTACTCCATTTTTCATAGCGCATAACGCATTACCAGAGCGCGTTATTGCCGAATTTAACGTCAACTATTTTGACGCAGCGTAGGGGTTTTGCAGCAAGATCGTGTGATCGCGGTCGGGGCTGGTGGAAATCATCGCGATGGGCACGCCGGTTACCTGTTGGATACGCTCCAGATAGTTGCGCGCCTGGATCGGCAAGGCGTCATAGTTCGTGACCCCGACGGTGGACTGTGCCCAGCCCGGCATTTTTTCGTAGATGGGTTTGCAACGCGTGATGTCGTCTGCGCCCATGGGCAGCAGGTCGATGCGCTCGCCATCGAGTTCATAGCCCACGCACAACAGCAGTTCGGGCAAACCATCGAGCACGTCGAGCTTGGTGATGCACAGGCCGGACAGGCCATTGACCTGCGCACTGCGCTTGAGCAGCGCGGCATCAAACCAGCCGCAGCGGCGGCTACGGCCGGTAGTGACGCCCTTTTCAGCCCCCACGGTGCTCATATGGTAGCCAGGCGTGCCAGGCCTTTCCCACTCCAGCTCGGTCGGGAACGGGCCGCCACCGACACGCGTGCAGTAAGCCTTGGTGATGCCCAGCACATAGTGCAACAGCCCCGGCCCGACACCCGAGCCGGCCGCAGCGTTGCCGGCCACGCAATTGCTCGAAGTCACATAGGGATAGGTTCCATGGTCAACGTCCAGCAGCGTGCCCTGGGCGCCCTCGAACAGCAGGTTCGCGCCCGCGGCATGGGCTTCGTTGAGCTCGCGGGACACGTCGGCCATCATGGGCCTGAGCATCTCGGCATGGCGCATGGCTTCGGCGTAGACCGGCTCGAACTGCACCTGGCCGTCCTTCATATACGGCTTGAGCGCATCGCTGAACTGAAAGCTCCCCGAGCCCAGGAAGGTGCTCAGCACATGGTTGTGCAAGGCAAGCAGTTCGCGCAGCTTGGTGGCAAAACGCTCCGGGTACTTCAGATCCTGCACGCGCAAGGCGCGCCGGGCGATCTTGTCTTCGTAGGCCGGCCCAATGCCGCGCCCGGTAGTGCCGATTTTTTCGACGCCGCCATGCTCGCGCGCTGCCTCGCGCGCCACGTCGAGCGCCACATGGAAGGGCAAGATCAAGGGACAGGCTTCGGAGACGCGCAGGCGCGAACGCACCTCGACGCCGGCCTTTTCCAGGCCTTCGATCTCCTCGAACAACTTCGCCGCCGACAGCACCACACCATTGCCGATGTAACACTTCACGCCGGGGCGCATGATGCCGCTGGGGATCAGGTGCAGTGCGGTTTTGACGCCGTTGATTACCAACGTGTGCCCGGCGTTGTGCCCGCCCTGGAAGCGCACCACACCCTGAGAGCTCTCTGTGAGCCAGTCCACCAGCTTGCCCTTACCCTCATCACCCCACTGGGTGCCGACCACGACGACGTTGCGACCCTTGCTTGCTTTCATGTCAAACCCGCTTCAAATGCTAAAAACCGAAATTCAAATCGCCTGGACGACCCAGCGATCACCCACCTGGATCAGTTCACGGTCGCAGTGAAACTCATCGACCTCGCTGCCATGCCCCGGCAACATGCACACCACCGTCTCGCCCTGTGAGCGCAGGGCGGCGATCGCTGCGTTCACCCCCTGGCCCTCGCCCCAGGGTGCGCGGATGGCCGCCCTGAGCGGGCGTGGTTGCACCACACTGACCAGTTGCTTGATGTCCAGGCTGAAGCCGGCCGCGGGGCGGTTGCGCCCAAATACTGCCCCCACCTCGTCGTAACGACCGCCGCGCACCAGTGCATCGCTTGCGCCCTGGGTGTAGATGGCGAAACGTGCGCCGCTGTAATACGCGTAACCACGCAGATCCGCGAGGTCAAAGCTCACGCGCGCACCGTGAATGTTGGCAGCGACCGCTCTCAAATCAGATAGCACTTCGCGCACGCCGGCAACGGCTTTGAGCGCAGTTTCAGCCTCATCAAGCACGGCCACATCGCCATACAGCTGGAGCAACGCGAGCAATCCTTCACGCGAGACGGCGGGAAAATCACGCGTCAACGATGCCAACTCGCTCGCATCCTTGGCGGCCAGGGCAGCATGCACCTGGCCCAGGGTCTGCCAGGCCACAGGCACGCCAGCCAGCAGGCTGCGCACGATGCGTACATCGGCCAGATCCACGCTGACCGCGCCCACCTGCGCACCGCGCAGGCACTCCAGCGACAGCTGCACGGCCTCGATATCGGCCTCTATGCCGGGGTGGCCATAGATTTCGGCACCAAATTGCAGCGGTTCGCGCGTGGCATGGGGGCGATCGGGACGGGTGTGCAGCACCGGGCCGCAATAGCACAGCCGCGTCACACCCCTGCGGTTGAGCAGGTGGGCGTCGATACGTGCCGCCTGCTGGGTGGTGTCGGCACGAAGCCCCAACGAACGGCCGGAGAGCTGATCCACCAGTTTGAAGGTTTGCAGATCCAGCGCCTCGCCGGTACCGGTGAGCAGCGAATCCAGGTGCTCCAGCAGCGGCGGCATGACCAGTTCATAGCCGTAGCTGCGAGCAGTATCGAGCAGCCCACGACGAAGTTCTTCAATGTGCCGTGCCTCTGAGGGCAAAACATCGGCTATGTGATCCGGCAGGACCCAGGCAGACATGGGGTGGGGTAGGCTGTTAAAACGACGATTCTACCGGCACTGATGACGCGCGGCCGGCGCCAGCGGCGACTATGACGACAGCAGCAGAATCAGGGCGCCGGCAAGTATGCTCAGCAGGGCGAAAAAACGAATCTGGCCGTCGCGCAGCTGCAAAATCTGCTCGAACATGCGCCGCCAGCCGCCGGGTGTGACGAAGGGGAAAAACCCCTCGATCACGAGCACCAGGCCGAGGGCCACCCAGAAGCTGTTCGCCCAATCCATGCCCGGTGTCCCAAGGCAAACTCAGGGTTTGCGCGGTGCAGGCGCCGCGCCTGATGCAGCGGACGCACTGGAGGCAGTACCACCCCGGAAGGCCTTGAAAAAGTCCGTGGATGATGGATCCAGCACCATCACGTCACTTTTGCGGTTGAAACTGGCCTTGTAGGCCTCCAGGCTGCGGTAGAACTGAGCGAACTGCGGATCGCGGCCAAAGGCTTCCGCATATTGGCGTGCCGCCTCGGCATCGCCCTCGCCCTTGACCTTCTGCGCGTCGCGGTAGGCGTTGGCAATGATGATTTCGCGCTGACGGTCGGCGTCCGCACGAATCTTTTCGCCCTCGGCGGCACCGGTGGAGCGCAGCTCATTGGCGACGCGTTTGCGCTCCGCCTCCATGCGCCGGTATACGGACTCGGTGATCGCCTCGACATAGTCCACGCGGGTGATACGCACATCCACCACGTCCACGCCCCAGGGCTTGGCACCACGAACGGCCTCCAGCACCTCGCGCTTCACCTCTGACATCAGCGCATCACGCTTGACAGACAGCAGTTCGTTGACGGTGCGGCGATTGACCTCTTCCTGGAAAGAATTGCGCACCACGCGGTTGAGCTGCAGGGCGCCCGCACTCTCATCCAGACCAACGTTGCGGATGTACTCCAGCGGGTCAGAGATGCGCCAGCGCACATACCAGTCGATGACCACGCGCTGTTTCTCAGCCGTCAACATCGACTCGGTGTCCGAGCTGTCGAGCGTGAGCAGCCGCTTGTCGATGTAGCGCACGTTCTGGAACGGGGGCGGCAACTTGAAGTGCAGGCCGGGTTCGGTGATGACTTCCTTGATCTGCCCCAGCGCATACACCACACCGAACTGGCGTTGATCGACCACGAACAGCATGGAGCTGAGCAGGCCCAGCAACACCAAAATGCTAGAGACAAAAAATCCGATTCTGTTCACACAGATCTCCTATCGGGACTCACGTTCGCGCGCGCGATTGGGGTCGCGCGACAGGCGAGAGTCGCTGGGAAATTGAGACGACGCTGCCGGCGCCGCCGTTCCAGCGGCCGCTGCCGGTGGCACTTCCGGCATGGTGGCAGGCGTCGTCTGCGCCACACTTTGCATGATCTTGTCCAGGGGCAGATACAGTAGATTCGATCCCTGGCGCGACTCCACCAGCACCTTGGTGACGTTGCTGTAGATTTGTTGCATGGTCTCAAGGTACATGCGATCGCGCGTCACCTGAGGGGCCTTTTGGTATTCGGCCAGCACGGCGGAAAAACGCTGCGCATCACCCTGGGACTGGGCCGCGATGCGCGCCTTGTAGGCTGCAGCCTCCTCGGCCAGGCGCGAAGCCGCACCCGCGGCGCGCGGAATCACGTCGTTGGCATAGGCCTCTGCCTCGTTCTTGGCGCGTTCACGCTCCTGACCGGCCTTGAGCACATCGTCAAACGCCGCCTGAACCTGTTCCGGCGGACGCACCCCACCCTGCTGCAGGTTGATGCCAACCACTTCCACGCCGATCTTGTAGCGATCCAAAATGGTCTGCATCAGCTGGCGCACGCGCGGCGCGATCTGGTCGCGCTCGTCGGCAAGGGCCATGCCCATTTTCATCTTGCCCACCACTTCACGAACCGCAGTCTCTGCCACCTGCACCACGGCATCGGCTGGATTGCGGCTTTCAAACAGCCACGCCCGCGCGTCATTCAGGCGGTACTGGACGGCAAATTTGATCTCGACGATGTTTTCGTCTTCCGTCAGCATGGCGGATTCGCGCAGGCCCGTGCTCTTGATGATGGTGTCACGTCCCACGTCGACCGAACGGATCTGGGACACGTACACCAGCTCATGGCGTTGGATGGGATAGGGCAGGCGCCAGTTGAAGCCGGCTCCCACGGTACCCTTGTATTTGCCGAACTGCGTGATGACCGCCTGCTGACCTTCCTGCACGATGAAAAAGCCCGTTCCAAGCCAGATCAGGACGGCGATAGCGGCGATCAAGCCAATGCCCACGCCTGCATTTTTCATGTCCGGCTGAAAGCCGCCGCCACTGCCCCCCGGCATGCGCCCGCCGCCACCGCCATTGCCGCCGCCAAACAGGCCGCTGAGCTTGCGATTGAGGTCACGCCACAGTTCATCAAGGTCTGGGGGTTGGCCACCGGGGCCTGGGTCTCTTCCCCGGCCACCCTGCGGTTTATCGTCATTGGGCCGCTCCGGCTGCGGACGCTCTTCACCCTGGCCCTTGTCGTCGCCACGGCCCCAGCGCGGATCGTTGAGATTGAACATCCCTCGGATGCGCTCGGGCAACAATGCCCAGCGCGAGGCATGGATATGAAGGTTCATGCGCAAATTCTCTGGTTCTCTATGGATCTGTAACAGCCGACATTGTGCCCAATCAAACCGCCGGGCCAGGCAATTCAAGTCCCTGGCCGGGGGGCATGGCTGGCTGCGAAGCATCCATGACCATGCTTGCCAACCGTTCACGCAGTGCAGCAATGCCCTCCCCCTGGCGCGCGCTCACGAAGATGCGCGGGGCCGGGCGCCCATCCAGCTCGTACGTATCTTGCTGCTGCGCCGGCCTGGCTTCAGGTGCCATGGCGTCAAGCTTGTTGAACACGAGCAGCTGCGGAATATCCGCGGCGCCAATTTCCGCCAGCACAAGCTGCACTTGTGCAATCTGCTCGGGGAAGCCGGGATTGGCGGCATCCACCACGTGCAGCAACAGGTCGGCATCCACGGCCTCCTGCAGCGTGGCTTGAAAGGCGTCCACCAGGCCATGGGGCAAATCGCGGATGAAGCCCACCGTGTCGGAGAGCGAAATCGACCCTGCGCCCTCGCCCAGGTAGAGCTGCCTGGTCGTGGTGTCCAGGGTGGCGAACAACTGATCGGCCGCGTAGGCACGCGCCTTGACGAGTGCATTGAACAGCGTGGACTTGCCCGCGTTGGTGTAGCCAACAAGTGAGATATTGAAGGTGTCGCGGCGCTCGCGCTGGCGGCGCTGGGTGGCGCGCTGGCGCTTGACCTTCTGCAGCCGCTCGCGCGTGCGCTTGATGGCGTCGCCAATCATGCGCTTGTCCAGCTCGATCTGGGTTTCGCCCGGGCCGCCGCGCATGCCGATACCGCCCTGCTGGCGTTCCAGGTGCGACCAGCGCCGCACCAGGCGCGTGCTCAGGTATTGCAGGCGCGCCAGCTCCACCTGCAGCTTGCCCTCATGACTACGGGCACGCTGGGCAAAGATTTCCAGGATGAGCATGGTTCGGTCATTGACCGGCAGCTGCAGATGGCGCTCCAGATTGCGCTGTTGCGCCGGGCTCAAAGCCTGATCGAACAGCACCTCCTTG
This sequence comes from Pseudomonadota bacterium, assembly GCA_018240985.1. Lineage (GTDB taxonomy): Bacteria > Pseudomonadota > Gammaproteobacteria > Burkholderiales > Burkholderiaceae_C > Alicycliphilus. Next base: position 7,098 of record JAFEER010000081.1, read on the forward strand.
ACGCCATGCATTTGCGCCAGGGTGCGGATTTCATCGGCCTTGCCACTCCCCACGAAGAGTGCGGCATCCGGCGTCTTGCGCTTGCAGGTCAGGCGCGCCACTGGCTCTAATCCGGCGGTCTGGGCCAGCAAGCCCAGCTCCTGCAACTCTGCATCAAAATGAGGTGCGCCGAAATCCACGCCGATCAACAGGACTGGCGTGGAATGGGTCGCAGGAGAGGGTTTGGAACTCAAGTCTGCGGGCCCTTGCGTGCGAAGCGCTTGCGCCCCGGCAATGCCTCAACCTGCAACCGGCGCTTAACCGTTACCGTCGTCACCGGCTTCGGCCGTGGAGAAATTCACGGCACGCCCGGGAACGATGGTGGAGATGGCGTGCTTGTAGACCATCTGGGTCACTGTGTTGCGCAGCAGCACCACGTACTGATCGAAGGATTCGATCTGCCCCTGCAGCTTGATGCCGTTGACCAGGTAAATGGACACCGGCACATGCTCACGACGCAAGGCGTTCAGGAAGGGGTCTTGAAGAAGTTGGCCTTTATTGCTCACGATATTCTCCGTGTTCAAGAATGTTGTTGTAAAGCGGCACCTTACCACAGCCGCGCGACTTTACGCGGCACAAGGGCTCAGAAAATCATTTGTCCACGTATGGATTGCTGGAGGTTCGCAGTTCTATCCGCAGCGGCGTTCCCACCAAATCGAACTCCTTGCGAAAGCGCCCTTCCAAAAAGCGCTTGTAGGCATCGGAGACATGTTCCAGTGAGTTGCCGTGGATCACGATCACCGGTGGGTTCATGCCGCCCTGATGCGCATAGCGCAACTTGGGCCGATAGCCACCCGCACGCTTGGGTGTCTGGAACTGCACCGCCTCCTGCAGCAAACGTGTCAGCACCGGCGTAGGCATCTTGCGATTGGCGGACTTGTAGGCCTGGGCGATGGAAGTCCACAGCGGCGCAATGCCCTGGCGCTTGATGGCGGAGATGAAATGCAGCGGAGCGAACTTGAGAAAGGACAGCCGCGATTCGATGGAGCGCTCCAATTGCTGGCGCTGGTAATCATCCACCGCATCCCATTTGTTCACGGCGACGACCACAGCGCGGCCGCTTTCAAGGATGTAGCCTGCGATATGCGCGTCCTGGTCTGTCACGCCCTGGGTGGCATCGAGCAGCAGCAGCACCACGTTGGCCGATTCGATGGCCTGCAGCGTCTTGACGACGGAGAACTTCTCGATGGCCTCGAACACCTTGCCCTTGCGGCGCAGGCCGGCCGTGTCGATGAGCTCGAACTTCTGGCCATTGCGTTCGAACGGCACCGAGATCGCGTCGCGGGTCGTCCCCGGCATGTCGAAGGCCACCAGGCGTTCCTCGCCCAGCCAAGTGTTGATCAGCGTGGACTTGCCCACGTTGGGCCGGCCCGCCACTGCCAGGCGGATGACATTGGTTTCGGCCACGCCATCGCCCTCGTCCGGCTCAGGCAGGGCCAGGGATTCAAGGGCCAACTCCACCAGGCTGCGGGTACCCTGCCCGTGCGCGGCGGACACGGGGTAGACCTCGCCCAGACCCAACTCGTAGAACTCGGCCAGATGGGCGCTGTCCTGCATGCCCTCGGCCTTGTTGGCTGCCAGCACGCAGGGCTTGCCCAGGCGGCGCAGGAAGTTGGCGATGTCGTGATCCTGCGCCGACAGGCCGCCGCGCACGTCCACGACGAAGATCACCACGTCGGCCTCGGCCACGGCCTGGCGCGTCTGCTTGGCCATCTCGCGGTAGATGCCGCTCTCTGCAGCAGGCTCGAAGCCCCCGGTATCGATGACGATGTACTCGTGCTTGCCCTGGCGCCCATTGCCGTAATGGCGGTCGCGTGTGAGGCCGGCAAAGTCGGCCACGATGGCATCGCGCGACTTCGTCAGGCGGTTGAACAGGGTGGATTTGCCCACATTGGGCCGCCCCACCAGGGCGATGACCGGTTTCATCCCAGTGTCCTATACAAATCAGTCGGGGCGAAAACCGTAGACGCCGCCCTTGCGGGTCACCACCACCAGGGTGTCGCCCGCGGCCACCGGCGTTGCCGCAATCGCGCTGCCGTCGGTGCTCAGGCGATTGAGCGGCGCGGCATCCGAGCGTGACAGCAGGTGCACCAGGCCGGTGTCGTCGCCAACCACCACCGAGCGACCCAGGAGCAGCGGCGCCGTGAGCTTGCGAAACTGCAGCCGCTCGGACGTCCAGGCGCGCTTGCCGTCGGCGCGTTGCCAGGCGAGCACCGTGCCATTGCTCTCGGTGCCGAACAGCATGCTTGCGTCGCCGTCAATGCCTTCGCTGCCGCTGGCCGGTTGCGTCCACAGCACGGCGCCACGCGCCGCATCGATGCAGCCCACTGTGGCCTGGAAGGCGCGTGCACACAGGTTGTCACCAACGCGGCTGGTGGGCCCGACGATTTCCACCAGGCGCTCGACATCGTTGGTGCCGCGCGGGCTGGCCAGCGGGGCCTCCCAGCGCACCACGCCGTTGTCGGGGTTGAAGCCCACCAGGCGCCCCGACAGCCCTGCCACCAGGGTATCGCCGATGGCCGACAACACCCCGCCCTGGCGCAGGATCAGGGGCTCGCCCGGACGCTGCTGGCCCCACAGGCGGTAGCCGGTGGCGGCATCGAAGGCGGCGACGGAGCGGTCTGCAGCCAGCACAAAGACCCGATTGCCCGCCACCAGCGGTGCCGTATAGGACTGCGCCGACAAGGGCTTGCGCCAGATTTCGCGGCCGCCATCGAGCACGATGAGCTGGGCATTTTGCGAGACCACGGCGGCCCAGCGCCCGTCGCTGCCCACGCCCGCCGCCAGCGGCACATTCAGCTGGGTGCGCCAGACATCGCCGCCGGTGCGCGCATCCATCGCCACTACCTCGCCCTGGGCGGATGCCAGGGTGACCGTCGTGCCATTCACATGAGCGTTGAGCGCCAAGCCATCGATGGCACTCATCTTGGCAGTCCAGGCCTGGCGCACGCCGATTACGGGGACGTTGGGCCCCAGCTCCGCCGGCTTAGGTTTGGATGAACCGCCCCACAGCGAACCGCCCCACAGCGAACAGCCGCTTACGCTCAGCGCCGCAGCCAGGGCAAGTCCCGTCAACGGGGCCCAGTGGTTAGTGCGGGCCGCGCTCACTGTGCGCTCCCTGCTGGACTGACCGCGGCCACGGTCTGAACCTGCGCACCCAGGGCATTGAGCTTGGCCTCCACCAAGCGGCGGTATTCCACACCCTCGCCAAGGGCCAGGTAGGCCCGGCGGTATTCGGCAATCGCCTCCTGGTTCTTGCCTTGCAGCGCCAGCACGTCGCCCTTGCGATCGGCGGCGACGCCGGCAAATTCGATCGGCATGGGCTTGGACAGCTCGGCCAGGGCCTGGTCGTAGGCCTTCTCGTCCATCAGCACACCGGCCAGGCGCAGCCGCGCCAGTGCCTTGTAGCCATCGTCCGAGGAGTTCTCGGCCACCCAGGCGAGCACGCCCTTGGCGGCATCGAGCTTGCCGGCATCGGCCAGCGTCTTGGCCGCCAGCAGGCCCGCCTGGCCGGCCTGGGTGGTGCCGCCATAACCGCCCTTCAGGTCGCCAAAAGCCTGCTCCACGCGCGCCATGTCGCCGCCCTGCGCGGCCAGCTCCACGGCCTCGACCAGCGCCGTGGCCTGCCCGGCCTGGCGGCTCTGCCAGAGCTGGTAGCCGTTCCAGGCGGCAAAGCCGCCCATGACGACGACCAGCGCCCAGGTGATGGGCGCGCCCCATTTGTTCCAGAAATGCTTGAGCTCGTCGAGCTGTTCTTGTTCTTGAAGGTCGAAGTTGTTGGCCATGTTCGGGGTTACCTTTTAGCGCGGCGATTGTAGGCTGGCGGCCCAGTCGGGCAGCGAGGCAAGCGGACGTTCGACCTGCTCGCCGCCGTCGCGCAGGGGCTTGAGGGTGACGGCGCCACGAGCCATCTCGTCGGCACCAAAAATAAGAGCAAAGCGCGCACCGCTGGCATCGGCCTTCTTGAATTGCGACTTCATGCTGCCCATGCCCTCGCCCGAATGGGCCGGCGTGTGCATCTGCACCGCCACGCCCAGGGCGCGCAGCTGCTGCAGGGTTTGCATGACCTGCGGCAGGGCAGCGGCATCGGGCACGATGGCGTAGGCATCGGCGGCTGGCTGCGGCACCTGGGCCTGCTGCTCCTTGATGAGTTCCAGCACACGCTCCACGCCCAGGGCCCAGCCGACGGCCGGCGCGCCCTTGCCGCCGATCTGCTCAATCAGATAGTCGTAGCGGCCGCCGCCGCAGATCGTGCCTTGCGCGCCCAGCTGCTCGGTGATGAACTCGAACACCGTGAGGTTGTAGTAGTCCATGCCGCGCACCAGGCGCGGGTTGATCGTCCAGGCCACGCCGTTGGCGTCGAGGATGGCCTTGACGGCGTCGAAATGCCTGAGCGAGGCCTCGCCCAGGAAGTCGAGCAGGCGCGGCGCGGCGTTCACCATGTCCTGCATCGCCGGGTTCTTGGTGTCCAGCACGCGCAGCGGGTTGGTGTACATGCGGCGCTTGGCCTCTTCGTCCAGCACGTCCTGGTGCTGTTCCAGGTACTGGATCAAGGCGGCGCGGTGGGCGCGGCGCTCGTCGGGCTGGCCCAGGCTGTTGAGCTCCAGCCGCACGTTGGCCAGGCCCAGCTCGGCCCACAGCGCATGCGCCAGCAGGATGATCTCGGCATCCACCTCGGGCCCGCCAAAGCCCAGCGCCTCGGCGCCAATCTGGTGGAACTGGCGATAGCGCCCGCGCTGCGGCCGCTCGTGGCGGAACATCGGACCCAGGTAGTACAGGCGCTTGCCACCGTCGTACAGCATGCTGTGCTCGACCACGGCGCGCACCACGCCGGCCGTGGCCTCGGGGCGCAGCGTGAGCTGCTCGCCGTTCAGGCGATCCTCGAAGGAGTACATCTCCTTCTCGACGATGTCGGTCACCTCGCCCAGGCCGCGTACGAACAGCGGCGTGGGCTCGACGATGGGGGTGCGGATGTTGCGGTAGGCGTAGCGCGCCATCAGCGAGCGCACTTTTTCTTCCAGCCATTCCCAGCGCGCCGAGTCGGGCGGCAGGATGTCGTTCATGCCCTTGATGGCAACCAGCTTCTGCATCTTGTTTGAATCTATTATTTGAATGAAATCAGCCTCTAGCGCTTTACAGTCAAGCGCAAACAGCTATCTTTTTATTAATCAACACTGGCACCAAATCGCTTGGCGATATAGCCGTCGACGATGTCCTGGAACTCGCGCACGATGTTCTCGCCACGCAGGGTCATGGCCTTCTCGCCATCGATGAACACGGGCGCCGCTGGCGCCTCGCCGGTGCCGGGCAGGCTGATGCCGATGTCGGCATGCTTGCTCTCGCCCGGGCCGTTCACGATGCAGCCCATGACGGCCACCTTGAGCCGCTCCACACCGGGGTAGCGCAGGCGCCACACGGGCATCTGCGCGCGCAGGTAGTCGTCGATCTGCTTGGCCAGCTCCTGGAACGTGGTGCTGGTAGTACGGCCGCAGCCGGGGCAGGCGGTGACGCTGGGCACGAAGGCGCGCAGGCCCAGCGACTGCAATATCTCGGACGCCACCACCACCTCCTGCGTGCGCGCCTCGCCCGGCTGGGGCGTGAGCGAGACGCGGATGGTGTCGCCAATGCCCTCCTGCAGCAGGATGGACAGGGCGGTGGTGGAGGCCACGATGCCCTTGGTGCCCATGCCGGCCTCGGTCAAGCCCAGGTGCAGGGCGTAGTCGCAGCGGCGCGCCAGCTCGCGGTACACGGCGATCAAATCCTGCACGCCGCTGACCTTGCAGGACAGAATGATCTGCTCGCCGCGCAAGCCCATTTCCTCGGCGCGGCGCGCCGATTCGATGGCCGAGGTGATCAGCGCCTCGTACATCACCTGGCGCGCATCCCAGGGCTGGGCACGGCGGCCGTTCGCGTCCATCAGCTCGGCCAGCAGCTCCTGATCCAGGCTGCCCCAGTTCACGCCGATGCGCACGGCCTTGTCCCAGCGCACGGCCGCCTCGATCATCTGGCCGAACTGCTTGTCGCGCTTGTCGCCCTTGCCCACGTTGCCGGGGTTGATGCGGTACTTGGACAGCGCCTGGGCGCAGTCCGGGAATTCGGTCAGCAGGCGATGGCCGTTGTAGTGGAAGTCGCCCACCAGCGGCACGCTCTCGCCCATGCGGTCGAGCTGCTCACGGATATAGGGCACGGCGGCCGCGGCCTCGGGCGTGTTCACCGTAATGCGCACGAACTCGGAGCCGGCCTGCGCCAGCTGCCGCACCTGTATGGCCGTGGCTATGGCATCCACCGTGTCGGTGTTGGTCATGGATTGCACGCGCACCGGTGCACCACCCCCGACGGTAACGACACGCTCGCCCCAGACGATGCTTGCCTGGCGTGAGCGGCGCTCCAGCGGCGCCGCCATGGCAATGGGCGCTTCTGACTGATTCATTTACTTCACCTCGAAACGGGCCACGTTCTCGCGCGAGACGGCCTTCAGATCCATGGGTTGGCCGCGCACCGTGACCTCGATGGCATCGGCCCGGCCGATGACGACGCGCCACGGCGGGTCGCCCTCGGGCGAGTAGCTGTCGCCCGCGGCCAAGGCCTTCTGCAGCACCACCTTGCCGGCACCGTTGCGCACCTGTACCCAGGACTCCTTGTGCGCCCTGATGACGAGTACACCCTCGGGTACCGCTGCCTCCGTCTTGGCCGTCTGGTCTGCAGCAGCGGCAGGCACGGCCACGACGGGTGCGCTGCTTACCTGGGCCGGAGCTTCCTGTACTACCACTCCATCCGCTGGCACGGCCGCTTGCGAAGCCTGCTCGGCTGCGGACTCGTGCCCCCCTGCTGGTGACGAGCTCCGCGACAGGACGAGCGCCACACCCTCATCCTTGCTGCTGTTGCCCATGGGCAAAAACGCGATCACCAGGGCCGCCACCAGCAGCACGCCCACGGCAATGCCCAGCAGGCGCGACTTGGGTTGCTCCAGCGAACCACCCCTGCCCGGCCTGCGGCCCGAGTCCTTGAAGGAGGCGTTGATGGCCCTGTCCGGCGGCAGCTGAATCGGCGCCCCCTGCGGCAACAGCGCCAGCACCGGCGCGGCGTCCACCTTCAGTACGCGGCACATGCTCGATGCCAGCGCGCGCATGAAAACGGCATCGGGAAATGCTGCGTAATCATCGGCCTCCAACGCATGCAGCTTGGCCACAGGCACCTTCAAGGCACCGGCCAGGGCGTCGATGTGCACGCCGGCCGCTTCGCGAACCTGCCGCAGCGATGCGCCGGCCGTGATGGCGCCCAGGTTCGGTGCCGGCGCCTGGCTCGCCTGATCGATGTCCTGCCCGCCGATCGGATCAGTCATTGAATACCCCTCTCTCGTAGGCGTGAGTCTCCTTGGCATCGGGGAAGCGCTTGTGCAGCTGCTCACCGAGTTGGCGCATGGCCACGGAGTCCCCCAGTGCGCGCTCCACCTTCACGCCCAGCCACAGCGACTCGGCATTGGCAAACTCGCCGTTGTTCACGCGGCGGATATAAAACTGGGCCCGCTTGACTTCGCCACGGGCCAGCAGGATGGCCGCCAGGTGATAGCCGACCACGGGATTGCCGGCATCGATCTCGTAGGCACGCAGCAGGCTCTTCTCGGCCTCGGCCACCCGCCCTGCCCTTTGGTAGCACAGGCCCTGCGACATCAGCGTCTTGCTGCGCGCGGCGTAGGTGGGGATGGCCAGGGCGCGCTCGAACAACTGGTTCGCCTGCTCGTACTGCTGGCGCTGGCACTGCAGCCAGCCGTAGTTGTGCATGATGTCCGGGTCATTCGGCCTCATGCCCTGGGCGCGCCTGAGGCTGTCCTCAGCCCCCGGCAAGTCGCCCATACCCATGTACACCAGCCCGCGCAGATGGTACGCGTCGGCATAGCTGGGGTCGATGGCAACGGCCTGGTTCACCTCCTGCAAGGCAACTTCCGTCTGGCCCGTCTGCAGATAGCTGGCGGCCAATTCCAGCCGGATGCGGGCACGCCGGCGCAAATCGCTGTCTCCGGCGGAAGGCATCGAGTCTGCGGTGCCAGCGACCGTTTCCGGCCCTGCCTGGTGTGCACAGCCGCTCAAACCAGCCAGCGTGGCGAGCGCCAGACAGATTGCCAGCGGCCCGATCCCGATACCCTTCCTACGCCACAGTGCCATGCATTGCCCCTTTTTGTTCCCGACACACCGTCAATGGACGGGCTTGATATTGATGACCCGCAACTTGGCCATGCGTTCGTGCACCCGGGTGCGATCCTTCACATCACCGGCCAGTTGCCCACATGCCGCATCAATATCGTCGCCACGCGTCTTGCGCACCGTGGTGACAATACCTGCGTCGCTGAGCAGCTTGGCGAAGGCGCTCACATTGGCGGCGCTGGATCGGCGCAGGCCCGAGGCCGGAAACGGGTTGAACGGAATCAGATTGAACTTGCAGGGCACGCCGCCATCGGCCGCCTTGCGTCCAACCAGCGCGATCAGCTCGCGCGCATGCTGGGGCTGGTCGTTCACGCCGTCGAGCATGCAGTATTCAAAGGTGATGAAGTCACGCGGCGCGTGCTCCAGGTAGCGCCGGCAAGCCGCCAGCAGTTCCTGCAGCGGGTATTTGCGATTCAGCGGCACCAGGTTGTCGCGCAGCGCATCGTTGGGCGCATGCAGGGACACGGCCAGCGCCACGGGACAGTCCTGGCCCAGGCGATCCATCATCGGCACCACGCCGGAGGTGGACACGGTCACGCGGCGGCGCGACAGGCCGTAGGCATGATCGTCCAGCATGGTGCGCAGCGCCGGCACCAGGGCCGAGTAATTTTGCAGCGGCTCGCCCATGCCCATCATCACCACGTTGGAGATGACGCGCTCGTCACTGCCGCGGCGCTGGCGCAGCACATGTTCGGCATGCCAGAGCTGGGCGACGATTTCGCCCGTGGTGAGGTTGCGGCTGAAGCCCTGGTGTCCTGTGGAGCAGAAGCGGCAACCCACGGCGCAACCGGCCTGCGAGGAGATGCACAGCGTGCCGCGGTCGTCCTCGGGTATGAACACCGTCTCCACGGCATTGCCGCCGCCCACGTCGAACAGCCACTTCACCGTGCCATCGGCCGAGGTGTGCTCGCTGATGGGCTGCAGGCCCGCCACATGGGCGCAGCCCTTGAGTTTTTCGCGCAGGGACTTCGCCAGATCGCTCATCTGGTCGAAGTCGCTCGCGCCGCGCTGGTGGATCCAGCGAAAGAGTTGTGTCGCCCGGAAGCGCTTCTCACCCAGCCGCTCGCAAAAGGCGGCCATGGCGTCCAGGTCGAAATCAAGAAGGTTCGTGGTCATAGCGTTTGTCGGATGTCCACGCCCACATAGTGCGCCCGGGTGCGGGGCCAGTTACCGGCCTGCACCACACCCGTGGCGGCCGCATCAGCGCGCGTAGACGTTCAGGCCGGGGAAGAAGAAGGACACTTCGACAGCGGCGGTTTCGGCGGCGTCGGAGCCGTGCACGGCATTGGCGTCGATGCTGTCGGCGAAATCGGCACGGATGGTGCCGGCGTCGGCCTTCTTGGGGTCGGTGGCGCCCATCAGCTCGCGGTTCTTCAGCACGGCGTTCTCGCCTTCCAGCACCTGCACCATCACCGGGCCGGAGATCATGAAGTCCACCAGATCCTTGAAGAAGGGGCGCTCCTTGTGCACGCCGTAGAACTGCTCGGCCTCGGCGCGCGACAGGTGGATCATGCGGGCGGCGGAAATCTTCAGGCCGGCGGCCTCGAAGCGGGCGTAGATCTGGCCGATCACGTTCTTGGCGACGGCGTCGGGCTTGATGATGGAGAGAGTGCGTTCGATAGCCATGTTGGTTTTCCCAGTAAACAGGTGTTGCGGTATTTTTTTTTGCCGTGCGGGCAAAACCACGCATTCTAACTTTTCGAGAAGTCCTTAACGCCGGCCACGGCGCTGGCCGCCGCCACGTTGCTGCTGCTGACGCTGGCGCATCAGGCTGTCGGCACCGATGTAGCCGACGGAGGTTTTCATCGGGTCGGGCTGGCTGTTGCCGCTGGCCCGCGCGCCGCGGTCGGCACTCTGGTTGCGCCCATTTCCACCCATCTTGCCGCCCACCTTGTTGCCCTCCTTGTTGCCCATGGGCTTGCGATCGCCACGGCGCATGCCGGCGCCGCGCTCGCCCGTGGGGCGCCCCATGCCGGCGTCATGCAGCGGTGCGCCGGCGGCCTGCATCAGCGCCTGGATATCACGCTCGTCGAGCTCCAGCCAGGCACCGCGCTTCAGGCCGCGTGGAAGCAGCATGGCACCGTAGCGGATACGGATCAGCCGGCTCACGGCATGGCCAACGGCCTCGATCATGCGCCGCACCTCGCGGTTGCGGCCCTCGGAAATGGTCACGCGGTACCAGCAGTTGGCGCCCTCGCCACCGCCCTCCTCTATCGAGCCAAAGGCGGCCATGCCGTCCTCGAGCTGCACGCCATCGAGCAGGCGCTGCTTTTCCTCGTCGCTCAATGCGCCGAGGACGCGCACGGCGTATTCGCGCTCCAGCCCGAAGCGCGGGTGCATCAGCTTGTTGGCCAGCTCGCCGGAGCTGGTGAACAAGAGCAGGCCCTCGGTATTCAAGTCCAGGCGCCCGACCGACTGCCACTTGCCCTGCTGCAGGCGCGGCAGCTTGCGAAACACCGTGGGGCGGTTCTGCGGGTCGTCGTGCGTAACGATCTCGCCCGCGGGCTTGTGGTAGGCGATCACGCGCGTGGGCGGCGGCGCAATGCGAAAGCGGATCGGCTTGCCATTGACCTTGATCTGGTCGCCAAACTGCACGCGCTGGCCTATGTGCGCCGGCTCGTTGTTGACGGAGATGCGCCCTTCAAGGATGAGCTGCTCCATCTCCAGGCGCGAGCCCATGCCGGCCTGGGCCAGCACCTTGTGCAGCTTGGGCGTCTCGGGCTGGGGCAGCAGCACGCGCTTGGACGGCATCACCTCGGCGTTGCCGTCATCCTGGTCAAGTTGGCCTGACACTACATCGGAAAAACGGTAACCCTCGCGCTCGCTGCCAGGTTTGCCGGAGCGCTTGTCGTGCGGGCGGCCCAAATGCCCGCGCGGCCGCGAATCAGGCTCTTGCGACGCTTGTGGCGCAGCGCCGGCGTCCTCCTGCATTGGCAGCGCTGCTGCGTCCTGAGCTGGCTCGATGGCGGCCGCCGCCTGATCCGGCTTGCGCCGTCTCGGTTTGCGCCCGGCAGTGCTCGAGCGAGACTCGGATTGCGGCCGCGCGGCCTCCGGATCCTGATGCAAATCGTTCATGTCATTGTCCTGTGACGCCATTGTCAACTTCCTCGTCAGCTCCACCGCCAGCCTTGACCGGGGCGTCTACTATCTCAACCTCGCCTGCGGCCGCCGCGGCTGCGGCCTCCAGGGGCATATCCAATTCCATCGGCTCTGGCGGCTGCCCCTCGGGGGCTCGCGCCAGCGCATCAAATACCGTGGCCTGTGCACCAGGGGCATCCAGCGTGGGCAGCTGATCCAGCGACTGCAGGCCCAGATCGTCCAGGAACTGCCGCGTGGTGGCGAACAGCGCCGGGCGCCCGACGGTTTCGCGGTGGCCTATGACCTCCACCCAGCCCCGGTCTTCAAGCTGCTTGATGATCAGGCTGTTCACGGTCACGCCGCGTATGTCCTCGATGTCGCCACGCGTCACCGGCTGGCGGTAGGCAATGATGGCCAGCGTCTCCAGCGCGGCGCGCGTATAGCGCGGCGGCTTTTCCGGGTGCAGCCGGTCGAGATACTCGCGCATCTCGGGCCGGCTCTGAAAGCGCCAGCCGGTCGCCACCTGCACCAGTTCCACGCCACGCAAGGCCCAGTCCTGCTGCAGCTCAAGCAGCAGCATCTTCACCGTATCCGAACCCAGGGCGTCGTCAAACAGCGTGCGCAGCTCGCGCACCGACACGGGCTGCTGGGCACAGACCAACGCGGTTTCAAGAACCCGTTTGGCATCCACCGAATTCATGGTTCAGCAGTTCCGGTAAAGACAACCGCTCGCCATGACGGGGCTGTTGCCTGGGATTGGGGACATCTGCGGCGCAACAAGGCTGCAAGTGGCAGCGCGCCATTACTGGGCGGGCCTTAAGCGCAAGCGGCATGAACGCCGTACGCCTACGGCCGATCAGCCGTCAGCGCGCATTGTACTGCAGGCCCCAAAAATCAAGTGCCTGGCGCATGTCCGCTGGTAGTGGGGCATGAAACTCCATGGCCTGGCCAGTCACCGGATGCGTGAAGGCAAGGCGAAAGGCATGCAGGGCCTGGCGCTGCATGGCGCCGCCCAGCTCGCCGCCATACAGCGCATCGGCCACCAGGGGATGGCGAATCGATGCCATGTGCACGCGGATCTGGTGCGTGCGCCCGGTGTGCAGCGTGCAGCGCACCAGGCACGCCGCCTCACTGCCGGCCAGCAGTTCAAAATCGGTGCGCGCCGGCTTGCCCGGGTGCTGTGCCAGATCGACTACCGCCATGCGCAGACGGTTGCGCGGATCGCGCCCTATGGCCGCCTGCACGCTGCGCTGCGCCGGGCCCGACCATTCCCGCCAGGCCAGCGCCAGGTACTGGCGGCTGACCTCGCGCGCGGCAATCATGCGCACCAGCGCATCCATCGCGGCGCGGTTGCGCGCCACCACCATGAGGCCGCTGGTGTCCTTGTCCAGGCGGTGCACGATGCCGGCGCGCGGCACCTGCTGTGCCTGGGCATCACGCCCCAGCAGGGCATTGAGCAGCGTGCCGCTCCAGTTGCCCGGCGCCGGATGCACCACCAGGCCGGCGGGTTTGTTGACGACCAGCAGCTGCGCGTCCTCATACACCACGTCCAGCGGCAGCTGCTCGGGCCGGAAGGCCTGGCTTTGCTGCGTGGGGCGCATTTCCACCACCACGCTGTCGCCGGCCCTGACCCTGTGTGCCGGCTTGTGCGCGGGCTGGCCATTGAGCCGCACACAGCCCTGGGCCAGCAGTTGCTGCAGATAGCTGCGGGAAAACTCTGGCACCAGCTGCGCCAGGGCCTTGTCCAGGCGCTCCTGGTGCAGCGTGGCGGGCACGGCGGCCTGGCGCAGCTCCAACTCGGAGTCGATCCGACGCTCGGCGCCGTCCGAGGCTAAATCCTGTGGCTCGGATTCTTCATCCGGCCACAGCACGCCGTCACCGGCCACGGGGCTGCTCAACGCGCCGGCAGGTAGCGGGACGGATCGACCGGTTTGCCCTGGCGGCGGATCTCGAAATGCAGCTTCACACGGTCGGCGTCGGTGCTGCCCATCTCGGCGATCTTCTGGCCGCGGCGCACGTTCTGGTCTTCCTTCACCAGCAGCGTTTGGTTATGCGCATAGGCCGTGAGGAAGGTGTTGTTGTGCTTCAGGATCACCAGGTTGCCATAGCCACGCAGGCCGGCACCGGCATACACCACGCGGCCGTCGGCTGCGGCCAGCACCGGATCGCCGGCCTTGCCGGCAATGTCATAGCCCTTGTTGCGTGCCTCGTCAAAGCCCGCCAGCAAGGAGCCCGACGAAGGCCAGATGAAGTGCATGTCGTCCGCCGCAGACGCCGCCGCGGGTGCAGGCGTTGGTGCGGGCGCGGGCACCGGTGCCGGCGCCGCCGCAGGTTCCACCGATGCCGTAGCCGTCGGTGCCGAGCTTGTGGTCGCCGGCGTGGAAGCCGTTGCAGCTGATGGCGCCGGCGTTTTTGGCGCACCAGCCCCAGAGCCGGCGGCGACGGGCGACGAGGTCACCGGCCGCGTGACCACGCCCGTGTCCGATGCCACGGCGCTGGCAGAGGCGGCTGCGCTCGGCGGGATCACGCGCAACACCTGGCCGACCTCTATCAGGTTGGCGTTTTCCAGGTTGTTCCAGCGCGCGATGTCCTTCCAGCTCTGCCCGCTGTCCAGGCCGATGCGAATCAGGGTGTCCCCCGGTCTGACGGTGTAATACCCCGGCTTGCCAGCGTTTTCGGCGCCAGGCAGGGGTTTGACCTCGGGGGTGGCAGCTGGCGGCGTTGCGCCGCCATTGGCAAAGGTGCCACGATCCACCACCGGAGCCTTGTTCACCGGGGTGCCGCACCCGGCCAGTCCAACGCCGGCCAGAGCCACCAAACCCCATGTCACAAGACCACGCGATACCAACATAAGCAATTCCTTCAAGCAACCCCTGATTTTAAGGGGACGAAATGCACGGCCTCGAGAACACTTTGTTTCAAGCCCTGCGGAGTTTTGTCTACGACCAGCAACAGCTGGCGTCCGTCGGCACCCGCCATGGGTGCCACCAGGCGCCCGCCTACCGCCAACTGCTCATACCACTGCTGCGGTAGGCTGTCGCCACCCGCCGCAGAAATGATGCCGGCATACGGTGCGCCGGCCGCGTAGCCCAGCATGCCGTCACCCAGAATCAGGTGCACGTTGGCCAGGCGCAGCGGGCGCAGGTATTCGCGTGCCTTTTCGTGCAACGCGCGCAGGCGCTCGACGGTGTACACCTCGCGCGCCAGCCGCGCCAGCACGGCGGCCTGGTAGCCGCAGCCGGTGCCGACTTCCAGCACCCGGCCCAGCCCGCCAGCCTGTGCACATGGCGCGCCCAACAACAATTCGATCATGCGCGCCACCACACTGGGCTTGGAGATCGTCTGGCCCAGGCCTATGGGCAGGCTGGTGTCCTCATAGGCCTGATTGACCAGGGCGGTATCGACGAAGCGATGCCGCTCCACCGCGCCCATGGCCCGCAGCACCGGTGCGGCGTTGATGCCGGCCGCGGCCAGGCGCTGCAGCATGCGCGCGCGCACCGCCGCCGAGTCCAGGCCCACGCCCTGGGGCGTGGCTGGCTGCGCCTCGCGCAGCACGCGTGCGGCAGTGTTTGGGGCCGCTGCGGTGCCGGTCTGCGGCCTGTCCAGGCGCGCTGGAAATCCGGGACGCCGATGCATCACAGTCCTCCACCCGGCAATCCGGGAGCGGCCAGGCGCGCAGCCGTCTGCGCCCAGTAACCCAGTCCGTCGTGATCCGTCAGATCCACCTTCAACGGCGTCATGGACACATGGCCATGCGCCGTGGCATGAAAATCCGTGCCCTCGGCCGCATCCATGGCAGCTCCCGCACCACCGATCCAGTACATGGTCTCGCCACGCGGACTTTGCTGCTCTATGGCGCGCTCGGCCGCATGACGCCGGCCCAGCCGACACAGGCGCAGCGGACGCAGCGCCTCGAACGGCATGTTGGGAATGTTGATGTTCAGCAACCAGGGCGTCTGGCCCACCAGGCTTTGCCGCTGCATCTGCTCGACGATCTCGCGCACCTTGCGCGCCGCAGAATCCAGCTCGCCCCAGCCCTTGTCCACCTGGGAAATGGCCATGGCCGGAATGCCGAACAGATAGCCCTCCATGGCCGCGCCCACGGTGCCCGAGTAGATGGTGTCGTCGCCCATGTTGGCCCCATTGTTGATGCCCGAGACCACCAGGTCGGGCCGGTAACCGAGCAGGCCCGTGAGCGCAATGTGCACGCAATCGGCCGGCGTGCCGTTCACATAGCGAAAGCCATTCGCCGCGCGGTGCACATACAGCGGCGCATGCAGGGTCAGGGCGTTGGACTTGGCACTGTTATTGTGCTCTGGCGCCACCACCTCGACATCGGCAATCGTCTTCAGGGCGTCATGCAGCGCCAAAATGCCCGGCGCCTGGTAGCCATCATCGTTGGAAATCAGGATTTTCATGGTCAGCGTGACTGAATGCAACGCATTGTAGGAGGCACAGCGTGCCCCCGCTGCCGCTGGCCATGGGACGGTTTGCGCCAGCATGGCGATGCTATGACTATTCAAGACAGCGAGACTCTGTCACACTTCGCAACCTTTGCACCTTCCTGCCTGTACCGCAGATGGACTCTGCCAAATCCCCCTCCGAAATCGCGCGCGAAACACTCAAACTGCTAGCAGTGCGCCGATTGCCGCCTTCCCCGGAAAACTACCGATCTCTCTATGAAGAGGTGGCCGGTGTCCGTTCCACACCACAGTTTCCGGAAGCCCAACTGCGCCACATGGCGCGCGTCATACCCTGCCAGACCCCTGGCCAGCAGCGCCAGCTGAAGCTGTTTGAAAAAGCCATCGCGCAGCAGGACTGGGCCATGCTACAGAACGTGCTCGTGGGTTATGCCAACCTGGGCCTGGCCCCTGCCGCGACGCCACCACCGGCCCGATCCAGCATCACCTATCTGCCGGCCACGCTGGCGCAGAACCTGGCACGCTTGGTGGACAACACCTTGCCTGCGCTGAGCGAAGAGGACACGCGTGTGCGTGACCTGGCCGCCGAGCTGTGCACATTTCTGCGTGCGCCCGAACCTCCCGTGCCTGCGGCCGAGCGCATGCTGGGCGACTTCGGCTATCGCCTGTCCTTCGCCGCCGAAGACCAGGCCGCCATACGCCAGGGACTGCTTGAGCTGCTGCGCCTGATTTTTGAGAACATTGCCGCCCTCAGCATGGACGAGCCCTGGCTGCGTGGCCAGGCCGAGGCCTTGCTGGCTGCATCCACGCCTCCGCTCTCGCTGCGCCGGCTCGACGATGTGCAGCGGCGACTCAAGGACGTGATCTTCAAGCAGTCAGAGGCCAAGGATCGCACGGTGCAGGCGCAGACCCAGATGCGGGATCTGCTGGCCACCTTCATTGAGCGCCTGGCGCAGATGGACGAATCCAGCGGCAGCTACAGCACAAGAATGGAAGAATGCGCCGTTCGCATAGGGCAGGCTACGCAGCTGCAGGACATCACGCCGCTGCTGGAGGAAGTCATGAGTTCCACGCGAGCCATGGCACTCGACAGCCGCATGGCCCGTGCCGAACTGCATGACCTGCGCGAACGCGCCGAGGCAACTCACGCCGAAATCGGCCAGCTGCGCCAAGACCTGGATCACGCCAGCGCCCAGGCTCGCCACGACCCGCTGACCGGCACCCTGAACCGCAAGGGGCTCGACGAGGTGATGGAGCGCGAAATCGCGCGTGCCCGCCGCCAGGACAGCCCCCTGTGCGTGGCCCTGCTCGACATCGACAATTTCAAATCCATCAACGACCGCCTGGGGCACGAGGTTGGCGACGAAGCCCTCAAGCACCTGGTACAAGTAACGCGCGAGGTCATGCGACCTCAGGATCAGTTGGCACGCCACGGCGGGGAGGAGTTCGTGCTCGTCCTGCCCGATACCGACCTGGCCTCTGGGGTGAAAGCCATGGAACGCCTGCAACGCGAGCTGACCACGCGCTACTTCCTGCAGGGCAAGGAACGCCTGCTCATCACCTTCAGCGCCGGGGTGGCGCGACTCGAAGGCGACGACTACGCCGAGGCCATACGCCGTGCCGACCAGGGCATGTACCTGGCCAAGCGCAGCGGCAAGAACCGCGTGCTGGCCGCCTAAACCAAGGATCATGCCAACAGCCGCAGCCGGCCGGCGCAGACTGCTGCAGCAAGCCGCCTGGGCCGCGCTGGCTACGCAGCTGCCGCGCTGGGCCTGGAGCCAGCAGGCGCTGCAGCACAACCCCTTCGGACTGGGTGTGGCCAGCGGCGACCCCACGCCCGATGGCGTGGTGCTCTGGACGCGCGTGCTGCCGGCACACCCGGCCGACGCCGGCGCCCCCTGGGCCGGCCCGCTCACCGTGCGCTGGGAGCTGGCCGATGACGCGCAGTTCCAACACATCGTGCAGCAGGGCCAGGCCAGCGCCCTGCCCGATCTGGCGCACAGCGTGCATGTGGAGCTGCGCGGGCTGCGGCCCGGCCGCTGGTACCACTACCGCTTCATGCTGGGCGACGCCGTGAGCAGCGTGGGCCGCACGCGCACCGCCCCCGCGCACGATGCGCTGGAGCCGCGCCTGCGCCTGATCCATGCCTCCTGCCAGCGCTGGGAACATGGCTACTACGCCGCCTGGCGCCACGCCCGCGCCGATGAGCCGGATCTGGTGCTGTTCCTGGGCGACTACATCTACGAATACGCCAGCCCGAAGGATCACACCGGCCTGGCGCGCGTGCAATCGCTGCGCGTGCCGCAGAACCTGGCCGACTACCGCGAGCGCTACGCCCTGCACAAGAGCGACCCGGATCTGCAGGCCGCCCACGCCTGCGCGCCCTGGGTCGTGACCTGGGATGACCACGAGGCACAGAACGACTACGCCGACGGCCACGGCAAGCAGGACGCGGCCGAATGGCTGCCCCTGCGCGCGGCCGCCTGGCAGGCCTATTACGAACACATGCCGCTGCGCGCATCGGCATTGATCTCGCCCAGCTTCCAAAGCCTGCAGCTCTACCGGCGCCTGGCCTGGGGGCGCCTGGCACGCCTGCATGTGCTGGATGCGCGCCAATACCGCGACTGGCAGGCCTGCCGCGCGCCCGGCAGCAGCTCGGCCGCAGCCGTGCGCCCAGAGGCCTGCGCCGATCTGACCAACCCCGCGCGCAGCTTCCTTGGCCAGCAGCAGGAGGCCTGGCTGCAGGCCGGCCTGGCGCAAGATGCGCGCGAGCCATCCCTGCGCTGGAGCGTGCTGGCGCAGCAGACCCTGCTGTCGCCGCGCCACTACCCTTCGGGCCTGCATTCCACCGACAGCTGGGACGGCTACCCCGCGGCGCGCAACCGCCTGCTGCAGGCCCTGGCCCGGCAGCCACCGCGCAACACCGTGGTGCTGGGCGGCGACATCCACCAGAACTATGTCTGCAACGTGATGGGTGTGCCCGGCACGGCAAGCGAGGCCGCCATCCTGGCCAGCGAGTTCTGCGGCACGTCGATCAGCTCGCGCGCCGGCACCACGCAGGACAAGCTGGACGCCATCCGCCGCAGCAACCCCCATGTGCTGTTGGCACGCTGCGAGGAGCGCGGCTACGGCCTGAGCGACATCACGCCCAAGGAGTGGGCGACGAGCCTGCGCGCCATCCGCAACCCGCTGGACGCGGGCAGCGACGCGTACACTCTGGCCCGTTTCGTGGTGGAAGACGGCCGAGCCGGCCCACAGCCCGCCTAGCACAGATACCCGGCGCCGCCTTAGCGTGCGCGCCCTCAAGGACGACCCCAGCAGATGACCGGCAAACCCGCGCCCGCACCGCGCCCGGCCGAGGCCGATTTCTCCAGCCACACGCCCATGATGGCGCAGTACCTGGCCCTGAAAAGCCAGCACCCGGACACGCTGCTGCTGTACCGCATGGGCGACTTCTACGAGCTGTTCTACGCCGACGCCGAGAAGGCGGCGCGCCTCTTGGACATCACGCTGACGCAGCGCGGCCAGTCGGCCGGCCAGCCCTTGACCATGGCCGGCGTGCCCTTTCATGCGCTGGAGAACTACCTGGGCCGCCTGATCAAGCTGGGCGAGTCGGTGGCCATTGCCGAGCAGGTGGGCGAGGTGGGCGCGGCCAAGGGGCCGGTGGAGCGCAAGGTGGTGCGCGTGGTCACGCCCGGCACGCTGACCGACAGCGAGCTGCTGCCCGACAAGAGCGAATCCATGCTGCTCGCCCTGCACCAGGGCAAGCGCGCGCGCTGCGGCCTGGCCTGGCTGTCCGTCACGCAAGGCCTGGTGCGCCTGGCCGAATGCACCCAGGCCGAGCTGGGCACGTGGCTGGCGCGCATCGCACCCAGCGAGCTGATCTACAGCGCCGGCATCACGCAGCGCTTTGAAGAGCAGTTGCGTGAGCTGCGCCAGGGCGGCGCCTTCACCTGCCCCATGAGCCTGCGGCCGGACTGGCAGTTCGACACCGCCCTGGGCGAGCGCAAGCTGCTGGAACAACTGGGCGCGGCCAGCCTGCAGGCCTGGAATGCCGAAGGCCTGACCGACGCCCATGCCGCCGCCGGCGCGCTGTTGCAATACGCCGAGCACACCCAGGGCCGCGCCCTGCCCCATGTGCATGGCGTGCGCGTGCAGCAGGGCGATGAGCTGATCCACCTGCCCGCCGCCACGAGGCGCAACCTGGAGCTGGTCAAGACCCTGCGCGGCGAGGACGCGCCGACGCTGTTCTCGCTGCTCGACAGCTGCATGACCGGCATGGGCAGCCGTTTGCTGAAAACCTGGCTGCTCGAACCCCGGCGCGACCGGCAGGAGGCGCGCCAGCGCCTGGCCGCCACCCAGGTGCTGCGCGGCACCGGCAGCGGCCAGGGCGCGTGGCAGCTGCTGCGCGGCGAGCTCAAGGGCGTGAGCGATGTGGAGCGCATCACGGCGCGTATCGCCCTGCGCCAGGTGCGCCCGCGCGAGCTGGTGGCACTGTGCAAAACACTACAAAAAGCAGAGCTTTTAGCGATTACCAGTCAAGCGCCAGAGCCCTATTTGGCACAAATTTTCAGCGAGCTGCAGCCGCCCAGCGAATGCACGGCCCTGCTGCGCGCCGCCATCCTGGAGGAGCCCGCCGCCCTGGTGCGCGACGGCGGCGTGATCGCCCCGGGGTTCGACGCCGAGCTCGACGAGCTGCGCGCCATACAGACCAACTGCGACGACTTCCTGCTCGACCTGGAAGTGCGCGAGAAGGCGCGCACCGCCATCCCCAACCTGCGCGTGCAGTTCAACAAGGTGCATGGCTTCTACATCGAGGTCACGAGCAGCCATGTGGACAAGGTGCCCGAGGACTACCGCCGCCGCCAGACGCTCAAGAATGCCGAGCGCTTCATCACGCCCGAGCTGAAAGCCTTCGAGGACAAGGCCCTGTCGGCGCAGGAGCGGGGCCTCTCGCGCGAGAAATGGCTGTACGAGCAGCTGCTGGACAGGCTGCAGGCCCATGTGCCGCAACTCACGCGCCTGGCCCAGGCGCTGGCCCAGCTGGACGTGCTGTGCTGCCTGGCCGAGCGCGCCCTCACGCTGAACTGGTGCGCGCCGCAGTTCGTGGGCGAGCCCTGCATCGACATCGAGGCCGGGCGCCACCCGGTGGTGGAGGCACGGCTGCAGGAGACATCGAGCGGCGCCTTCATCCCGAATCACACGCGCCTGAATGCCAACACGCGCATGCAGATCATCACCGGCCCCAACATGGGCGGCAAATCGACCTATATGCGCCAGGTGGCCCTGATCGTTCTGCTGGCCAGCATGGGCAGCCATGTGCCGGCCGCCAGCTGCCGCCTGGGGCCGATCGACGCCATCCACACCCGCATCGGCGCGGCCGACGACCTGGCGAATGCGCAGTCCACCTTCATGCTGGAGATGACCGAGGCCGCGCAAATCCTGCACGGCGCCACGCCGCACAGCCTGGTGCTGATGGACGAGATCGGCCGCGGCACCAGCACCTTTGATGGCCTGGCGCTCGCCAGCGGCATCGCCACGCACCTGCACGACCGCACCAAGGCCTTCACGCTGTTTGCCACGCATTACTTCGAGCTGACCGAGCTGGCGGCGCGCCACGCGCACGCCGTGAACGTGCATGTGGGCGCCACCGAGGCTGGCCACGACATCGTGTTTCTGCACGAGATCCAGCCCGGCCCGGCCAGCCGCAGCTATGGCATACAGGTGGCAAAGCTGGCCGGCGTGCCCGCCGCCGTGCTGCACCACGCGCGCCACACCCTGGCGGCGCTGGAGGAGCGCGCAGGCGCCGACGAGCTGCAGGTAGACCTGTTCGCCCCGCCGCCCGCGCCCGAGCTACAGGCCGTGAGTCCGGCCGAAGCAGCCCTGGCGCAGCTCAACCCCGATCAGCTCTCACCACGCGAGGCGCTGGATGCGCTCTACCAGCTCAAGCGCTTGACCACAAACTGACCAAGGTTGTTAAACCCTGCCAAGTGGTGTCAGCAAGTGCAACCATCCATTGACTTGCGTTGCAGCGGCTAGAGAATCAACCCTACCAAAGCCAGTGTTTACTCATGCGAGAAGCCAATCCATAACGGATAGAGGCATCCAGGACAGCCGAGGGACTGAAAGAAAAATCTAGACAGCTGGAGGGCCAGAGCGCAGCCACTTGGCGCGCGCGTCGTCGATTGACCGATCGGAGGATATATGCCGAGTGCGCTCAGTTATCCAGGGGTCTACATAGAGGAATTGCCCAGCGGCGTACGTACCCTGACCGGGGTCGCCACGTCCATCACCGCCTTCGTGGGCTATACCCGCATGGGCCAGCCCAACAAGGCGGTGGCCATCACCAGCTTCAGCGACTTTGAGCGCGCCTACGGCGGGCTCAACCGGGACAGCCCGGTCTCGTATGGCGTGCGGCAGTTCTTTGCCAACGGCGGCAGCCAGGCCATCATCGTGCGCGTGGCCACCGGCTTTGGTTCGGCCGCGTGGACATTGAATGACGATGGCGCCGTCGCGGCGCTGACTGTGACGGCGGCCAGCCCTGGCGCCTGGGGCAACGACCTGCGCGTCAGCGTCGATCGTGCGGGCGCACTGAACCCCGACGCGCAGTTCAACCTCATCGTCTCGCAACTGCAGTCCGATGGCGTGACGCTGGCCGTGCTGGAGACGCACCGCAACCTGGACATGAACTCCGCCTCGCCGCGCTACGTCGAGTCGGTGGTGAACAACGCGTCCAAGCTCGTCAGTGCCCAGCGCAAGGGCGGGCTCACCTTCAACCAGGCGGGTTTTGCGGTCAGCACCGCCATCACCTATCCGCTCACCGCCAGCGATCTGGTGATTGCAGGTGTTGTAGACGGCGGAACGGCCTTCAGGCTGACGCTGACGGGCGCAGCGCCGGCCAACATGGCCGCTCTCGTCACCGCCGTGAACGGATCAATAGCGACGGCGGGCCTGACCGCGGCGCTGCAGGCGTCCGACTCCAAGGCCGACGGCAGCGCTGGCACGGGCTGTCTCAAGCTCGCGTCGCTGACCACTGGCGAAGCCTCTGGCGTGGTGATCGCCGGCGGCGCCTTCGGCGGGCTGACGAACAGCATCCAGCTGGGCCTGGCCAACGGCGGGCGCGAATTCACCGGCAACGCCCAGCATCGCCCGGCCAACGCCGCCAACTCGGTGCCTGCCGCCAAGGGTGCCGATGGCACGCGCGCCGGGGCCAACGAAATCGTCGGTAGCGCCAGCGGCAAGACCGGCATCTACGCCTTGCTGGACACGGATCTGTTCAACATCCTCAGCATCCCCGAAACCTTCGACATGACGGATCTGCAGGCCGCCGCCGTCGTCCCGGCGGCGGTGGATCTGTGCGAAAAGCGCCGCGCCTTCTACGTGGTGGATGCGCCCGCGGGCAAGGACTTGAGCAGCATCGCCAGCTGGGCCAATGGCATCACGCAGTCGCGCAACGCGGCGGTGTACTTCCCCGCCGTGAAGCTGGTCGATCCGCTGGACGAGCTGCGTCCGCGCGCCATGGCGCCCTCGGGCACGCTGGCCGGCGTGTATGCGCGCACCGACGCCAACCGCGGCGTGTGGAAGGCGCCGGCGGGCACCGACGCCACGCTCAACGGCGTGCTGGACTTGGCCGCGCCGCTGAACGACCTGGAGAACGGGCAGATCAACCCCAAGGGCGTGAACGCGCTGCGCAACTTCGCCGCCTATGGCCGCGTGGCCTGGGGCGCGCGCACGCTCAAGGGCTCGGACGCCCAGGCCGACGAGTACAAGTACATCCCGGTGCGGCGCCTGGCGCTGTTCCTGGAAGAAAGCCTGTACCGCGGCACGCAGTGGGTGGTGTTCGAGCCCAATGACGAGCCGCTCTGGGCCCAGGTGCGGCTGAACATCGGCGCCTTCATGCAGGGGCTGTTCCGCCAGGGCGCCTTCCAGGGCAAGTCGCCGCGCGAGGCCTACTTCGTCAAGTGCGACAGCGAGACCACCACGCAGAACGACATCAACCTCGGCGTGCTCAACGTCATCGTCGGCTTTGCGCCGCTCAAGCCGGCCGAGTTCGTGGTCATACAGATCCAGCAGATGGCAGGCCAGATCCAGGCCTGACGAAGGAGATCCGAAATGGCACAGTTCAGCGTCAACGCCACCCGGTTCGACCCGTACAAGAACTTCAAATTCCGCGTCAAGTGGGACGGCAAGTATGTGGCCGGCATCTCCAAGGTCGGTGCCTTGAAGCGCAGCACCGAGCCGGTGGAGCACCGCGAGGGCGGCGACCCGTCGAGTGCGCGCAAATCCCCCGGCCGCACCAAGTTCGAGGCCATCACGCTGGAGCGCGGCGTCACGCACGACACCGAGTTCGAGAAATGGGCCAACAAGGTCTGGAACTTCGGCTCCGGCCTGGGCGCCGAGGTTTCGCTGAAGGACTTCCGCAAGGATCTGATCATCGAGGTCTACAACGAGGCCGGCCAGCTCGCGCTGGCCTACAAGGTGTTCCGCTGCTGGGTGTCCGAATACCAGGCTCTGCCGGACTTGGACGCCAACGCCAACGCGGTCGCCATCCAGCACATCAAGCTGGAAAACGAAGGCTGGGAGCGCGACTACGACGTGGGCGAGCCCTCCGAGCCCAGCTTCACCGAACCGGCGTGAGCCCGGAGATGCTGCCGTGCGCGCGCTGGATGCAGCCGAGCTGCTGTCGCTGTGGGATCGCGGCATGCCGCGCCACGCGCTCGACCGCGCGGCGCTGCTGGCGTCTGCCGCACGCCCGGACTGGCCGGCCGACGCAGTAGCCGACCTGCCGCTGGGCACCATCGGCACCAGCCTGCTGCGCCTGCGCGCCGCCAATTTCGGCCCGCGCATAGACGCCCATGTGGACTGCCGCCACTGCGGCCAGCGGCTGGCCCTGGCGCTGGACGTGGCCGAGCTGCTGCAAGACGCGCCGCCCGAAACGGCCAGCACATGCGCCCCGCCAGAGACCGAGGTGGCCGGCCTACGCGTGCGCGCCCCCAGCCTGCGCGACCTGGCCGCGGTGGCCGAGCTGGCGCCCGCCGATGCGGCCGATGCGCTGCTGGCGCGCTGCACGCTGGCGGGCCAGCCCGCCGCCCTGGATGCGGACGGTCGCACACAGGTCGATGAGGCACTCGAAGCCCTTGATCCACAGGCCGACCTGGCCTTCAGCCTGAACTGCGTGGCCTGCGGCCGGCAGGACATGGCCCAGCTGGATGCGGGCGCGCTGCTATGGGACGAACTCTGCGCCCGCGCCAGCGCGCTGCTGCAACAGGTGCACCAGCTGGCGCGCCACTACGGCTGGAGCGAGGCGCAGATCCTGGCCCTGCCCGCCAACCGGCGCGCGCATTACCTGGCCCTGGTGGAGAGCACATCATGAGCGGCCTGCTGCAACGCCTGGCCGCACGCGCCACCGGCAATGCATGGGCGCTGCAGAGCGATGCGCGGCTGCCGTTTGCCACCGTGCCGGGCATGCCGGACATGCCTGAGACACAGGGCGTCGAGCCGCTGGCGCCGGTTGAGCCGCTTGAGCTGCCCGCTTTTCTCGGCACACCCAAGACCAGAGAAGGGGCAGCCATGCCCCAGCCAGTGCCGCCCTTGGCCGCGACTGGAGTGCAGGAACCAACAGCCCAGGCTGCACGCATTCAAGCTCGGCAAATGGCCGAGGCAGTGGCATCAACCACCGCTCCCAAAGGACAACCAATACCTGTCGCCCTCCCCCCTTTGCAGGAACAACACCCCGAACCGCCACGGTTGCACGACAAGATGCAGCCTGAAATCCCAGCCATGGCCCACGCCACCGTGCCGCGACTGGCGCCTTTGGTGCCGACGGTTGAAGCGGGCGAAACCCATGGCGATCCGCCGCCGCTGCTGACTGCGGGGCAGATGCGCAGTGCGGCCGCCGCGCGCCCACAGCAAGGCTTGGCACCGCATCCCGCGGCACCGCACGCTCCGCATGCGTTGACACCACTGCAGCAAGCAGCGCCGCCAGCGGCCGAACCAGCCGAAGTCCATATACACATCGGCCGCATCGAGGTCACGGCCATCACCCAGCCCCAGGCCCCCAGGCGCGCCGCGCGCGAGACCCCAGAGCCGCTGTCGCTGGACGCCTACCTGGCCCGGCGCAAGGAGCCGTCATGAGCACGGCCCTGGCCATCGCCGGCGTCACCGCGGTGCTGCGCGACCTGCTCAACGACGGGCTGATCAACCACAACATCAGCGGCGTGCTCGGCTCCAGCGTCACCGTCAGCGTACAGGCGCCCGACCGAGTCGTGGCGGCCAACGCGGCCGAGGCCTCGCAGCTCAACCTGTTCATGTACCTGGTCACGCCCAACCAGGGCTGGCGCAACGAGGGCCTGCCCGGGCGCGACGGCAGCGGCCGCACGCGCCTGTCCAATCCGCCGCTGGCGCTGGACCTGCACTACCTGGTGTCGGCCTACAGCGGCGCCGACCTGCATGCCGAGATCCTGCTCGGCTACGCCATGCAGCTTCTGCACGAGACGCCGGTGCTGACGCGCGACGCCATACGCACCTCGCTCATTCCCTCGCCCCCCGTGGGCAACACGCTGCCGCCGGCGCTGCGTGCGCTGGCCGACTCGGGCCTGGCCGACCAGGTGGAGCTGATCAAGATCACCCCGGCCACGCAAAGCAGCGAGGAGCTGTCCAAGTTCTGGACTGCCACCCAGAGCCACCTGCGGCCCAGCGCCGCCTACACAGCATCGGTGGTGCTGATCCAGGCGCAGCAGCCCGCACGCAGCGCGCTGCCGGTGCTCACGCGCGGCCCGCGCGACGCCCAGGGGCGCGAAACCGGCATTGCGGTGCAGCCCAGCCTGGTGGCCAATCTGCCGCTGCTGGTAGGCGCCACGCCGCCATTGGGCCAGCCCGTGGCCGGCATTGGCGACCTGGTCGTGCTGCACGGCCAGGCGCTCGATGGCGCGGATCGCCAGATCACGCTGAGCAACGAACTCCTGCAGGTCAGCCTGGTGCTGGCCGCCCAGCCCGCGCAGCTGCCGGATCGGCCGGCCGCGACCACGGCCGCCATCTCACTCGCCGGCCAGGCCGCGGCGCTGCCGGCGGGCGTCTACCAGCTCACGCTGCAGGCCACCCGGCCGGATCTGCTGAACCAGCCCAAGCGCATGGGCAGCAACCGCATCGCGCTGACGCTGGCGCCGCGCATCACCAACCTGCCGCAGAGCGTGGCGCGCGCCGGCGACGGCTCGGCCACCCTCACCATCAACTTCACGCCCGAGCTGCGCAGCGGCCAGCACGCCATTTTGGTGCTGGGCAGCGACGAGGTGTCGCCGCTGGCGGCCGGCGCCACGCCCAGCTCGCTGCAGTTCCGCATCCCCAAGGCCACGCCCGGCAGCTACTTGGCGCGGCTGCGCGTGGACGGCATAGAGAGCCCCATCGTGGACATGAACCTGGCGCCGGGCGACACGCCGCAGTTCCTGCCCCTCACCGTGAGCATCACATGAACGCCCCCGAACGCGTCACCGACTGGACGGCCGCCAACCAGCAGCTGCTGGTGGCCGAGTTCGCCCGGCTGCGCGCGCTGCTGGGCGAACAGGCTGAGCCGCGCGACACCGCTGCGCAGATCGCGCTGGCACGCACGCTGATGCCCGCGCCGGCGGCCATCGACACGCTTGCCGCGCTGTTCCAGCTGAGCCCGTTCGAGCGCGACCTGGTGCTGCTCGCGGCCGGCGTGGAGATGGACGCGCGCCTGGCCGCGCTGTGCCTGGAGGCCGGCGCCGCGCAGCGGCCCTGGGCGACGTTCGGCCTGGCGCTAGCCGCCCTGCCCGATGCGCACTGGAGCGCCCTCGCGCCCGACGCGCCGCTGCGCCACTGGCGCCTGCTGGAGATGAGCGAGGGCGCCGGCCTGGCCAACGCGCGCATCTACATCGACGAACGCGTGCTGCACTATCTGGCCGGACTGAACCGCCTGGACCACCGGCTGCAGGCCCTGCTGCGGCCCGTGCCGCAGGATGCGCCGCCCCTGTCCGCAGCCCAGCAGGCCGGCGTACAACTGTTGCTGACACGGTGGCAGGCCAGGCGCCAGGCCATCGTGCTGGAGGGCGACGACGCCACCGGCCAGCACGACCTGGCCGCCGCACTGGCCGGCAGCCTGGGCGCCGGCCTGTACCAGCTGCACGGCACCGACATACCCGCCGATGCCGGCGAACAGGCCGCATTCGCCGCCCTTTGGGGGCGCGAGGCGGCGCTGCTCGGCGCCGGCCTGCTGCTGCAATGCGACGACGCCACCAAGGAGCAACAGGCCGCAGCGCTGCGCCTGGCAGCGCGCCTGCCCGGCCTGGTGCTGCTGGCGGGCCACCACTGGCCGGCCAACAACCTGCCCTGCCACCGCCTGCGCCTCAATACACCCGAGGCGCCCGAGCGCCGCGCGCTCTGGCAGGCGGCATTGCGCGGCCTCGGCGCCACCATCGCCGCACCGGCACTGGATCAGCTGGCCAGCCAATACCGCCTGGGCGCACGCCGCATCGCCGAGATCGCCGAACAGGCGCACGCGCAAAACCCCGACGGCGATGCCGGCGCGCTGCAGCGCATCGCGCGCGAGGCAGCAGCCCGCGGCGCGGCCCTGCCAGCTTTGACCCAGACGCTGGAACCACAGGCCAGGTGGCCCGCCCTGGTACTGCCCGCCGCCCAGCAGCAACTGCTGCGCCAGATCGTGGCGCACACCCGCCACCGCCTGACGGTGCACCACGCCTGGGGCTTTGCCGACCAGGGCGCGCGCGGCCTGGGCCTGGCCACGCTGTTCTGGGGCGACAGCGGCACCGGCAAGACCCTGGCGGCCGAGGTCATGGCGCACGAGCTGGGCCTGGCCCTGGTGCGTGTAGACCTGTCGGCCGTGGTCAGCAAGTACATCGGCGAGACCGAGAAGAACCTGCGCCGCGTGTTCGACGCCGCCGAACAATCCGGCGCGCTGCTGCTGTTCGACGAGGCCGACGCACTGTTCGGCAAGCGCACCGAGGTCAAGGACAGCCACGACCGCTACGCCAACATCGAGGTC
>JAFEER010000082.1 GCA_018240985.1 Pseudomonadota bacterium
CTATGTGTCGGGCACGGGCGGCGTGATGAGCGAACAAGGCGCACTGATTCTGAAGGGAGCCTGAGCATGGCCTGGAACAAACCCCTACCCCACCCCACCGAAATCTCCGCCCCCTACTGGCAAGGACTGCAGGCCCACGAGGTGCGCCTGCAGCAGTGCGACCAGGGCCATTGGCTGTTTTTCCCGCGCACGCACTGCCCCACCTGCGGCTCGCGCCAGCTGCAGTGGCGACAAGTCAGCGGCGAAGGCCAGCTCTACACCTACACCGTGGCGCGCGTGCCTACGCTGCCCGAGTTCACCGACGAAATGCCCCAGCTGCTGGCCGTGGTCAAGCTCGACGAGGGTGTGCACATCAACACCACCCTGGTGGGCGTGGAGCCCGGCGCCATCCGCGTGGGCCAGCGCGTGCGCCCGGTGTTCGACGACCGCCCGGGCAGCGCCACCCTGCTGCGCTTTACGCCGGTGGAGTCCAGCCACCCCAGCGTGATCCAGGCCGAGACCGAAGACCAAGAGCCCGCTGCCGCCGCCGCACCGGCGCAGCAACTGCCGCAGGTCAACTGCAAAGACCTGGACGCCATGCGCGCCCTGGTATCGGAAGAATTTTCCGACTGGTCGAACCAGTTCACCGTCACGCAGGAGCTTATCAACCAGTTTGCCGCGCTCTCGGGCGACGACTACTGGATCCACACCGACCCCGAGCGCTCGCGCCGGGAGAGCCCGTTCGGCACCACCATCGCCCACGGAGCCCTGGTACAGGTACTGATGAGCCGCCTGAAGCTGCCCATGGCGTTTGAAATTGTTGGTTTCAACAACATCGTCAACTACGGCTCGGATCGGCTGCGCTTTGCCACGCCCGTGCCATCGGGCTGCCGCATCCACGCGCGCTACCGCATCAAGTCGGTGGAGCAGGTCAAGAGCGGCACCCAGGTGACGATGGAAATCAACATCCACGTCGTCGGCCAGGACAGGCCCTCGGTCATCAACGACCTGGTCATGCTCTACATGTGACAAGGCCATAGCGCATGAGCAACACCACCTCCTCACGTTCCCTGGTCACGCTCATGCTGGCGGCCAGCCTCGCCTCCACCATCGGCGGCCTGCCCTTCAACACCTTGCCGGTGCTGCTGGGCAGCCTGGCCGACAGCTTTGCCCTGCCGGCAGAGCAGGTAGGCCTGCTGGGCTCGATCTGCTTTGCCGGCTATCTGCTGGGCACGCTGGGCGCGCCGATCTGGATGAACCGGCTGAACTGGCGCTGGCTCACTGCCATCAGCGCCGTCGCCACCGCCAGCTGCTTTGCCATCAGCTCGCAGGTGCAGGCCGTGCAGGCGCTGTACCTGGTATGGGCGGCCATCGGCTTTTTCGCCTCCACCATGACCTGCCTGGGCATGCGCATCCTGGTGGAGCTGCCGCACAAGGAGCGCGCCTTTGGCGTGCGCCAGGGGGTAGAGCTTTCGGTGACTGCGCTGGCACTGTTCGCGCTGCCGCCGCTGGTGATCGCGCACTACAAATACCCCGGCGCGGCCCTTGCGCTGGCGGCCCTGGTGGCCGTGCTGGGCCTGTCGGCCTGGGGCGTGCCAAGTCACCCCTTGCGCACGGACAACCCAGGCGCGCAGACCGCTTCAGGTGGACAAGGACGCTTGCCCGCCGCGTCGTGGGCCGCGCTGGCGGTGTTCTGGTTGTTTCTGGTCGGAAACATCGGCCTGTGGGCGTTTCTGGAGCGCATCGGCGTGGCCCTGAAGGTGGCCTCCACCGAGATGGGCGTGGTCTTTGCCGTGCTCAAGCTGCTGGGCAGCGTGGCCGCCTTCTTCGTCGCCGCCCTGGGCGCACGCGTGGCCGCAGGCACCGCCTGGGCCTTGACCCTGGCTGGATTGGCCTGTGGACTTGGCCTGCTGGCATCAGCGCAAGGCTTTCTGCCCTACGCCGCCGGTGCCTGGCTGTGGGAATTTGCCTTTACCTGCGGCTGCGTGCTGCAGACCGCGCACATCGCCCGCAGCGACACCAACGGACGCGCCGTGGTGCTGGTGCCCGCCGCGTTTGCCCTGGCCTCCATGGTCGGGCCGGGCCTTGCGGGCAGGCTCATGGGCGCGCAAGGCCATATGCCGGTGCTGTGGCTGGCCCTGGCGTCCAGCGTGGTGCCGGTAGTCGCACTATCGCTACGCCCACGGCAACGCATGGTGCAGCATGCTGCCTGAATAGGCAAAGTCCAAACCCAGTTCGAAAACGGTCGCCCGCCTGGGCGGGCACCAGCGGAGCCAGCGAGCCCGACAGGATCAGCTCGCCCGCCTTGAACGGGATGCCGAAGGCGCCCAGGGTGTTGGCCAGCCAGGCCACGGCCTCGGCCGGGTGGCCCTGCGCGGCCCAGGCCGCTGCCCGCGGGCGCATCGTTCTGCTCATCTGCATGGCAGCGGCGGCCAGGTCCAGGCTGCGCGGGTCGGTGTGCTGGCGGCCGACGACGAACACGCCGCAACTGGCGTTGTCGGCCACGGTGTCCTGAATCTTGATCTTCCAGTCGTGGATGCGCGAATCGACAATCTCGAAGCAGGGCGCCACCCAGGCGGTGGCGGCCATCACATCCTCGCGCGTCACGCCGGGGCCCTGCAGGTCTTTTTTCAGCATGAAGACGATCTCGCCCTCGACGCGCGGCTGTATTAGCCCGGCTGCGGACAGGGATACGCCGGCGCCGTACGGCATGGTGTTCGTGAGAAAGCCGAAGTCCGGCTGGTGCACGCCCAGCATGTCCTGCACGGGCTTGCTGGTCACGCCGATCTTCTTGCCGATCACGCGCTCGCCGTCCTGCGCGCAGCGCGTCGTACAGCAGGGCCTCACCCAGTTATTGGGTGAGCATGCTTATCCGTTTTTCAGGAAATCGATGCAGGCGCGGTTGAACATCTCGCGGTGCTCCACCTGCACCCAATGGCCACAGCGGTTCAGCAGCACCATGCGCGCCTGCGGGCAGTTCTCCATCAGCTTGGTCGTGCCGCTGACCGGGTTGAACTGGTCGTTCACGCCCCAGAAGCCGAACACCGGGCATTTGAGCTCATGCAGGCGCGCCGTCATGTTCGGCACCTTGAGAATGGAGCGCGCGGCCTGGGTCTGCGTCTCGGCGATCGGGGCGCGCTCGTTGATGATGTCGTCGGTCAGCAGCGTGGGATCGAACAGCTGCATGGTCATCACGTCGCGCATGGCAGCGGCGCCGGTCTTGCCCGACTGGTAGATCTTGAACATGTTGGCTATGCCGGGCATGGCGAGATAGGTGTCCAGATCCTCCACGCCGCCGGGCGCCATGAGGATCAGGCGCTTGACCTCATCCGGGTAAGCCAGCGCATAGCCCAGCGCCACGGCGCCGCCCAGCGAATTGCCCAGCAGGGTGATGTTTTTGAGGCCCAGCGCATCCACCAGGCCCTTCAGGCCCGTGACGAAGAAGTCCAGGTCGTACTGCTCAATGTCCGGCTTGCTCGACAGGCCGTAGCCCAGCAGGTCGGGCACGATGGCGCGGTAGCCCGCCTGGGCGAACACCGGGTAGTTGCCCTTGAAGTTGCTGTAGCCACTGGCGCCGCCGCCCGCGCCGTGCAGGAAGATGACGGCCTCGCCCTCGCCCTGCTCGTGGTAGTGGATGCGTTGCGCGGCGCCCGCGACGGGGGCGATGTCGGCAAACTTGCCGACGGGGATGGGACTGTTCTGGGTCATGGAAATACTCGGTGGAAAATCATTGCGAAACGGGCGCCGTCCACAGCTTGGGCAGGCCCGGGTCGGTGGCGCGGATGAACTGCTTGAGCAGGTTGCGCAGCAGGGCCGCCTCGGCCTCGCCCATGCGTTCGATCACGTCGGCCTCCTCGGCCTTGGCGGCGGCGATGACGTGCAGGATGGAATCACGCCCAATGTCGCTCAGCACATACCCGTCATGCTCCTTTTTATGGAGCAAACTGCGGTCACACAGCTGCTGCAGCAGCACGGCGCCGACATCGATGCCGGTGTAGGCGATGTGCGCGGCGATGTCGGGGCCGGCCAGGGGCGCGCGCACGCTCAGCAGTGAGAGCACGAAGAAGTCGGCATCGGTAAGGCCGCGCTCGTTCAGCAGCGCGCGGATGCCGCCCAGGAACTGGTAGTGCGCACGGCCCAGCAGGTAGCCCACGAGGTTTTCGGAGTACAGGCTCGTCGCCGTATCCGCCTGCGGCTCGGTGGAGACCGCCGGCGCCTTGTGCGAGGCCAGCGCGTACTTGCCGGTGACGTAGAGCAGCGGCGGGCGCAGCGTGCGGTCATATGACAGCACCTCGCCGACGAAGATGGTGTGATCCCCGCCGTCGTACTGGAACATGGTCTTGCACTGAAAGCGCGCGCTGCAGCCGGGCAGCAGGGGCGCGTCGCTCACGCCCTGCTCCAGCTGCTGCTGAGCGAACTTGTCCTCGCCCGCGCGGGCGAACAGATTGGACAGCGCCTCCTGCTCCTGCGACAGGATGTGCACGTTCCAGTGTGCGCCGCTGGTGAAGGCCTCCAGGCTGCGCGCGTTCTTGGCCAGGCTCCACAGCACCAGCGGCGGGTCGATGGACACCGAGTTGAAACTGTTGGCCGTCACACCCACGGGCGAGCCGTCGGGCGCTGTGGTGGTGACGATGGTGACGCCGGTGGCAAACATGCCCAGCGCCTGGCGGAAATCCTTGGGGTCGAAGTGTTGCGGTTGCTCCATGTGCGCTCCTATGGCCAGTGCAGACGCAGCATGCCTGCCGCGCAAGCCCCCCGAATCCTTCACTTGGACTATGGCCGGTGCACAGGAATGCACAGGAAGTTTTCCGTTAGTCCGTCCGGACGATGAACAAAACCGGCGCAACGCGGACGATGACTGCACCACCATGGCGATGCTGGGTTGCCATGGGTTCAATCCCACGGAGACCATTGCATGAGCGCCGCCCAAGACGACTACCTGACCCCCGATGCCATTACCCTGATCGAGCGCGCCCGCGCTCTCGTGCCCATGCTGGCCGAGCGCGCCCAGGCCGCCGACCGCGACGGCCGCGTGCTGCCAGAGACCATCAAGGCGATTGACGACGCCGGCCTGTACCGCGTGCTGCAGGCCAAGCGCTGGGGCGGCTACGAGCTCGACCCGCGCGTGTTCTACACCGTCCAGATGACGCTGGCCGAGGGCTGCATGTCCACCGCCTGGATGTATGGCGTGCTGGGCGTGCACCCCTGGCAGCTGGCGCTGTTCCCCGAGCAGGCGCAGCAGGACGTCTGGGCCAATGACAACGGCACCCGCATCGCCTCCACCTACATGCCCACCGGCAAGGCCACGCCCGTGGAGGGCGGCTACCGCTTCAGCGGCCGCTGGGGCTTTTCCACCGGCTCCGAGCATTGCGACTGGCTTTTCCTGGGCGGCCTGCTGCCCAAGAAGGATGGCTCCGGCGCGCTGGAGCACACCACCTTCCTGGTGCCCAAGAGCGACTACCGCATCGAGGAAAACTGGGACGTGATCGGCCTGCGCGGCACGGGCAGCCACGACATCGTGGTGGAAGACATGTTCGTGCCCGAGCACCGCACCCAGCGCACCAACGACCACAGCGACGCCGGCTGCCCCGGCCGCGCCACCAACCCCGGCTGGCTCTACCGCATCCCCTTCACCCAGGTGTTCCAGCGTGCCGTGTCCTCGGCCTGCATCGGCGCGCTTGACGGCGCGATCGACAGCTTCCGCAAGCGCTCCATCGCGCATATCGGCAAGCACGGCATCAAGATGGCCGAAGACGTGAACGCCCAGCAGGCCGTGACCGAGGCCATGATGGCCACGGATCAGCTCAAGTTGGTGCTGTTCCGCAACTACGCCCGCATCGTGCATTGCGCCAAGACGGGCGACGCCATGTCCGTGGAAGAACGCCTGCTGCAGCGCGCGCAGGCGGCCAGCGTGCCCAAGCTCACCTTCGACTGCGCCAATGAGCTGATGCGCGCCTGCGCCGCCTCGGGCACCTTCAAGACCAACCCCATCGAGCGCGTACTGCGCGACATCGCCACCGGGCGCGGCCACATCGCCAACAACACCGATGCCTATGTGCGCGCGCATGGCGGCGTGATGCTGGGCCTGCCCAACGCAGACCCGTACATTTAATAGCACCCCCCTGAGGCGCTGCGCGCCTTCCCCCCTCTCTCGCCCCACTGCGCGGGGCGGGAGGGGGGACGCAGCCAGCGCGGCGGGGCGGCCCTTGCACGGCTGCTGCTGGCCAGGGGGGCGCCCGCCTCACGCACCTACGCACTGACAACGAGAAAACGAGGACACAAGGTGGAACAGAACGATTTTGATGTGGTCGTGGTCGGCTCCGGGGCCGGTGCGCTGCTGGCCGCCATCCGCGCGGCCGACGAGGGGCTCAAGACCCTGGTGGTGGAAAAAATGCCCCTGCTGGGCGGCACCTCGGCCACCAGCGGCGGCGGCATCTGGATCCCGGACAACCACGACATGCCCAAGGCCGGCCTGCGCGACAGCGTGCAGGCGGCGTTCCGCTACGTCAAGACCTGCGCACGGGGCCTGGCCAGCGACGACCGCATCCTGGCCTACGTCGAGACCGCACGCCACATGGCACGCTATCTGGCCAGCATCGGCGTGCCCTACCGCTGCGTGCCCTCCTATGCCGACTACTACCCCACGCTGGACGGCGCCATGCCCGGCGGGCGCACCATGGATCCGATGGACTTCAACGCCGGCAGGCTTGGCCCGCAGGACCTGGAACTGCTGCGCCCCACCTGCCCGGGCCAGCTGATTTTTGGCCGTATGCACATCAACGCCTTCGAGGCGCGTTCGCTGCTGGCGCGCGAGCGCAAGGGCAAGTTCGTGCTGATGTGGATCATGGCGCGCTACTTCCTGGACTACCCCTGGCGCAACAAGACCCGGCGTGACCGGCGCCTGACCGGCGGCCAGGCGCTGCTGGGCGGGCTGTTTGCCGCGTTGCGCAAGCGCGGCGTCACGCTGTGGCTGGACACACCCATGCAGTCGCTCACGCAGGACGGCAGCCGCGTCACCGGCCTGGTGGTGCACCGCAATGGGCAGGACGTGGCGGTGACCGCGCGCCGCGCCGTGGTGCTGGGCGCGGGCGGCTTCGAGCGCAATCAGGCGATGCGCGAGCAATACCTGCCCAAGCCCACCGACCAGGCCTGGACGGCCACCCCGCCCGAGGGCAACACCGGCGACGCCATCCGCGCCGGCGCGGCACTGGGCGGCGCGCTGCGCCTGATGGAACACAGCTGGGGCGCGCCCACGCTTTTCGTGCCCAAGGA
>JAFEER010000083.1 GCA_018240985.1 Pseudomonadota bacterium
CGTGCGCGCCCTGGCGCCAGATGCACGCGCGGCGCTGGCCGCCCGTGGGCGCGGCATCGTGGCCCGGCACTACGGCTGGGAGCAGATCACCGACCAGTACGAAGCCCTCATGCGCGCCGAGTGCGCGGGAACGGCGCCGAGAGCCGTGCGGCCATGAGCGAACCCGCCCGCGTCCATGCCGTGGTGGTGTCCTACCGCAGCGATCCAGAGCGCCTGGCGCAGCAGTTCGAAAGGCTGCTGCAGCAAGTCAGCGCCATCGTGTGGGTGGACAACGCGTCCGGCGACACGCTGCGCGCGCTGGCCGGCCGCTGGCCCGCCGAGCGTCTGCACACCCTCTGGCTCGATGACAACCAGGGCATAGGCGCGGCGCAAAACCGCGGCATGGAGCGCGCCCTCGCCCTGGGCGCCAGCCATGTGCTGCTCATGGACGACGACAGCCTGCCCGCGCCCGGCATGGTGCAGCAGCTGCTGGCGGCGCTGGCCGCACGGCCCCAGGCCGCGGCCGTGGGCGCATGCCATGTCGATCCCAGGCGCCAGGCCGGGCGCACGCCGTTCAACGTGGTGGTGGGCGGCCGCCTGCGCTGGCTGTCCTGCGCCGACGCCGGCCAGGTTTGGGAGGTAGACCATGTCATCGCCTCCGGCTGCCTGATCCCCGCGCCCGCGCTGCGGGCCGTGGGCGCCATGCGCGAGGACTTCTTCATCGATTGGGTGGACACCGAATGGTGCCTGCGCGCCCGCGACCGCGGCTGGCGCATCTACGGTGCCTGCGGGGCGGTGCTTGAACATACGTTGGGTGACAAAGTGGTGCGGGTGCTGGGGCGCGAAATCCCCTGCCACGCGCCGTGGCGGCATTACTATCAGGCCCGCAATTTCGTGCTCATGCTGCGCGCGGGCCAGATGGGTTCCGCGTCCAGATTCAACCTGGCGTTTCGCCAGTTCAAGCGCTTCCTCGTGTTCTCCACCCTGGTGCCGGGGCGCCGGCAATACCTCGGGATGTGGCTGCGTGGGCTCTGGCATGGTTGCCGGGGGCGCTCCGGGCCGTTGGTGCGCCCGGGCAGCAGGTGAAATCACAATGAACAATGACCACATGAATGGGCAGCAGGCTCCCCAAAAGCTGGGCGAGCTGCTGCTGGCCGTACAAAAACTCTCGCGCAGCGACCTGGAGCGTGCGCTCGAGGTGCAGCGCTCCATGGGCGGGCGGCTGGGGCGCCTGCTCATCAGCCTGGGCCTGGTGTCCGAGGCCGACGTCTACGCCGCCCTGGCACGCCAGGCGGGCCTGCCCCTGGTGCGCCAGGATGCCTTTCCGCAGGAACGGCCCGAGACCTCGCGCCTGAACACCAGCTTCCTGCTGGCCAACCACCTGCTGCCGCTGGGCGATGCGGTGGACGACGCCGTGCCCCGGTTCGTCTCGGCAGATCCGCGGGATCCGGCGCTGCACGCCGCGCTGCGCCTGGCGTTCGGCCAGCTGCCGGGCCTGTGCTTCGGCCTGGAGTCCGAGATCGCCGGCCGCCTGGCGGATTGGTACCTGCAGGATGAATCGCCGGACGAGGAGGGCGCGGGCACGGCCTTCGAGGCGTCCGAGTTCATCGAGCACCTGCGCGACATGGCTTCCGAGGCGCCCATCATCCAGCGCGTCAACCAGATCCTGGCGCAGGCCGTGGCCGCCAAGGCCTCCGACATCCACATCGAGTCGTACGAGGACAAGTCCGTGGTGCGCATCCGCGTCGATGGCGAGATCTTCCCCATCGACGACATCGACAGCAAGGACGCGCCGGCCGTGGTCTCGCGCATCAAAATCCTGTCGCAGCTCGACATTGCCGAGCGCCGCCTGCCCCAGGACGGCCGCACCAAGATCCGCGTGCACGGCAAGGAAATGGACGTGCGCGTCTCCACCGTGCCCACGGCCTTCGGCGAATCCGTGGTGCTGCGCCTGCTGGAAAAGAACTTCGACCTGCTGTCGCTCGAAAGCCTGCATTTCACGCCGCCCACGCTGGCCGCCATGCGCCGGCTGCTGGCCGTGCCCCATGGCATCTTCCTGGTCACCGGGCCCACGGGCTCGGGCAAATCCACCACGCTGTACGCATCGATGCAGGAGCTGGAGGGCCAGAACCTCAAGATCCTCACCGTCGAGGACCCGGTGGAATACCGGCTGCAATGGCTCAACCAGGTGCAGGTGCAGCCGCAGATCGGCCTGACCTTCGCCAAGGTGCTGCGCTCCTTCCTGCGCCAGGACCCGGACGTCATCATGATCGGCGAAATGCGCGACGGCGAAACCGCCGAGATCGCCGTGCAGGCCGCGCTCACCGGCCACCTGGTGCTGTCCACCCTGCACACCAACAGCGCCATGGGCGCCATCGTGCGCCTGATCAACATGGGCGTGGAGCCCTACCTCATCACCGCCTCCGTCGTCGGCGTGCTGGCCCAGCGCCTGGTGCGCCAGCTATGCCGCGAATGCAAGGCGCCCATGGCGCCGGATCAAACGCGCCTGGCCGCCGCCTCGCTCGGCGTCGCAGCGCCGGGCGATGGCCATGTGCTGTACCGGCCCGTCGGCTGCCCCCATTGCCGCAACACCGGCTACCAGGGCCGCGTGGCGATCCACGAACTGCTGCTGCTCACCGACGAGGTGAAGAAGGCCGTGCTGGAAAAAGGCACGGCCGTCGCCGGCAGCAGCGACGCCTATGTCGGCGGGAACTTGCTGCACGATGGCGCAACCAAGGTCTTTCAAGGCCTGACGACGGCAGAGGAAATACTGCGCGTGGCCCGCCAAAATGACTGAATTCCAATACGCCGGCACCACCTCCGACGGCAAGCCCTGCCAGGGCAGCATTCGCGCGCCCGACGAGCAGGCGGCGCGCCTGCGCCTGCTGGGCCAGGGCATCACGCCGGTGCGCATCGCCGGCGCGGGCGCCGCGCTGGCGCAGGGCGCCGCCACGGCCCGCTCCGCCAGGCTCAAGCGCAGCGACGTACTGCTGTTCAGCCGCGAGATGGCGCACCTGAAGCAGGGCAACATGCCGCTGGACAAGGCGCTGGCCATGCTCAAGGAAACCGCCAGCACCGAACGCCTCAAGGCCTTCATCGCCAAGGTGGAAGAGGGCGTGCGCGGCGGCAAGTCGCTGTACCAGTCGCTGCTGCCGTTCGAGCGCGACCTGGGGCGCCAGTACCTGGTGCTGATCCGCGCCGGCGAGACCTCGGGCTCGCTGCACGTCATCCTCAAGGAGCTCACCGTGCAGCTCGAGGCCGAGGACAAGCTGCGCAACTACATCATCTCGTCCATGACCTATCCGGTCATCCTGCTCGTGGTGGCGGTGCTGTCGGTGGTGCTGCTGCTGGCCTTCGTGGTGCCGCAGTTCCGCGAGATCTTCGACTCCATGGGCGACGCGCTGCCCTATTCGACGCAGCTGGTCATCCAGACCAGCGATTTCCTGCGTACCCACTGGATGGCACTGCTGGCGGCGTTGGCCGCCATCATGCTGGCGCTCTCCCGCTGGTCGGCCACCAGTGGCGGGCGCAAGCGGATCGATGCCGCCTTGCTGGGCATACCCCTGATGGGCAAGGTACTCACCCAGCTGCAATTTGCGATCTACTTTCGCACTTTCGGCGTACTGCTGCAGCGCGGCGTGCCCATGCTCGACGCCTTGCGCATCTCGGTGGACACCTTGACCAATACCGCCTTGCGCCAGGACATGGAGCCCCTGGTGGCGGTGGTGAAGACCGGAAAACGGCTATCTTCGGGTTTCACCTCGCAGTATTTCGCCAAGACCAGTACACCCCAGCTCATCCGCGTGGCCGAGGAAACCGGCCAGCTCGACGCCACCCTGCTCGGCCTGGCCGACCGCTACGAGGACGA
>JAFEER010000084.1 GCA_018240985.1 Pseudomonadota bacterium
GCCGCAGGCCATGTAGGCGGCCCAGCGTGGCGTGTCGATCACGAGCAGGATGACGGCGCACAGCGTCATGAGAACGGTCGCGCTCCACTTGGCATGGCGGCTTACGTGTCCGCCGTTGTGCCAGTTGCGCAGCATGGAGCCGAACAAGGGATGAAACCACAGCCAGCGGTACAGCCGAGGCGAGCTGCGCGCCGCGGCCCAGCCCGCCATCAGGACGAACACCGTGCTCGGCAGTCCCGGCACGACGACACCGATCGCCCCGGTGATCAAGCACAGCACGGCAAAGGCGAGCAACAGCCAGCGTGCCAGCGCCGGCAGGGGTGGCTGCTCTGGCACGGGGGGCAGGGACTCGGTCTGCTCGGTCATAGGGGCGATTGTGCCCGGGGCAGGGTAGGGCATGACAAGCGTTATCCTCGATAGCCTGCACGCCACCATAGCTTTTGACCTGCCTCAATGACCATCCGCACCATTCTCAAGATGGGTGACCCGCGCCTGTTGCGCGTGGCCCGGCCCGTGAGCGCCTTTGATACGCCCGAGCTGCACCAGTTGCTCGCCGACCTGCTGGATACCATGCAGGCCGCCAATGGCGCCGGCCTGGCCGCGCCGCAGATTGGCGAGGACTCGGCCATGGTGGTGTTTGGCTCGGACGCGCCCAATCCGCGCTACCCCGATGCCCCCATCGTGCCGCGCACGGTGTTGATCAATCCGGTGATCACGCCCATCGGCGACGAAGAGCAGCTCGATTGGGAGGGCTGCCTGTCGGTTCCTGGCCTGCGCGGCATGGTGCCGCGCTGGCAGAGCGTGCATTACAGCGGCTACGGCGTGCGCGGCGAGCGCATTGAGCGCACGGTGAGCGGCTTTCATGCACGTGTGGTGCAACATGAATGCGACCATCTGCTGGGCCGGCTCTACCCCATGCGCATGCGTGACTTTGGCCAGTTTGGCTTCACCGAGGTGCTGTTTCCGGACATGGGCGCGGGCGCAGAAGAGTGAGCCTGGCGCCGGTTGTGCACTGAAATCCCGGTGAATCGTGCGCTGGTCGGCGAAAGACTGTATACAAAATAGCATGCAATTTTTGTCCACATTGCTTCTACAGTTCGATGCAAGCTGCAGTGCGGAAGTGTGGGGTGGTGCCGCCAAGGCGCTGCCTCAAAAAATGGCGAGGCAGCCCAGTCACGAACACCAAGAGGCCATGAAGAGCCCCTGGCATTGGATTCAAGGAGACAAGTGTGAACACGAATTCCGTCACAAGCAAAGTACCGGCCGCCGAGCTACGGCCAGAAGATGAAAAGCTGGGCCTGGGCGCCAATCTGGCCTATGGCCTGCAGCATGTGCTGACCATGTATGGCGGCATCGTTGCGGTGCCGCTGATCGTGGCCGAGGCGGCCGGCATGTCGGCCGCGGATGCCGGCCTGCTGATCACCGCCTGCCTGTTCATGGGCGGCGTCGCCACGCTGCTGCAGACCCTGGGCATACCATTCTTTGGCAGCCGCCTGCCGCTGGTGCAGGGCGTGTCGTTTGCGGGCGTGGCCACCATGGTCAGCATTTTGCAGACCGGCGGCGGGCTGCCGGGCATTCTGGGTGCGGTGATGGCCTCGGCCGTGCTGGGGCTGCTGATTGCGCCGGTGTTCTCCAAGGTGACGCGCTTCTTCCCGCCGTTGGTCAACGGCTGCGTGATCACGGTGATTGGCATGTCGCTGATCCCCGTGGCCGCCCACTGGGCCATGGGCGGCAATGCCAAGGCGGCGGACTACGGCAGCATGAGCAATATCGCCCTGGCCGGCATTTCGCTCGTCATCGTGCTGGCCTTGAGCAAGGTCGGCAGCGCCGCCATTTCGCGCCTGTCGATCCTGCTGTCCATCGTCCTGGGTACGGTAGTGGCCGTGTTCATGGGCAAGGCCGATTTTTCGCGTGTGGCCGAAGGCGCATGGTTCGCCATCCCCACGCCGATGCAGTTTGGCATGCCGACCTTCAACACGGCGGCCATTCTGTCGATGTTCATCGTCATCCTGGTGATCCTGGTGGAGACCTCGGCCGACGTGCTGGCCGTGGGCGACATCGTCGGCACGCCGGTGGATTCGCGCCGCCTGGGCGACGGCCTGCGTGCCGACATGCTGTCAAGCATCGTGGCTCCCGTGTTCGGCGCCTTCACGCAAAGCGCGTTTGCGCAGAACGTGGGCCTGGTGGCGGTCACGGGCGTCAAGAGCCGCTATGTGGTGGCTTACAGCGGCCTGATCCTGATAGCCCTGGGCGTGCTGCCCATCATGGGGCGCGTGGTGGCCTGCGTGCCGCCCTCGGTGCTCGGTGGCGCGGGCCTGGTGCTGTTTGGCACCGTGGCCGCCAGCGGTATCCGCACCCTGTCCAAGGTGGAATACAACAACAACATGAACCTGATCGTGGTCGCAGCCTCGATTGGCGCGGGCCTGATCCCCGTGGTGGCGCCCAAGTTCTATGCGCAGTTTCCGGACTGGTTTGCGACCATCTTCCATTCCGGCATCAGCGCCACGGCCCTGGTCGCCATCGTGCTGAACCTGGCGTTCAACCACTTCAAGGAAGGCAACTCGGATCAGCAGTCGGTGTTCGTCGCCGGCACGGATCGCACGCTCAGCGCCCATGTGCTGGCCTGCCTGTACGACGGCGACCAGGTGATAGA
>JAFEER010000085.1 GCA_018240985.1 Pseudomonadota bacterium
ACCAGGTCGGCATGCTGCGCCAGCGTGGACTGCAGGCCGCCGGTCATGGCGATCAGCGGCACGCCCTGGCGCCTGAGCATGGGCAGCAGCACGGTGATCTCGCTGCTCTCGCCGCTGTTGGAGATGGCCAGCACCAGGTCGCCACGCGCCACCATGCCTAAGTCGCCATGGCTGGCCTCGGCCGGGTGCACGAAGAACGACGGTGTGCCGGTGGACGCCAGCGTGGCGGCAATCTTGCGCCCCACGTGGCCGCTCTTGCCCATGCCCATGACGATCACCCGTCCCGTCGTGGCCAGCATCCGTTGCACGGCCTGCACAAAGACCTCGCCCAGCCGCGCACCCATGTCGTGCAGGGCGGCCGCCTCGATGTCGAAGGTTTCGCGGCCCAGGCGCAGGGCCTGTTCCGTACTGAAGGACGAAGTTGCGGCGGGGCTTGAGAGCATGGGCGGATTCTATCGGCCGTCCACCCACGGCTCGGCTAGGATGTTGCATGTCCTCGCTCGCCCTGACGCTGCTGTACCTGCTGGCCGCCGTGCTGGGCGTGGTGGCTTGCCGCAGCCTGCGGCTGCCGCCCATGATGGGCTATCTGGCGGCCGGCATCCTGATTGGCCCGCATGCGCTGGCGCTGACGCAGAACTCCGAGGGCGTGCGCCACCTGGGCGAGTTTGGCGTGGTGTTCCTGATGTTCACCATCGGGCTGGAGTTCAACCTGCCCAAGCTGCGCGCCATGCGCCGCCATGTGTTCGGCCTGGGGCTGCTGCAGGTGCTGGTGTCGATGCTGGCATTCACCGCCTGCCTGTTGCTGCTGGCGCGCCTGGGCGGCGTCTGGGACATGGGCTGGCAGACGGCCCTGGCCCTGGGCGGCACGCTGACCATGAGCAGCACCGCCATCGTGGTCAAGCTGATGGCCGAACGCAGCGAGCTGGAGAGCGAGCATGGCCGGCGCGTGCTCGGCATTCTGCTGTTCCAGGATCTGGCCGTGGTGCCGCTGCTGGTGCTGATACCGGCCCTGGGCTCCTCGCCCGACCAGTTGCTCGTGGCCCTGGGTCTGGCCCTGCTCAAGGCGATCGTGCTGGTGGCGGTGCTGCTGGTGGGCGGGCAGCGCGTGATGCGCTGGTGGCTCACCCTGGTGGCGCGGCGCAAGAGCGACGAGCTGTTCATGCTGAACCTGCTGCTGGTCACACTGGGCCTGGCCTGGCTGACCGAGCTGGCCGGGCTGTCGCTGGCCCTGGGTGCCTTCATCGCCGGCGTGCTGGTGTCGGAGACCGAGTTCCGCCACCAGGTGGGCACCGACATCCGGCCGTTTCACGATGTGCTGCTGGGCCTGTTCTTCATCACCGTGGGCATGATGCTGGACTGGCATGTACTGATGGAACACTGGGCCCTGGTGCTGATCCTGCTGGCCGTACCGCTGCTGATCAAGTGCCTGGTCATCGTGGCCCTGGCGCGCGGGTTGGGCGCCACCACCGGCGTGTCGCTGCGCACCGCGCTGTACGTGGCGCAGGCGGGTGAATTCGGCTTCGTGCTGCTGTCGCTGATGCAGGCGCACGGCCTGGTGCAGCCCGCGCTGATGAACCCGACGCTCGCGGCCATGGTGCTGTCCATGCTGGCCACGCCCTTCCTGATCCAGTACAGCAACCGCATCGTCATGCAGCTGGTGGCCAGCGACTGGCTGCAGCAGTCGCTGCAGGTCACCAGCATCGCGCGCCAGTCCATCAACACCAGCGGCCATGTGCTGATCTGCGGCTATGGCCGCTGCGGGCAGAACCTGGCGCGCCTGCTGCAGGCAGAGGGCATTCCCTACATGGCGCTGGATCTGGATCCGGATCGCGTGCGCCAGGCCGCTGCGGCGGGTGATTCGGTGGTGTTTGGCGACGCCACGCGGGTGCAGGCGCTCAAGGCCGCGGGCCTGGGGCGCGCCGCGGCCCTGGCCATCACCTACCTCGATACCCGCGCCGCGCTGAAGGTGCTGGCCAGCGCCCGCGCCCATGCGCCCCAGGTGCCGGTGGTGGTGCGCACCCAGGACGACAGCTATCTGGAGGTGTTGCAGAACGCCGGCGCCACCGAGGTCGTGCCCGAGGCCATCGAGGGCTCGCTGATGTTGGCCGGCCATGCCCTGGCGCTGGTG
The DNA here is from genome assembly GCA_018240985.1 of Pseudomonadota bacterium. Lineage (GTDB taxonomy): Bacteria > Pseudomonadota > Gammaproteobacteria > Burkholderiales > Burkholderiaceae_C > Alicycliphilus. The sequence goes on from JAFEER010000085.1 coordinate 2,129, forward strand.
GGCGTGCCCATGCGCCGCGTGCTGCGCCTGGTGCAGGGCCAGCGCGAGCAGCGCTACGGCCTGCTGCGCGGCTACTTCCATGGCGCCGACGACGACACGGTGAGCGAGCGCGACCAGGAGCGCCTGTACTCTCTCACCCTGCCCCCGGGCGCCGCGGCCGTCGGTGTGCAACTGGCGCAATTCCCCTTGCACGCCATGGGTGCGCGTCTGATCAACGTGCGCCGGGCCAACGGCCGTATGTCTGCGCCTGACGACGTGGCCGCACTGGCCGAGGGCGACACCCTGGTGCTGTCGGGCCACCCCACGGCCCTGAGCCTGGCCGAGGAAAAGCTGCTGCGCGGCTGATTACACTGTGCGCCGCCCGTTCACACCACGCGCCATCCAGCCATGCCCCACCGCAACGTCACCGACTATCTGCGCCAACATATCCGCACCGTGCCCGACTGGCCGGCACCGGGCGTGCAGTTTCGCGACATCACGCCGCTGCTGCAGGACCCGAAGGTGTTTCGCGTGCTCATCGACGCCTTCGTGCAGCGCTACATGGACTCGGCCCTGCGTCCCGACGTGGTGGCGGGGCTGGATGCACGCGGTTTCATCCTCGGCTCGGTCGTGGCCTATGAGCTGGGCGTGGGCTTTGTGCCGATACGCAAGAAGGGCAAGCTGCCCTACACCACGGTGCAGGAAACCTACGAACTGGAATACGGCAGCGCCACCGTGGAGCTGCACGCCGACGCCGTCAAGCCCGGCGACCGGGTGCTGCTGATCGATGACCTGATCGCCACCGGCGGCACCATGATGGCGGGCAAGAAGCTGCTGGAAAGGCTGGGCGCCCACGTCATGGAGGGCGCCGCCATCGTCGATCTGCCCGCGCTCGGCGGCTCCGCCCGCCTGCGCGCCAGTGGCTTGCGGCTATTCACCCTGGTGGAATTCGACGGACACTGAGCAACCCACCCTTCAGCGCAGATCTCCGTACTGCGTGCTGCTCAGGTCGGTGCCGCCCGGGTCTTGGCTTGGCATGATGGTGTCCTCGAATCCCGTGAGCACGGGACTGTGCGGCAGCCGTGGGCCGCTGCGCGTGACCACGCCGGGCTCCGCCGCCGTCTGAGGGGAGCGCGCAGCAACGTTCATCAAGGCTTGCTTGAAGGCGGCCACCTCGTCGGCCTCGATGGGTTCGAAACGGGCGTTGCCGGCTGCCGGCTCCGCCACGGCCGCGGGTGCGGCCGGGCGCGGCTCCGGTTTCGCCTCAGTCGCGCGCGGCGAGACTGGCCGTGGCGCTGCCAGCACGGGCGAGGGCGCTGCGGCCGCGGCCGTGAACTCCGGCACGCGCTGGTGCGCAGCCGCGGCTGCGGTGGTGGCGGCCTGGCGCAAGGCCGGGCCCACGACGATCTGCGCATTGGTGCGCCAATAGACGGCCGGCACGCCGAGGCCAAAACGTGTCTTGGCCGACTGGGCGATCAGCGTTTCGATTTCGCCCAGGCGCGGCATGTCGTCGCCATATTCCGGGGCCAGATCCATCATCACCAGGAACTGCGAACCGCGCTGATCCAGCGACAGCACCTTGAATTTGTAGCCTGCCGACAGCACGCCGGCGCGCACCATGGCATCGCGCACCGCGGTGTAGAGCTGTTCGCGGCGCTCGGTGCGCTCGCTTCTGCGCACCTGATCCTGGGGCGAACCTGGCTGGGCTTGTGGGCTTGACTTGCCCGGATGGCCGGCGGTCGCCGTTACAGCAGCCGCCGTGCGCGACGCCTGGGACTTGGATTTGCGGGTGAACCAGCTGAACAATGACATGACATACACCGCCTTCGCGAAGAAGTGCTAAATATGTCAGCAAGTGTACTTGCGTCGGCGCAAGCGTCACTCCACGATGACGCGAAACTGTCAGGTGGACGCAACGCGGCGGCGGCGGTTGCTCAGGCGTTTAGCCTGCACCGCGCCTATCGCCATCACCAACTGAAGGGCCAGGGCCGGGTTGCGATTGGCAAATTCGGCAAAGCGAATCGCCGTCAGGAGCCACAACCGGGTCGGGGCCCCTGCCTGCACCGTGGCGCTGCGCGGGCGGTGCGAAAAAAATGCCCCCTCGCCCACCACCGAGCCCGGGCCCACGATGGCCAGGCGCACGCGCTGATGTTCATCCTCGTAGTGCACCGTCAGGCTGCCACTCTCGACCAGGTACAGGGTGCGTTCCGTCGTGCCCTGGGCGAACAGCACCTGGCCCACCGGCAGGCTCATGGGGCGCAGGAAGGGCAGGAGCAGATCCCATTGCTCCTGGGTGAACATATTGCCCAGGCTGTCTTCCGATGCGGCCTGGCTGACCGCCTGGATCAATGCCGTCAGCTGGGTCTTGAGGGAGGGAATGGCGGCGAGGTTCATCGCGCGCAAAAGTAACGTGCCCACGCCATTCGCGCAAGCAAACCTTACCTCCAATTACAAATCGTCGCCTTACTTGCCAATGCAAAAGCTCGAAAAGATGACCCCCAGCAGGTCGTCGGAACTGAATTCGCCGGTGATGGTGCTGAGCGCGTTCTGCGCCAGGCGCAGCTCCTCGGCCAGCAGGTCCAGGGCCGGGCCAGCGCTGGCCAGCTGGGCCGCGGCCTCCATCAGGTGCGCGTCCACGGCGCGCAGGGCCTCGATGTGGCGCGCGCGTGCGATGTACACGCCCTCGGCGGCGGACTGCCAGCCGGCCAGCTGCAGCAGCTGGCGGCGCAGCGCGTCCAGCCCCTGGCCGGTGCGCGCCGACAGATGCACGGCGCCATGACCGGCCACCGCCTCAGGCAGCTGCTGCGTGCTGGCATCGAGCTTGTTCCAGACATCGATGACCGGCACATTTTCAGGCAGCTTCTGGGCCAGATTCCTTGCTATTGAAGCGTCAGCAGCTACGTATTCAGGAGCATCGGCGCGCGTCAGATCGTGCAGGAACAGCACGGCATCGGCGGCGGCGATCTCCTCCCAGGCGCGCGCGATGCCGATGCGCTCGACCTCGTCCTGGCTCTCGCGCAGGCCGGCGGTGTCGATGATGTGCAGCGGCACACCCTCGATCTGAATGGTCTGCTGCACCTTATCGCGCGTGGTGCCGGCGATGGGGGTGACGATGGCCAGCTCGGCCCCGGCCAGGGCATTGAGCAGCGAGCTCTTGCCCGCGTTCGGCTGGCCGGCGATGACCACCTTGATGCCCTCGCGCAACAGCGCGCCCTGGCCGGCGCGCTGCATCACGGCGGCCAGGGTTTGCTGCAGATTCGAGAGCTGCCCGCTCGCGTCTGCCTTGCGCAGGAAGTCGATTTCCTCCTCGGGAAAGTCCAGCGTGGCCTCGACCAGCATGCGCAGGTGGATGAGCGCGTCGCGCAGGCCGTGGATTTCCCTGGAAAACTCGCCCGACAGCGAGCGCCCCGCACTGCGCGCCGCGGCCTCGGTGCTGGCGTCGATCAGGTCGGCGATCGCCTCGGCCTGGGCCAGGTCGATCTTGTCGTTGAGAAAGGCGCGCTCGGTGAACTCGCCCGGCTCGGCCAGGCGCAGGCGCGGCAGCAGGGCTTGCGCCACCTCCAGGCAGCGCGCCAAGAGCAGTTGCAGCACCACCGGGCCGCCATGGGCCTGCAGCTCCAGCACGTCCTCGCCGGTGTAGCTGTGCGGCGCCGGGAAGAACAGCGTCAGGCCCTGGTCTATGGGCCGGCCCTGCGCGTCGGGAAACGGCAGGTAATGCGCCTGGCGCGGCTGCAGCGCGCGGCCCAGCAGGCCCTGTACGAAGTCCCCCAGCCCCCGGCCCGACACGCGCACGATGCCCACCGCCCCGCGCCCGGGGGCGGTGGCGATGGCGGCGATGGGGTCTTGATGGCGGGCGAGCATGACAGGGTCTTTGCGGCGGGTACAGCGGGTCCCGCATTATTCCCCCTGCCGTCCCCCGCAGGCTCACATGGCGGGCTTGTCGCTTTGCGCCGTGAGGTTGTCCTTGAGCTCCTTGCTCATTGGCAGGCCGATCACCTGGTTCTTCGGCGGGATGGGCGACATGAACCACTTGTTGTAGAGCTTCTCGAACTCGCCCGACTTCATCATGCCGCCGATCACGCCGTTGACCAGCTTCTGGAACTGCGGATCGTCCTTGCGCATCATGCAGGCGTAGGGCTCGACCTGCAGCGCATCGCCCACCACGTCCCACTCGGCCGGGTTGCGCGCATTGCTCTTGAGGCCGAAGAGCAGGATGTCGTCCATGGCGAAGGCGTCGGCGCGGCCGGCATCGACAAGCAGCATGGCGTCGTCATGGTCCTTGCCAAGCACGATGTTGAAGTCCAGGTTGTTGTCCTTGCTGTACTTGCGTATCACCTGGGCGTTGGTGGTGCCCGTGGTGCTGGACACCGTTTTCTTCGCCAGGTCGGGCCAGTTCTTGATGCCGGAATTCTTCTTCACCAGCAAGCGCGTGCCGGTGTAGAAGTAGTTGATGGCGAACTGCACATCCTTGCCGCGCACCGTGTTGTTGGTGGTGGAGCCGCACTCGATGTCTATGGTTCCGTTTTGCAGCAGCGGGATGCGGTTCTGCGAGGTCACGGCCTGCAGATCCACCTTCAGGCCCGGTTTGTTCAGCTGCTTCTTCACGGCATCGACGATGGCGTTGGTGATCTCCACCGAAAAGCCCACCGGCCCGCCCGAGCCCGCCAGGTAGCTGAATGGCACCGAGGACTCGCGGTAGGCCACGGTGATCTTGCCCGCGTCGGCGATCTTCTTCAGGGTATCGGACTCGGCGGCCGTTGCGCCCAGGGCGCTGGCGGCCAGCAGGGCTGCCAGGGTGCGGATGAGTTTCATGCTGTCTCCTTTACGAATGGGTATATGTCATCACAAGACCGGAATGTAAAAAACCCATGCCGGCTTGAACAATGCCTTTCACGGCACAGGCCATGCGCAAAAGTTATGCGTAACCCATAACCTCCCGTCATGCCTCGCGCCTGCATTGGCATTGTTCAAGCTGCTGCGCGCGCCTTACATTGGGGCAATCCGCAATCTGCCGAGTTTTTCAATGCATGTATGTGTCATGGGCGCGGGCATCGTGGGCCTGGCCACCGCCTACGAGCTGCAACGCCAGGGAATGCAGGTCACCGTGGTCGACCAGGCGCGGCCCGGCGCCGGCGCCAGCGGGGGCAATGGCGCGCAGCTGAGCTACAGCTATGTGCAGCCGCTGGCCGACCCCGGCATCTGGGCCCAGCTGCCCAAGCTGCTTCTGGCGTCCGACTCGCCGCTCAAGCTGCGCCCGCAATGGGACCCGCACCAGTGGCGCTGGGGGCTGGACTTCCTGCGCGCCTGCAACCGCCACGCCTCGGAGCAAGGCACGGCCGCGCTGCTGGCGCTGGCCGCGCGCAGCCGCCAGGGCTTCGACCGGATGCTGGCCGCCGAGCGGCTGGAATGCGACTTCTCGTGCACCGGCAAGCTGGTGTTGTACGCCAGCCAGGCCGCGCTGGACGGCGCGCGGCGCCAGCTGGAGTTGCAGCGCGCCTGGGGCAGCGCGCAAGAGGCCGTCACGCCCGCGCGCTGCGTGGAGATAGAGCCGGCGCTGGCGCACTACGCCACGCAGATCGCCGGCGCCATCCACACGCCCAGCGAGTGCGCGGCCGACTGCCTAAAGGTCTGCCAGGGCCTGCATGCGCTGCTGCAGGCGCGCGGCGTGCGCTTCGTGCTGGGCGCGAAGATCACGGGCCTTACCCGGTCCGGCGAGCGCGTGGTCGCGGCGCAGACCGATGCCGGCGCCATCGAGGCCGATGCCTTCGTGCTCGCCCTGGGCAGCCACAGCCACGCGCTGGCGCGCACGCTGGGCCTGTCGCTGCCGGTGTATCCGCTCAAGGGCTACAGCATCAGCTTCGATGCCGCGCCCGGGCCCGGCGCCGCGCCGCGGGTGAGCGTGACCGACGCCGCGCGCAAGGTGGTGTTCGCGCGCCTGGGCGGGCGCATGCGCGTGGCCGGCATGGCCGAGCTGGTGGGCTACGGCCTGGACATACCGCAGTCACGCATAGACACGCTGTGCGCGGCCACGCGCGCCGTGTTCCCCGACAGCGGCCTGGGCGAAGCGCTGCAGCCCTGGGCCGGCCTGCGCCCGGCCACGCCCACCGGCCTGCCCGTGGTGGGGCGGCACGCGCGCGGCCCGGCCAACCTGCTGCTCAACACCGGGCATGGGGCCTTGGGCTTCACGCTGGCCTTTGGCACGGCGGCGGCCGTTGCCGAGGCGCTCGCCCCCTGAGTTTCAGGTAGCCAAGGTCTGCGCCAGGGCGGTGCGCATGCAGCGCGCCATGGCCTCGGCCAGCAGCGACGCGGGGCGCTGCGCCGGGCGCAGGGCCTGCACCGGCACCGCGATGGGCGGCTGCACGCTGAGGACATCGACCTTGCCCCGGTCGGCCGAGGCCGCCGTGCAGGCATCGACCAGGGCCACGGCATGGCCATGCTGGGCCAGGGCCAGGGCCGCGTGATAGGTCTGCACCGTGTACAGGGCCTGCAGGCTGACATCGGCCTCGCGGCAGGCGTGGCCCACCAGGGTGCCTATGGGGTCGTTGGCCGCCAGGCGCACCAGCGGCAGCCGGGCCAGGTCGGCCAGCCCCAACCGGCCGCTGGCCACACGCTCGGCCGGCAGCAGGCCGCGCGGCGCCACGCACAGCATGTGCGCGTCGGCCAGGTGCTCCTGCTGCAGCGACGGATGAGCGGCGGCCGTGAAGACGAAGCCCAGGTCGGCCTCCTGGCGCACCAGCGCGGCGACGATCTGCGGCGAGTGCAGCGCGTCAATGGTCACGGCCACGCCCGGGTACCGGGCGCGAAACAGGCCCAGCGCGCGCGGCAGCACCTCGGCGCTGAGCGCGAACACGGTGAATATGCGCAGCTCGTCCTCGCGCTCCTGGTGCTTCAGGCTGGCGGCCAGGCGCTGCACCTCGTCGAGCTGGGCGAACAGCTGCTGCACATGGGGGTACAGGGCCTGCGCCTCCTGCGTGGGCACCAGCCGGCCCTTGACGCGCTGGAACAGCGCAAAGCCCAGCTGCAGCTCGGCATGGGCCAGGATGCGGCTGACGGCCGGCTGGGTGACGTTGAGCAGGCGCGCCGCCGCGCTGACGCTGCCCGTCAGCATGACGGCGTTGAAGACCTCGATATGGCGCAGGCGCATGGTGTGGGGCCGGGCCTCAGCCTCTCAGGCGCCGTAGGCCCGCCTAGCCAGGGCCGCCGCGAGGATGGCCGCGGGGTCGATCAGCGTCCAGCCCCGGGCCTCTGGCGCCTGCGGCAGGGCCAGCGGGATTTCGGTGCAGGCCATGGCCAGCGCGATGTCGCCATGGCGCGCGCGCAGCGCCTGCCCCACGGCGACGAAGCGCTCTTGCGCCAGCACCAGCTTGCCGGCCTTCACGCCGTCGTAGATGCCCTGCATCAGCCACTGGCGCTCATGCGCTTCGGGCAGCACGCATTCGATGCCCTGGTCGGCAAAGGCCTGGGCGTACAGGCCGATGCGGTAGCTGCCCTCGGTGGCCAGCAGGGCCACGCGCGTGAGGCCCTGGGCGCGCAGCGCGGCCGCCGTCTCGCGCGGCATGTGCAGCAGCTCGACCTGGGGCAGCCGCTCCTGCAGGGCCGCATGCCAGGCATGGGCGGTGTTGCAGGGCATGGCGACGGCGCGCGCGCCCAGGCCGGCGAGCTGCGCGAGGCCGCGCAGCATGGCCTCCAGCGGCTGCGGCGCCCGCGGGTCGGCGAGGGCGCGCGTGCGGTCGGCAATGGGCAGCTGGGCCATCCAGTGCGCGGGGTAGGCCTGGTCCAGCACGGCCTGGCCGTGGCCGCGCAGCCAGTCCTCGCAGGCGGCGACGAACAGGCGCGCGAAGTCCACGCCCGCGGCCGGGCCCATGCCGGCGAGGATGCCGACGGTGTGGGGGGTGGGAACGGGGGTCATCGCAACATGCTGGACATGGCGGACAGGCAATTGAGCATGCGCACCGCGCTCTCGACATCGGGGGCGGTGAAGCGCAGCGCATCGCCCGCCACGCGCTCCAGCGTCGGCCATTGGCAGAACAGGTCGGCCAGGGCCACGGTCTGCGTCTGCAGATCGACGCTGATGGGGCCGGCCATGCTCAAAGGCGCCACGCCGGTTGCCTGGCCAACGGCCTGGGCCACGCCCTCGCGGATGGCGGCACAGGCGGCCTCGGGCGACAGGCTCACGCCGCTGTTGGCGCCCTGGGCCTGCTTGACCTGGATGAAGCGCGTGGCGGGCAGGAGCGCCCGGTGCTCGGCGATGAACTGGTCGTCGCCCGAGGCCGCAATCACCGGCACGCCGTACTGGCCGGCCAGCAGGCCGTAGATGCCCAGCTCGCCCAGCTCCTGGCCGTTGAAGGCGATGCGCGCAAAGGCGAAGCTGTTGATGGTGTGCGCCAGGATGCCGCGGCCCTGGGCGCGGCCGTGGTAGCCGACGCAGACCATGCCGGCCACGCCCAGCTCCACGCCGCTGGCCATGCTCAGGTAGCGCGGCTTGCCCTGGATCACCTCGGCGCGGGCGTCCAGCAGGTCCGGCGGCAGGTTGCGAAAACCGCCGTGCGAGTCGTTGACATAGACGCCCGCGGCGCCGCCGTCGAAGGCGCCGGCGACGGCGGCATTCGCCTCGGCCGCCATCAGGCGGCGCGCGCGTTCGTACTCGGGGTTGCCGGCGCGCGTCTGCTCGGGGTGGTAGACGCCGGCGACGCCCTCGATATCGACGGAGATCAGTATCTTCATGGCAGGTTCTTCAGCAGGTCGCGCAGCGCGGCGCGCCGGTGGCCGTCACGGCCGGTGACGGATTCGGCATGCCACAGCGCATGCACGATGGCCTGCTCCACGCCGTCGGCGCCGGCCTGGAACAGCGGGTCGAGCAGCGCCTCGTGCACCATGGCCACGGCGGGCATGGGCTCGGTCGGCAGCTGGGGCAGCGTATAGGCGGTGGAGAAGGCCAGCGCGATGTCGCCGCTGCCATGACCATAGACCGATCCCGTGCGTGCCAGGCCCGCGGCGGCGCGCAGCGCCAGGCGCTTGAGCTGGCGCGCGTCCAGCGGCGCGTCGGTGGCCAGCACCATGATGATGGAGCCCTTCTCGGCCTCGGGCCGTGCCGGCGCGGCCGCCAGGCGCTCACCCAGCGGCTGGCCGCCCCACAGCAGATTGGCCTGCACGCCATAGTTGGCCAGCACCAGCGCGCCCACGGTGTAGGCCGCGCCGCCGGCCAACACGGCGCGGCGCGAGGCCGTGCCTATGCCACCCTTGAGCCGGAAGCTGGACATGCCACGCCCCGCGCCCACGGCGCCCTGCGCCATGTCCGGCCCCGCGCCGGCGCAGGCCGCGTCGTAATGCGCGCCCGTGACGGCCATGCGCTGGATATCGTTCAGGTAGCCGTCGTTGCACTCCAGCACCAGCGGGTTCACCGTGGACCAGGCACGGCCCACCTCGGGGTTGGCGGCGATGCAGCGCGCGATCTGCGCCTGTGCCACGGTGGGCACGGAGAAGGTGTTGGTCAGCGCGATCGGCGTCTCCAGCTGGCCCAGCTCTTCCAGCTGCAGCAGGCCCACGCTCTTGCCGAAGCCGTTGATGACGGCGGTGGCCGCCGGCGCCTTGTGCAGGAAGGGGTCGCGCCCGTGCGGGTGGATCACGGTGACGCCGGTCTGCACCGCGCCATCGCTGAGCGTGGCGTGGCCCACCGTGACGCCTGCCACGTCGGTGATCGCGTCGCGCGGCCCGGCCCGCAGGCGGCCGATGCGGGGGGGCTGGTCCATCATGTCTGGCGGTCGATCTTGGGGTCCAGCGCGTCGCGCAGGCCGTCGCCCAGCAGATTGAAGGCCAGCACGGTGAGGAAGATCGCCAGGCTGGGGAACAGCGCCACATGCGGCGCGTTGACCATGTCGGCGCGCGCCTCGTTCAGCATGGCGCCCCATTCGGGCGTGGGCGGCTGCGCGCCCATGCCCAGGAAGGACAGGCTGGCGGCGGTGATGATCGACGTGCCCACGCGCATCGTGAAGTAGACGACGATGGACGAGATGGTGCCCGGCAGGATGTGGCGCGTGAGGATGGTGAAGTCGCTCGCGCCAATGCTCTGCGCCGACTCGATGTAGGTCATGTGCTTGAGCACCAGCGTGTTGCCGCGCACCAGGCGCGCGAACGCCGGCACGCTGAACACGGCCACGGCGACGATGACGTTGGTCATGCTGCTGCCCAAAATCGCCACCACGCCCAGCGCCAGCAGGATGCCGGGGAAGGCGAACAGCACGTCGGAGATGCGCATCACGATGCGGTCCCACCAGCCCTCGTAGTAGCCCGCCAGCAGGCCCAGCGTGGTGCCGATCAGGCAGCCTATGGCCACCGACAGGAAGCCCGCCGCCAGCGAGATGCGTGCGCCCATCAGGATGCGGCTGAAGATGTCGCGTCCCAGCGGATCGACGCCGAACCAGTGCAGCGCCGACGGGCCCTCGTTGAGGCGGTCGTAGTCGAAGTAATTCTCGGCGTCGAACGGCACCAGCCAGGGCGCCAGCACGGCGACGGCGACGAGCAGCAACACGAACGCCAGCGCCGCGACGGCCACATGCTGCTTCTTGAACTTGCGCCAGAACTCGCGCCAGGGCGTGCGTATGGCCTGCGGCGCGGCGGCCACGGGTGCGGAGGAAAGCGTGCTCATGCTCGGCTCACTTGTAGCGGATGGTGGGGTTGATGAAGCCGTAGGCCATGTCCACCACCAGATTGATCAGGATGAATTCGAGCGAGAACAGCAGCACCAGCGTCTGGATCACGGGGTAGTCGCGCGCGGTCACGGCGTCCACCAGCAGGCGGCCCAGGCCGGGCCAGTTGAACACAGCCTCGACCACGATGGAGCCGCCCAGCAGGAAGCCGAACTGCAGGCCCATCATCGTCACGACCGGGATCAGCGCATTGCGCAGGCAGTGCTTGAGCACCACCACACGCTCGTTCAGGCCCTTGGCGCGCGCGGTGCGCACGAAGTCCTCCTGCACCACTTCGACGAAGGACGCACGCGTGAAGCGCGCCATCACCGCCGCCACGGCCGCGCCCAGGGTCAGCGAGGGCAGGATGTAGTGGCGCCAGCTGTCGGCGCCCACGGTGGGCAGCCAGCCCAGGCCCACCGAGAAGATCTGCATCAGCATCATGCCCAGCGCGAACGCCGGGAACGAGATGCCCGAGACCGCCAGCGTCATGCCCAGGCGGTCGGGCCACTTGTTGCGGTACACGGCCGAGATGATGCCTATGCCCATGCCGAAGACCACCGACCAGGCCATGCTGGTGATGGTCAGCAGCAGCGTGGGCAGGAAGCGCTCGCCGATCTCGGCCGCCACCGTGCGGCCGGTGCGTATGGACTTGCCGAAGTCGCCCCGCGCCATGTGCGAGAAGAAGTGCACGAACTGCTCGGGCAGCGGCTTGTCCAGGCCCAGCTCCTGGCGCACCAGCTGCACGGTGGCCTCGTCGGCGTCCTGGCCGGCGGCCAGGCGCGCGGGGTCGCCGGGCAGCATGTGCACGAACAGGAACACCAGCACCGCCACGATCAGCAGCGTGGGCAGCAGGCCCAGCAGGCGTTTGAGGAAGTAGTTCAGCATGGGTGTGATGGATGAGGGATTCGCTCCCTCTCCCGCTTGCGGGAGAGGGCCGGGGTGAGGGCCGCGCCCTGCCTTACTTCAGCGCGATCTCGTCGCTGTTGATGTTGCCGTCGGGCATCACATGCACGCCGGACAGGCGCTTGGCGTGGGCGTACAGCACTTCCTCGGTCACCAGCGGAATGCGCGGCAGGTCCTTGGCGAGCTGCTCCTGCGCGGTCTTGTAGAGCGCGGCCCGCTCGGCGCCGCTGGTGGTGACCAGCGCCTTGGCGATGGCGTCATCCACCACGGGGTTGCTGTAGAAGGCGTAGTTCGCCAGCTTCGGCGACCAGGACTCGGTGGCGAACAGCGGGCGCAGCGCCCAGTCGGCCTCGCCGGTCGACGACGACCAGCCGATGTAGTACAGGCGCGCCTTGGCGGTCTTCGGGTCGGGCCAGGAATCGACCATCTCCACGCGCTTGCCGGGCTCCAGCGCCTCCACCGACACCTTGATGCCCACCTGCTGCAGCTGCTGCTGCAGGAACTGGATCACCTTCTGGCTGGTGGTGTTGTTGTAGCCGCTCCACAGCACGGACTCGAAACCGTTGGGGTAGCCGGCCTCCTTCAGCAGCTCCTTGGCCTTGGCCACGTTGTAGGGGATGGGCTGCATCTTCACCGCGTATTCCACGCCCTGCGGCACGAAGCCCTGGGCCGCGAAGGCATGGCCGCTGAAGGCCACCTTGGCCAGCGCGTCCTTGTTGATGGCGTAGCCGATGGCCTCGCGCACCTTCAGGTTGTCGAAGGGCTTTTGCAGCAGGTTGAACGTCAGGAAGCGCTGGATGATGGACGGCGCGGACACCACCTCCACCTTGTCGCTCTTTTGCAGCGTGGCGATCTGCTCATAGGGCAGCGTGAAGGCGAAGTCGGCCTCGCCCGTCTGCAGCATGGCGGCGCGGGTGTTGTTCTCGGTCACCGGCTTCCAGGTGACCTGGTCCACCTTGGGGTAGCCCTTCTTCCAGTAGCCGGCGAACTTCTTGCCGACGATGGCCTCGGTCTGCTTCCATTCGACGAACTCGAACGGGCCGGTGCCCACGGGGTGGAAGGCGATGTCCTTGTTGCCCCATTTCTGCAGCGCGGCGGGCGAGATGATCGCGGCCGATGCGTGGGCCAGCGAGTTGATGAAGGGGCCGAAGGGCTCCTTGAGCGTGATGCGCAGGGTCTGCGGGTTCATGGCCTCGACCTTGGCGACGCGGTTGAACTGATTGGCGCGCAGCAGGCGGTTCTCGGGGTTCATCACGCGGTCCAGGTTGGCCTTGGCCGCGGCGGCGTTGAAATCGGTGCCGTCGTGGAACTTCACGCCCTGGCGCAGCTTGAAGGTGTAGGTCAGGCCGTCCTTGGAGACCTCGTAGCTCTCGGCCAGCACGTTCCTGACCTTCATGTCCTTGTCGAAGCCGAACAGGCCCTCGTAGAAGCTTTTGGTCACGGCCGTGGTGATGGTCGTGTTGGTGTTGTACGGGTCCAGCGTCTCGGGCTGCTGGTAGATGGCCAGCACGGCGTTGCCGGCCGCCAGGGCGCCGGTGGATGCGGCCAGCGCGGCCAGGGCCAGCAGGCTGCGGCGGAAGGTGACAAAGGTCTTCTTCATGGAGGGTCTCCGGGTTGGTGGAAGAACGGTGATTGGTATCAAAAAAGTAGCTGCTCGGGCTTGATGTGCAAGGGCCAACGGCTTATTTGGTTTCAGGCCGCCGGCGGCGCGACGAAATGCCCCGGCCCGACCTGCAGCATGGGCGGCACCACGGGCTCGTCGCCCACGGGGCGGATGGGGCTGGGGATCTCGCCCTCCAGCAGCGCGCGCTTCAGGTGGCGGCGCGCCGGGTCGGCCACCGGCACGGCCGACATCAGCTTCTTGGTATAGGGGTGCTGGGGGTTTTCGAAGATGGCGCGGCGTGGGCCGATCTCGACGATGCGGCCCAGGTACATCACGGCGACGCGGTGGCTGATGCGCTCCACCACGGCCATGTCGTGCGAGATGAACAAAAACGCCACGCCCAGCTCGCGCTGCAGGTCCAGCATCAGGTTGACGATTTGCGCCTGGATCGACACGTCCAGCGCCGACACCGATTCGTCGGCCACCACCACCTTGGGGTTCAGCGCCAGGGCGCGCGCGATGGCGATGCGCTGGCGCTGGCCGCCGGAGAACTCATGCGGGTAGCGCTGGCCATGCTCGCGCGGCAGGCCCACCTTTTCCAGCAGCCAGTCAACGCGCGCCTGGGCCTCCTCGCGCGTGCCGATCTTGTGCACCAAGAGCGGCTCCATGATGGAAAAACCCACCGTGAGACGCGGATCCAGCGAGGCGAACGGGTCCTGGAAGATGAACTGGATGTCGCGGCGCAGCGCCTGCACCTGGCTGCGCGGCAGATCGAGGATGTTGCGCCCGCCGAACTCGATGGCGCCGCTCTGGCTCTCCACCAGGCGCAAGAGCGAGCGCCCGGTGGTGGACTTGCCGCAGCCCGACTCACCGACCAGCGCCAGCGTTTCGCCCGGGTACAGGTCGAAGCTGACCTGCTCCACGGCATGCACGCGGCGCGTGACGCGGTTCATCAGGCCGGCGCGCAGGTCGAAGCGGGTGACCAGGTTCTGCACGCGCAGGATGGGCTGCGCGCCCGCGGGCCGGGTATCGACCGGCGAGGACTGGCCGGTGAGCGTGCTGCCGTCGGCGCCTTCATGGACGGTCAGGAGGTCGAACGGGCGCGGCAGGTCGGTGCCCTGCATGGCGCCCAGCTTGGGCACGGCCGACAGCAGCGCGCGGGTGTAGGCATGGCGCGGCGCGGCGAAGACCTGGTCCGATGCGCCCTCCTCCACCTTGTCGCCGCGGTACATGACGAGCACGCGGTCGGCCACCTCGGCCACCACGCCCATGTCGTGCGTGATGAAGATCACGCCCATGTGCATCTCCTCCTGCAGCTGGCGGATCAGCTGCAGGATCTGCGCCTGAATGGTCACGTCCAGCGCCGTGGTCGGCTCGTCGGCGATCAGCAATTGGGGCTTGCACGACAGCGCCATGGCGATCATCACGCGCTGGCGCATGCCGCCCGAGAGCTGGTGCGGGAAGCGGTCCAGCACGTTCTTCGCCTCGGGGATGCGCACCAGTTCCAGCATGCGCAGGGCCTCGGCGCGCGCCCCCGCGCGGTCCATGCCCTGGTGCACGCGGATCGATTCGGCGATCTGGTCACCGGCGGTGAACACCGGGTTCAGGCTGGTCATGGGCTCCTGGAAGATCATGGCCACGTCGGCGCCGCGCACGTCGCGCATCTGCGCCTGCGTGGCCCGCGCCACGTCCAGCACCTGGCCGCTGCGCCGACGCAAGAGCGCCGAGCCATGGATGATCTTGCCGCCGCCATGCTCGACCAGGCGCATCAGCGCCAGCGAGGTGACGGACTTGCCCGAGCCCGATTCGCCGACGATGGCCAGGGTCTCGCCGCGATCGACGTGCAGCGACAGCTTGCGCACGGCGTCCACCGTGCGTTCGGAGCTGGCGAAGCGTATCGACAGGTCGCTCACGGCCAGCACGCGCTGCTCGGGCAGCACCAGGGACGATGCGGTGTGGGGGGATGGGGTCGTCATCACGGCAGCCCTGTTCAACGGTAGATGAAGGTTTCGGGGGTCTCGCCGACGCGCGCCAGGCCGCGGTACATGCCCTCGGTGTTGAACGGCAGGCAGACATGGCCCTGCCGGTCCACGGCAATCAGCCCGCCGGTGCCGCCGATGGCGGCCAGCGCCTGGTGCACCACGGCGTCGCAGGCCTCTTGCAGCGTGGCGCCGGCATAGGCCATGCGCGCGCAGACGTCGTGCGCCGCGGCCACGCGGATGAAGCTCTCGCCATGGCCGGTGCAGGACACGGCGGCCGTGCGGTCGTCGGCATAGGTGCCGGCGCCGATCAGCGGGCTGTCGCCGACGCGGCCCGGGCGCTTGTTGGTCAGGCCGCCGGTGGAGGTGGCGGCAGCCAGGTGGCCGTGCGCGTCCAGCGCCACCGCGCCCACGGTGCCCATCTTGCGGCCCTCGTCGATCGGGCGCCCGGCCAGTTCTGCCATCTTGCTGGCACCGTCGTGGTCGAGTACCGCGCCGGCGCTGCTTGCCTGCGCCGCTGCCAACTGCGCACGCCGCGCCTCCGTGGAGAAGTACGTCGGCTCGACCTGCGCCAGCCCGGCACGCGCGGCCAGCAGCTCGGCGCTGCGGCCAATCATGAGCACATGCTGGCCATCCTGCAGCACGGCACGCGCCGCCTGCACCGGGTTCTTCACCGTGGTCACGCCGGCAACGGCGCCGGCGGCCAGGGTTTGGCCGTCCATCACCGCGGCATCCAGCTCATGTGTGGCATCTGCGGTGAACACCGCGCCGTGGCCGGCGTTGAACAGCGGACAGTCCTCCAGCGCCCGCACCGCGGCACAGACCGCATCCATGGCGCTGCCGCCTGCGGCCAGCACCGCCTGGCCGGCAGCCAGCACGGCGGCCAGCGCCGCGTGGTAGCTGCGCTCCTGCTCGGGGCTGAGGCTGGCGCGCGTGATGGTGCCGGCGCCGCCATGGATGGCGATGACGGGGACGATGGGGGTGAAAGACGAAGAAGCGGACATGGGCGTCATTTGGAGGACACAGAAACGGAACTGCTGCCTGCACCGTGCAGCCAGGGCAGCACGGCCTCGGTCATGCGCGCGGCGTTCTGCAGCGTGCCGCGCTGGTGCAGCGCCACGGCGCTGACCAGGGCCTCGATCAGCGCCAGCACGGTGGTTTCGGAATTCGGGGCGTGGAAGCTCTCGGTCTTGGCGAACAGGCAGTGGCGCGCCAGCGGCGCCAGCGGCGAATGCGGGCCGTCGGTCAATGCCAGCACCGGCACGCCGCGCTCGAACGCGCCGCGCGCCAGGGCCACGCTGTCGCGCAGATAGCGCGGAAAGCTGATCACGATGAACAGGTCGTCACCACCCATGCGCGGCAGCTGGCGCGCGCCGTCGGTGGCGCCGGCCACGCTGGCCAGCAGGTGCACGCTCTCGCAGTGCAGGTCCAGCCCGCGCGCCAGCATGCCGGCCAGCCAGCCCGAGGCGCCATAGCCCAGCACGTAGATGCGGCGGGCGCCGGCAATCGCCGCCACCGCCGCCGCGCAGGCCGCGGGATCCAGCGCCGCACGCGTGGCGGCAATATTGTTCTGGCTCTCGTCGAGCACGGCCAGGAAGGCATCGTGCGCGCTGCCGGGCTTTTCCAGGCGCACGCGCATCTTCTCCACCGGCGCCAGCATGGCCTCGAAGCCCTTGACCAATTCGGCGCGCAACATGGGGTAGCCGTCCAGCCCGATGGCACGCGCGAAGCGATTGGCCGTGGCCACGGACACGCCCACCGCCGCCGCCAGCTCGTCGATCGGCATGGTGGCGGCCTGCAGCGGGTGCTTGAGCACATAGTCCGCGATCTGCTGATGCGAGGGCGTCAGCTGCAGCCGGGCCTGCGCGATGCGCGCGGTGATCGAGACCGGCGAAGGACTGACATGCACAGGCTTGGACATGGGCGACAGATGCCTTGATGACAATTATTTTTCAAACTTGAATGCTAAAGATATTTTTTTATCATTCAAGAGGCCTGCCGCCCTCAAATCTCAGTGAATACCCTTGATTCGCCCGCGCTGATATGTCAAAAAAAAGGCCCGCAGAGCGGGCCTTGGGAGCAGGGGCAATGATTTACTTGATGGTCGTCCAGGTCGGCAT
>JAFEER010000086.1 GCA_018240985.1 Pseudomonadota bacterium
TCGCGGAAGGCCGCCAGCCGTGCGCAGGCCGCATCGACCGCTTCGATCAACGGCCAGCGAGCGATGTCCAGCTTGAAGCGGCGCGCGCTCTCGACCTGCGGTACGAGGTACACGTCGGCCAGCGTCGGCGTGTGGCCATAGCAGAATTCGCCGCGCTGCGGGTCGGCGGCCAGCAGGGCCTCGATGGCGTCGAAGCCGGCGTTGATCCAGGTGGCGCACCAGCGATTGATGGCAGCTTCGTCAGCGCCAAAGTCGTGGCGCAGCGCTTCGAGGATGCGCCGGTTGTTGACCGGGTGGATGTCGCAGCCGACGATGGCGGCCAGCGCACGCACCCTGGCCCGGCCCGCCGGGTCTGCCGGCAGCAGCGGTGGCTGGGGGTAGCGCTCTTCCAGCCATTCGATGATGGCCGGCGACTGAATCAGCAAGCCGTCGTCGCCGTCGGTGCGCAGCGCCGGCACCAGGCCCTGGGGGTGGATGGCCTTGTACGCGGCCCCCAGGTGCTCCTCGCGCCGCAGATCGACGGGAATCTGGTCGTAGGCCAGGCCCTTGAGGTTGAGGGCGATGCGCAGGCGGTGCGAGGTGCCGCTGCGGAAAAAACTGTAGAGCTTCACTTGCAGAGTCCTGGTTATGCGGGGTTAAGCGGCACGGCGAGGCGCGGCGGTCTGGCCGCGGGCGCCTTCTTGGCGCCTCGCGGACTGCGCAGCAGCCTGCGCCCGCGCCATTGGTACCAGCAAGGTCAGCACCGCGCCCAGGAGGCCCAGGCCGGCCAGCACGTAGAAGATCGAATCGAGCTGGAGGCCCGAGCCAATCAAGGCGCTGCCCAGCATCGGGCCGCCAATGCCCCCGAGGCGCCCGAAGCCTGCACACCAGGCCACGCCGGCGGCGCGCACCTGGGTCGGAAAGTAATTGGCGACGAAGCCGTAGATCATGGTTTGCGTGCCGCTGGTGCCCAGGCCCACGATGGCGACGATGGCGAGCAACGCGCCCAGCGGCAGGCCCAGGGTGAGCAGCACCATTGCCAAGGCACCGGTGGCAAAGCTGGCCGCCACCACGGGCTTGGGGCCGAAGCGATCGGCCGCGAGCGAAGCCGCCAGCCCGCCGAACAAGGAGCCGCCGTTGAGCACCGCCAGGAAGGACAGCGAGCCCTTGGCGTTGAAGCCGGCGCGCAGCATGATCTCGGGCAGCCAGGTATTGAGCGAGTACACCAGCATCAGGCCCGTGGCGCTCATGAGGCCGAGCACCAGCGTGGGGAACAGGTAGGTGCGGCCGAAGAGGCCGGCGAACCCCACCTTGCCGCTGGCTGCCTTGGCCGGTGCGGCGTCAGGCAAGGGCACGCCGGTTTTCTCGGACAGGGCACGGGCCTCATCCAGCCGGCCACGCGAGACCAGCCAGGCGATGGACTCGGGCATCTTGAAATAGGCCAGCGGCAGCAGGGTCACGATGGGCAGGGCGCCGATCCAGAACATGCCGCGCCAGCCAATCTCCTGCAGGAGCAAGATGGCCAGCAGCGCGGCCAGCAAGCTGCCCAGCGGGATGCCGCCGTTGGTAATGGCGTTGATGATGTTCTTCTTGCCGGCTGGCGCGTATTCGGCCACCAGTGCGGCGGTGGTCGCCAACAACGCGCCTATGCCGAGGCCCGTCATGAAGCGCAGCCAGCCAAACGCGGTAGTGGTGGTCGCCATGGCCGTGAGCGCCATGCCGACGGAGAACCAGGCGTAGGACAAGAGCATGACCTTGCGGCGCCCGATCGCATCGCCCACCGCGCCAGAGAGCAAGGCGCCGACCATCACCCCGAAAAGCGCATAGCTGCCCAGCAAACCGGCCGTGGCCGGCGTGACCGTGCCCAGATGCGAGGCATCGCGCAGGAAGGTGGGGACGACGGCGCCATAGACCACCAGGTCGTAGCCGTCGAAGATCAGGCCCACCATGGCCAGGGCAACGATCCAGGTCACGGTGCGCAAGCGCCGGCTGTCGGCGCTTGGGGTTGATGCAGGGGTCATGTCTTGTCTCCGATAGGTCTTGTTTACTCAGCAGCGCCCACGTGCAGCACGATCTCGCCCACGCCCTCGACGCGGCCGTCGATCCGGTCGCCGGGCTGAAGCGCACCAACGCCTTCGGGCGTGCCGGTGAAGATCAGGTCGCCGGGTTGCAGGTGGTAGAACAGCGACAGGTCGGCGATCAGCTCCGGGATGCTCCAGATCAGCTTGTCGAGGTTCGACTTCTGGCGGGGCTGGCCGTTGACCGTCATCGCCAGCTCACCCTGGGCAATCACCTTGCCGGGCATGGGCACGATCTCCGCCACTACCGATGACTGCTCGACATCCTTGCCAAGATCCCACGGCCGGCCCTTTTCGCGGGCGGCGAGTTGCAGGTCGCGCCGCGTCATGTCCAGGCCACAGGCGTAGCCGTAGATCAGCGCCGCGGCATCCGCCGCCTGCACCCGAAAGCCCGGCTTGCCGATGGCGACAACCAACTCCATTTCGTGGTGGTAGTTCTGCGTCTCGGGCGGGTAGGCCACCGTGGCGCCGGACTCGACCAGGGACGATGGCGACTTGGTGAAGTAGAACGGGCGCTCGACGCTCTTGTCCACCGGGCGGCCCATTTCCACCGCGTGGGCGTGGTAGTTGCGGCCGACGAAGAACAGGCGGTTGACGGGCAGGCGCTGATCGCTGCCGCGCACCGGCAGCGAGGGAACGGGCGGGGGAGTCCAGAGGTAGGTCGTGGTCATGGATTGCTTTCCTGAGAGTTGATTAAGTTCATGTAGGGTGGGTTTCGGGGTCACTCGGCCAGGCAGGTATCGACTTTCCATCCGTAGAGCCATTCCATCGCGTCATAGAAGCGCTCCTGCGAGCGGCCCTTCCACAGGTCATTGCGCACCAGGCGCTCGACCCCCTTGGCGTGGAAGATGCGGCCCATCTCGCGCGCCGACAGCACGATGCGTGCGGTGCGGGCGATGCGCGAGCGCTCGTAGTGCGCAAAGGCGCGGACGAAGTCGTTGTCATACACGCGCAGCGCCTCGCCGAGGGTGACTGCGTCCTCCAGCGCCATGCAGGCGCCCTGCGCCAGGTATTGCAGCGTCGGATGGGCGGCGTCGCCGAGCAACGTGGCGCGGCCGAAGGTCCACTGGCCGATGGGCTCGCGGTCGGCGGTGGCCCAGCGCTTCCAGTCCTTGGGCAGGTCGATCAGCTGGCGCGCCTTGGCGCAAATGCCCTCAAAGTAGCTCTGCACCTCTTCGCGGCTGCCCTCGCGCACGCTCCACTCTTCCTTGTCACGGCTGTGGAAGGTGACGACCACGTTGTATTGCTCGCCGCCACGCAGCGGGTAGTGCACCAGGTGGCAGTTCGGGCCGACCCAGATGCTGGCCGCGTTCCACTGCAGGTCTTGCGGGAAATCCTTCTTGTCGATCACCGCGCGGTAGACCACATGGCCGGACACGCGCGCTTCGTCGCCCACGTACTGGCGGCGCACCGCCGACTTGACGCCATCGGCACCAATCAGCGCGCAGCCGCGGTGCACTCCGCCCTTGGCGTCGTGCACCGTCACGCCGTGCGCGTCCTGCTCGACGCGCTGCACCGTGGTCGAGGTCAACATCTCAATGCGGTCGGACTCCTGCGCGCCTTCGAGCAGCGACATGTGGACGTCGGCACGGTGGATCACCGCGTAAGGGTTGCCGAAGCGCTGGCGGAAGGCCTCGCCGGTGGGGATGCGGCCGACCAGGCTCTCATCGAGCGCATCGTGCATCACCATCTCGTCGGTGTAGACGGCGCGTGCGCGTGCCTTCTCGCCGATGCCCAGCGCATCGAAGGCGGCAAAGGCGTTGGGGCCGAGCTGGATGCCGGCGCCGATCTCGCCGAGCTGCGGTGCCTGTTCCAGCACCTTGACCGAAAGCCCGCGGCGCGTCAGCGCCAGCGCTGCAGCGATGCCGCCGATCCCGCCGCCGGCCACCAGCACGGGAAGGTCTGATTGAGTTGCGTTCATACATGTCTCCTTGGTGTGTGTGTATGAGGGTGTTTTCAAGAAAATCAGCCAGCATCCACTTGCGCGCGGTGGGCGTGGATGGCTTCAAAGATCGGCGTATCGGCAAAACGGAACAGGTCGAGCGAGGCGGAACCGGCGTCGCATCGCGCCGTCAAGGTTTGCCATGACGGCACCGCGAACATGTCGCCGCGCCGCACCTGCCACTCTTTGTCGCCCACGCGCACGGTGCCCTGGCCATCGAATACCTGGAACACGGCCGAGCCCACCTCGCGCCTGGGCAGGGTGCTTGCGCCGCTCTTGAGGCGATGCATCTCGCAACGGATGGTGGGCAACACGTCGCGGCCGTTGGTGGGGTTGGAGTAGCGCACGGCGGCATGGCCGGGACTCACCGTCACTGCGTGACCTTCGGCCTCCAGCGCCAGTTGCTCGTTGAGCGCACGGTCGGTGTCCACCCAGCGGTAGGCCAGCAGCGGCGAGCTGGGCGAGTCCTGCTGTTGCGAGACCGGGCGCAGGCCGGGGTAGCGCCACAGCCGCTCGGAGCGCGAGAACTCGGGCGTGACCATTTCGCTCGGGCTGAGCGCGTGGCGGCCGAATTCGAAGAACTGCGACTCGGTGTAGTACGAAAACGGAATGTCCAGGCCGTCGATCCAGGCCATGGGCCTGGTGGCTGCGTTGTGGTGCGCATGCCAGTTCCAGCCGCCCTGTGGCAGGAAGTCGCCACGCGACATGCGGATGCTGTCGCCGTTGACCACCGTCCACACGCCTTCGCCTTCGACGACAAAGCGGAAGGCGTGCTGTGTGTGGCGGTGCTCGGGCGCGTTCTCGCCCGGCATGAGGTACTGAATGGCGGCCCATAGCGTGGGCGTGGCGTAGGGGCGTCCACCGAGCGATGGGTTGGCCAGCGCAATGGCGCGGCGCTCGCCGCCGCGGCCCACGGGTACGAGCCGGCCCGAATCATCTGCCAGCTTGATCAGCCTGTCCCAGCGCCAGAGATGGGCCGTAGCCTTGCTCTGGGGGTGCGCTGGCATGAGGTCGCCGATTTCCGTCCACAACGGCACCAACTGTTCTTTCTCGAATCCGCGATAGAGCTCGCGCAGCTCAGGGGTGAGCTCAGCGTCTGCAACGGTCGTTGGCATCTGCTGGTGTTGCTTATTCTGGGTCTGGTTGGTGGTCACTATGGTCTCCGTTGCACAAGGTGTTTGCGCGATTCAAACTGGATCCGCAAGCCGCGGGAGTCGATTGCGTCGGCGGCCATTGTTCTTGATGAGCTATGCAGCAACAAATCATGTTTTATTAGAATCAATAACATTTTTGATATACCTTGACGCACCATGACCTTGGACTGGACCTATCGCTTGCGCCTGCGCCACCTGCAGATGCTGTCGAGCCTGGCCGAGACCGGCAACATGAGCCGGACGGCGCAGGCATTGAGCCTGACGCAGCCCGCGCTGTCGCGTTGGCTGCACGAGCTGGAGCAGGACATCGGCCTGCCGCTGTTCGAACGCCAGGCGCGTGGCCTTCGGCCGACCGTTTACGGTGAGGCGCTGATTGCCCATGCGCGCAGGGTCCAGGCGCATCTGGACGGGGCGCGCGACGACATGCAGGTGCTGCGCGCTGGCGGCAGTGGACTGCTGACCATCGGCACCTCGGCCGCTTCCGCAACCGAGACGGTGCCGCGCGCCGTCGCGCAGCTGACGCGCACCGTGCCGGGCGCACATGTGCGGTTGATCGAAAGCACCATGAACATGTTGATGCCGCAGCTTGGCGAAGGGCGCCTCGACGTGGTGGTGGGGCGCTCGGCGCCCGACCTCATGGACGCGAACATGCGCAGCGAGACCCTCTACGATGAGGATGTCGATTTGATCGTGCGGCCAGGGCATCCGCTGCTGCGCGTGCGCAGCCTCACCTGGCCCAGGCTTGTCGGCGAGCGCTGGCTGCTGTGGCCGCGCGGCACACCGATCCGCAATGCACTCGACCATGCCATCGCCGAGGCCGGCGTCACCTTGCCCCCCGACAGCCTGGAGTCGAATTCGCTGACACTGAACATGAGCCTGCTTGGCCAGACCGACCTGATCGGGCAGGCGTCCCGGAGAACTGCTCGCTGGCTCCATGGGAAAGGTCTTGCGCGCACCC
The DNA here is from genome assembly GCA_018240985.1 of Pseudomonadota bacterium. Classification (GTDB taxonomy): domain Bacteria; phylum Pseudomonadota; class Gammaproteobacteria; order Burkholderiales; family Burkholderiaceae_C; genus Alicycliphilus. Next base: position 6,112 of record JAFEER010000086.1, read on the forward strand.
TGCCGGTCGCGCTCAGCCGGTTCGGCTCGGTATCGATGTACTGGCGGGTTGACGCCACGGATCGCCCGGTGGTGCACGCGGTACTGGCGAGTTTGCGAAATTCACTACAAAACACCGCGCCGGACGATGCGCAAGAAAAGCCTCATGGATGAATCAAATGGACTGGGACAACCTGCGCTACTTTCTGGAACTGGCCCGCACCGGCACCCTGGCCGCTGCCGCGCGGCGCACGGGCGTGGAGCACACCACGGTGGCTCGGCGCATTCAGGCGCTGGAAAAGCAAATGGGCGCGCCGCTGTTTGCGCGCGAGGCGGCGGGCCACCGGCTGACCGAGGCCGGCCGCCAGCTGCTGCCGGCGGTGGAGGCCATGGAGGCGGCGGTGCTGGGCGTGGAGAGCACCTCGCCCGCGAATGCCTCGGCGGCCGGGCCATCGGGCCTGGTGCGTGTGGGGGCGACGGAGGGCTTTGGCACGCTGATCCTGGCGCCGCACCTGGCGCGCCTGACGCAGCGGCATCCGCACCTGTCCATCGACCTGCTGGCGCTGCCGCGCATGCTGCATCTGTCGCGGCGCGAGGCGGACATCGTGATCTCGCTGGAGCGCCCCAAGCGCGGCTCGGTCATCGTCACAAAACTGGCCGACTACCGGCTCCACCTGTACGGCCAGCGTGAATACCTGGCGCGCCGCCCGCTGGTGGCCCAGCGCGAGGATCTGCGCCACCACGACTTCATCAGCTACGTGGACGACCTGCTGTTTTCCAAGGAGCTGCAGTTCATCGACCAGCTGTATCCGCCCGAGCGCTTTGCCCTGCGCAGCACCAGCATCACCGCCCAGTACGAGGCGGTGCGCGCCGGCGCCGGCCTTGCCGTGCTGCCGGCCTTTCTGGCGGATCGCGACCCCATCCTGGCGCGCGTGCTGCCGCAAGAGGCGTGCTTCACCCGCACCTTCTGGATGAGCATGCCGGCCGAGGCCAAGCACCTGGCGCGCATGCAGGCGGTGTGGGGCTTCCTGAAGGAAGTCGGGCAGCGCGAAGCCGGGCGCCTGGCGCCGCCGGCGTGACGGCCACGGGCGCTGCAGCCCTGCGACAATGGCCCGTTTCCACCTAGACACTGAAACGCCATGCTGCTTGACTCCGACGAATCGCAACTCGTGCTCGTGGACTATCAGGAACGCCTGATGCCCGTCATCTTCGAAGGCCAGGCCGCGCTGGCCAACGCCATCAGGCTGGCGCAAATCGCCCGCCTGGTGGATGTGCCCGTCTGGGGCACCGAGCAAAACCCCACGCGCCTGGGCCCCAACGACGCGCAGCTGCGCGCCCTGTGCCAGCGCACCCTGCCGAAGATGCACTTCGGCGCCGTGCCCGATGGCCTGGCTGAGCTGCTGCGCCCGCTGCCCAAGCCCCAGGGCGGCAACGCACGCAGCCTGCCCAAGCACCTGCAAAAGGCGCGCGAGCAGGCGCAGCAGGCCGACGAGCGCCCCCGCATCGTCATCGCCGGCTGCGAGGCCCATGTCTGCCTGCTGCAGACGGCGCTGCAGCTGATCGAGGAGGAGTTCGAGGTCTGGGTGGTGACGGATGCCTGCAGCTCGCGCACCGAGAGGAACCGCGACGCCGCCTTTGACCGCCTGGCCGGCGCCGGCGCTGAACTCGTCACCACCGAAATGGTGGCGTTCGAGTGGCTGCGCAGCTGTGAGCATCCGGCGTTCAAGGATATGCTTTCGTTTATCAAATAGCCTGACTATGCACATACCGCAGAAGCCCCTCACCCCTCCCTCTCCCCAAAGGGGCGAGGGCGATCGGGCGCGCCGGTATTACTCCCTCTCCCTCTGGGAGAGGGTGGGGGTGAGGGCCCGCGGCTTGATCTGAGATATGTCGATAATCAGGTTAAATAGAGTCCAGCGCTTCACTGGTAAGCGCTATAAGCTATTGAAAAGATAGTGACTACGGGGATGTAAAAACGATCTGGCAGAAGACAAGGACGTCAGCTTCCCGCAAGCGCTGCATGAATAATTATGAATTTTGGATGGTTTTCGCCCCGCGCCAGCCCGGCGCGGGGAATCTTCAGGAGACAGCAGCATGACCGCCAACTACGCCGACTTCCACCGTCGTTCCATTGAGGACAGGGACGCTTTCTGGGCCGAGCAGGCCCGCCTGATCGACTGGCAAACGCCGCCGCAGCAGGTCTGCGCCTACGACAACCCGCCCTTTGCCAAGTGGTTCGTCGGCGGCACCACCAACCTGTGCCACAACGCCGTGGATCGCCATGTGGCGGCGCGCGGCGCGCAGAACGCGCTGGTGGCCATCTCCACCGAAACCAACACCGAGCGCGCCTACAGCTACACCGAGCTGCAGGCCGAGGTGCAGCGCATGGCGGCGGTGCTGCAGGCGCTGGGCGTGAAGCAGGGCGACCGCGTGCTGATCTACATGCCCATGATCGCCGAGGCCGCCTTTGCCATGCTGGCCTGCGCGCGCATCGGCGCCATCCACTCGGTGGTATTCGGCGGCTTTGCCTCCTCGTCGCTGGCCACGCGCATCGAGGATGCCGAGCCCACCGTCATCGTCAGCGCCGACGCCGGCTCGCGCGGCGGCAAGGTCGTGCCCTACAAGCCGCTGCTGGACGAGGCCATCGAGCTGTCGGCGCACAAGCCGGCGGCGGTGCTGATGGTCGATCGCGGCCTGGCCCCCTCCGCCATGCGCGCCGGGCGCGACCACGACTGGAAGGCGATGCGCGAGCAGCACCTGAAGTCCGCCGTGCCCTGCACCTGGGTGGAATCCAACCAGCCCAGCTACACCCTGTACACCAGCGGCACCACGGGCAAGCCGAAGGGCGTGCAGCGCGACACCGGCGGCTACACGGTGGCGCTGGCCGCCAGCATGCGCCACATCTTCGAGGCCAAGGCCGGCGACGTGTACTTCTGCACCAGCGACATCGGCTGGGTGGTGGGCCACAGCTACATCATCTACGGCCCGCTGCTGGCCGGCATGACCACCATCCTGTACGAGGGCCTGCCCGTGCGGCCCGACGCCGGCATCTGGTGGAGCATCGTCGAGAAGTACCAGGTCACGCATATGTTCTCGGCCCCCACGGCGGTGCGCGTGCTGAAAAAACAGGATCCGGAATACCTGAGCAAGTACAACATCAAGAGCCTCAAGGCCCTGTGGCTGGCCGGCGAGCCGCTGGACGAACCCACTGCCACCTGGATCAGCGGCGCGCTGAACATCCCCATCATCGACAACTACTGGCAGACCGAGACCGGCTGGCCCATCCTGACGTTGTGCAACGGTGTCGAGAAGCAAGCCTCGCGCTTCGGCAGCCCCGGCAAGGCGGTGTATGGCTACAACGTCAAGCTCATCGACGAGAGCACGGGCGAGGAGCTGACGGCGCCCAACCAGAAGGGCGTGGTCACCATCGAAGGGCCGCTGCCCCCCGGCTGCCTGCAGACCGTGTGGCGCGACGATGAGCGCTTCGTGAACACCTACTGGAAGAGCATCCCGGGCCGCCTGGTCTACAGCACCTTCGACTGGGGCATTCGCGATGCCGACGGCTATTACTTCATCCTGGGCCGCACCGACGACGTGATCAACGTCGCCGGCCACCGCCTGGGCACGCGCGAGATCGAGGAGTGCATCGCCGGCCACGCCAACATCGCCGAGGTCGCCGTGGTCGGCGTGGCAGACCAGCTCAAGGGCCAGGTGGCCATGGCCTTTGCCGTGCCGCGCGATGCCTCGGGCCTGGTGGACGACGCCGCACGCCTGAAGTTCGAGGGCGAGATCATGAAGCAGGTGGACAGCCAGCTGGGCGCCGTGGCCCGCCCATCGCGCGTGATCTTCGTCAACCTGCTGCCCAAGACGCGCAGCGGCAAGCTCCTGCGCCGCGCCCTGCAGGCCGTGGCCGAGCGCCGCGACACCGGCGACCTGACGACCATGGAAGACCCGGTGGCGCTGCAGCAGATCAAGGAACTGCTCGGCTGATCGCCCCCTTCCTTACTCCGGGTCGGGGCCTGCCGTGACTAGTACAGCAACCCGGAAATATCGAAACATGAAAGCGCGTCTTCGCACCCATGGCGGCGTTGCAAATCCTCGCGATAGCTACGGCTATCGCTGCGGTTTGCGCCTTGCCCTGGGCACGAATCCATCGCTTTCA
>JAFEER010000087.1 GCA_018240985.1 Pseudomonadota bacterium
ATTGCAGATGCACCTCAAATGGCGCAAGCGCACAATAACCGCGGGAACGCGTTATTGAAATCAAGGCGCTTACCCGAGGCTTTGGCTAGCTTTGATCGTGCGCTGGAGTTGCAGCCAAATTATTCCGAGGCGTTGTCAAATCGCGGCCATGTATATTGGCAGTTGAAAAAAAATGATTGTGCATTTGCCGATGTTGAAAAAGCACTGCAATTGAATCCTGAGCGGGTGGAATCTCTGTTCATCATGGGTGGTTTGTATAGGGAGGCTAAAAGATATCAGGAGGCATTGCGGCAATTTGAGTTGGCTTATCGATTGAATCCGGACTTTCCCGGTTTGTTGATTAATATTGCAATGGTTAAGACGGCAATATGCAGCTGGGCGGGTTTGATGGGTGGTATTTTGCCGAGACTTGAAAAGCAGATAAAACAAGGTGCTGAGGGGGTCATTCCGTTTCCGATTCTTGGCTTGGCCGATTCTCCCGATTTGCAGTTGAGTGCGGCCACTGTTTTCGTGAATGCGGAGCATCCAGGCAATCCATCTATGGGCCCTGTCGTGCTGGGTAAGCCTCGGGGGAAAATTCGCGTGGCCTATTGCTCGGCTGATTTTCACCACCATGCGACAACGATTCTGATGGCGGAATTGTTTGAATTGCATGATCGTGATCGGTTTGAATGGTTTGCTTTTTCTTTTGGCCGTGAAACGCAAGATGACATGCGCTTGCGTGTGCGTCAGCAGTTCGATCATTTTTATGATGTTCGTGACCGCAGTGATGAGGAGATCGCCGCTTTTTCCAGAGAACTCGGGATTGACATTGCAATCGACCTCAAAGGTTTTACAACGGATAGCAGGTTCGGCATCTTTAGCTACCGATGCGCGCCGGTACAGGTGAGCTACATTGGATACCCGGGGAGCACGGGCGCGCCCTATATGGACTATGTGATCGCAGACAAGGTGGTGGTTCCGCCATCTCAGCAGCATTTCTTCAGTGAGAAATTGGTTTATTTGCCGAATAGCTATCAGGTAAATGATTCAAAAAGACGCATTTCCGATCGTGAATTCAGCCGTGCGGAGTTGGGGCTTCCTGACGATGGCTTTGTATTTTGCTGCTTCAATAATAATTACAAAATTGTGCCGTCTGTATTTGACGGCTGGATGCGCATTCTTCAGGCTGTCGAGGGCAGTGTTCTGTGGCTGCTCGAGGACAACCCGCTTGCCGCAGACAACCTGCGGCGCGAAGCCGTGGCCCGTGGGGTGGCTGCAGAGCGCTTGGTGTTTGCGCCGCGTATGCCGCTTGATGAACATTTGGCGCGCCATCGTCACGCGGATCTGTTTTTGGACACATTGCCCTACAACGCACACACCACGGCAAGTGATGCGCTGTGGGCAGGTCTACCGGTATTGACCTGTGCTGGATCTGCTTTTGCCAGCCGTGTGGCGGCCAGTTTGCTGTACGCCGTAGGTTTGCCAGAGTTGGTGGTCGACACCCAGCAAGAGTACGAGGCGCGGGCCATTGCCTTGGCGCAGGATGCGCAGGCAATGTTGGCGCTGCATGACAAATTGAAGTTGCTGCTGCCCCAGGCCCCGCTGTTTGATACGCCCCGTTTTGCGCGCGATATCGAGGCGGCTTACGTGGCGATGCATGAGCGTGCGCTTCAGGGATTGCCGCCTGATGTGATCGAGGTCTGACCTCTACGTGACCCTTACGTCGCGGTAGCTGCCTGCACCTCAACGCTGCAGTCATAAAACGTCGGCCCCGCGCCCATGTCCGTCAATGCCTGGCTGGTGACCTCGTTCACGTTGGTGCCGGCATGGCCCAGCTTGCGCCACCACACGCCCAGGCCGTTGACCACGCCGGGGCGGGCGCGGCCGTTCAGTGTGGCGTGGCATGCGTAGCTGCCGCGGCCGTTGAAGACGCGCACCAGGGCACCCTCGGCAATGCCGCGCGCGCTGGCGTCCTCGGGGTGCATTTCCAGCACCGGCCGGCCCTCGATGTCGCGCAGGCTTTGCAGATTCACGAAGGTCGAATTCAAGAAGTTGCGCGCCGGCGGCGAGATCATGGCCAGCGGGTATAGGGCCGAGCTGCCCGCCACCTCGTGGTTGGGCACATGGCCGGGCAGCGGATCGAGGCCTTGGGTTGCCAGGCGCTGGCTGAAGAATTCGCATTTGCCGGATGGCGTGGCAAAACCGCCTTCGGCAAACGGCGCATCGGCTACCGGCAGCGGTGCAAAACCCTGATCCAGCAGCAGGGCGAAGTCCACCTTGTCGCCATAGGCCTGGCGGCACAGCTGTTCGTCTGTGTCGCTGAAACATGGCTCGGCAAAGCCCATGCGCGCCGCCAGGTCGCGGAAGACCTGGGCGTTGCTGCGCGCCTGGCCCTGCGGCGCAATGGCCGGGCGGTTCAGCAGCACGTCGGTGTGGCCGTAGGCGGCATGCACGTCCCAGTGTTCGAGCTGCGTGGTGGCGGGCAGGATGTAGTCGGCATGGTCGGCGGTGTCGGTCTGGAAATGCTCCAGCACCACGGTGAACAGGTCTTCGCGCGCAAAGCCCTGCGCCACCTTGGGCGACTCGGGCGCCACGGCCACGGGGTTGCTGTTGTAGACCACCAGCGCCTCGATCTTGGGGCCGAACGCAGGCGAGGCCTCGCGCAGCAGGGCGTCGCCTATGGTCACCATGTTGACGGTGCGGGGCTGGCGGCCGGCCAGCAAATCCGGGCGCTGCAGCCGCGCGCGATCCACGGGAAAGGCGCCGGAGCTGGACAGCAGCAGCCCGCCCGCACGCTGCCGCCAGGCGCCCGTGAGCGCCGGCAGGCAGGCCACGGCGCGCACCGCATTGCCGCCGCCATGGGCGCGCTGCACGCCGTAGTTCAGGCGGATGGCGGCGGGCTGCGTCTGGCCGTAGTCGCGCGCCAGGCGGCGGATCTGCTCCACGTCCAAACCGCAGACCAGGGCGGCGCGCTCGGGCGGCCACTCCAGGGCGCGTGCGCGCAGCTGCTCCCAGCCCAGCGTGTGGCGCGCGATGTAGTCGTGATCCAGCCAGTCGTGGGCAATCAGCTCGTGCATCAGCGCCAGGGCCAGCGCGGCGTCGGTGCCGGGCAGCAGCTGCAGGTGCTCGTGGCATTTCTCGGCCGTCTCGCTCCGGCGCGGGTCTATGCACACCAGGCGTGCGCCGTCCCTCTTGGCCTGCTGGGCGATGCGCCAGAAATGCAGGTTGCTGCCGATGGAGTTGCTGCCCCAGATCAGGATCAGCCTGGACTCGGCAAAGAACTCCACCTTCATGCCCAGCTTGCCGCCCAGGGTGTGCACCAGGCCCTCGCCGCCGGCCGTGGAGCAGATGCTGCGGTGCAGCAGCGAGGCGCCCAGGCGGTGGAAGAAGCGCCTGTCCATGCTCTCGCCCTGCACCAGGCCCATGGTGCCGGCGTAGCTGTAGGGCAGGATGGCCTGGGGGTCGCGCGCGGCTATTTGCAAAAGGCGCGCGGCGATTTCGTCCAATGCCTCATCCCAGGGCACCGGCGCGAACTGCCCGCTGCCCTTGGGGCCGGTGCGTTTGAGGGGCGTGAGGATGCGCTCCGGGTGGTGCGTGCGCTCGGCATAGCGCGCGACCTTGGCGCACAGCACGCCAGCCGTCTGCGCATGCGCCGGGTTGCCCTGCACGCGCACGGCGCGGCCGTTCTCCACCGTGGTCAGCAGGGCGCAGGTGTCGGGGCAGTCGTGCGGGCAGGCGCCGCGGATGATGGTGGTGGACATGGTGGCGGGGGGGCAGGGCCCAAGGGCAGGTGCGCATTTCACCATGAAGCGCCGGCAGGGGCCGCATGCCCCCTCATTTGGCAGGCATGGCTGGCAGGACTAGACTGCCAAGCTCCAAGGAAACAAGCCAAGAGCACATCATGAAACTCATAGACGCCATTGCTGCTGCTGCTCCCACCATCGCCACGGTGCGCCGCGATATCCATGCCCACCCCGAGCTGTGCTTCAAGGAGGAGCGCACGGCCGACGTGATCGCCGCCAAGCTCTCCGAGTGGGGCATTCCCATCCACCGCGGCCTGGGTACCACC
>JAFEER010000088.1 GCA_018240985.1 Pseudomonadota bacterium
AGGTCGGCAAAAACGTAGGGGGCCTGCTGGCTGAAATGCGCAAAGCGCTCGGCATCCGCGGCAAAGGCCTGGCGCAGGTCAAAGCTGCGCCCCGCGGCATCGCAGTGGGCCTGTAGCAGCGGCCATTGTGGTGTTTCGTCGCAACGCAGGTGCATGGGCCTAGCGCCTGCGCAGCAAGCCGCTGCCGACGCGGCGTGGGTGGTGGTGTGCTGTGGGGCAAACCAGGCCGGTTTCGCTGATGACGACTGAGTGCATAGGTCGGTGTCCTGCGCCCGTCGCCGGGCGTCGCAAAGGTAGCAATCAGGCAGCCTGGATCAGCTGCTCCAGCTTGGCGGCATCGGCGGCAAAGGCGCGAATGCCCTCGGCCAGCTTCTCGGTGGCCATGGCGTCGGCGTTGAGCGCATAGCGGAAGCCCGCCTCGTCGTACTGCACCGGCTCCATGCGCACGCGGCGCGCGGCCTCGGGGTCGAGCCAGCGCTGCGCCGGCACCTCGCTGGCCGCCAGCTGGGCCAGCAGCTCGGGCGCGATGGTCAGCAGGTCGCAGCCGGCCAGCGCCAGGATCTGGCCGATGTTGCGAAAGCTCGCGCCCATGACCTCGGTGGCGATGCCGAAATGCTTGTAATGGTTGTAGATGGCGCGCACGGACTGCACGCCGGGGTCGTTGGCCCCCGCCATGGCGGCCTCGTCCCAGCTGCTGCCGGCCTGCTTCTTGTACCAGTCGTAGATACGGCCGACGAAGGGCGAGATCAGCTGCACCTTGGCCTGGCCGCAGGCGACGGCCTGGGCGAAGGAGAACAGCAGCGTCAGGTTGGTGTGGATGCCGCGGGCCTCCAGCTGGCGCGCCGCCTGTATGCCCTCCCAGGTGGCGGCAACCTTGATCAGCACGCGATCGATGTGCACGCCTTCGGCCTGGTACAGCTCCACGATGCGCTCGGCCCGTGCCACGCTGGCGGCGGTGTCAAACGACAGGCGCGCATCGACCTCGGTGGACACACGTCCGGGGATGATGGACAGGATCTCGCAGCCAAAGCGCACGATGAGCCTGTCCATCAACTCGTCGATGCCACGGCCATGCCAGCGCGTCACGCAGTCCTTGAGCAGCGGCGCGTATTCGGGCTTTTGCACGGCCTTGAGGATCAGCGATGGATTGGTCGTCGCGTCCTGCGGCTGAAACTGCGCCAGCTGCTTGAAGTCGCCGGTATCGGCCACCACGGTGGTGAATTGCTTGAGTGCGTCGAGTTGGTTCATGCGGGTTGTGTGAAGCGAGGCTGCGCCAGGGCCCAAGTGTATGCGCGTCGCCGAACATGAAACCGGGTTACATTGCGCGAGCCACCGCAACCACACTCGCTCCATGCTGGATCGCATTACTGCTTCCCTGCCCTCCCTGGCGCCCGCCGAACAGCGCGTGGCTCAGCTCGTACTGGATGACCCGCGCGCCTTTGCCCGCCTGCCGGTGCGCGAGCTGGCCGCGCGCGCCCAGGTCAGCAAGCCCACGGTGGTGCGCTTTTGCCGCAGCATGGGCTATGACGGGCTGGCGGACTTCAAGCTCAAGCTGGCGGGCAGCGTGAGCGAGGGCGTGCCCTTCATCCACCGTAGCGTGGACGCCGACGACAAGACCAACGACGTGCTGGTGAAGGTGGTGGACAACGCCGTGGCCGCCTTCCTGCAATACCGCAACGCCGCCAGCACCAACGCCCTGGAGCGCGCGGCCGAGGCCATTGCCGCCACCTGGAAGACCGGCCGGCGCATCGAGTTCTACGGCGCCGGCAACTCCGGCATCGTGGCCCAGGACGCGCAGCACAAGTTCTTTCGCTTAGGGGTGACCAGCCTGGCCAGCAGCGACGGCCATATCCAGGTCATGAGCGCCACCCTGCTCGGCCCCGGCGACTGCGCCGTGATCATCAGCAACTCGGGCCGCACGCGCGACCTGATGGACGCGGCCGACATCGCGCGCAAGAACGGCGCCACCACGATTGCCATCACGGCCAGCGGCTCGCCCCTGGCGCACAGCTGCCACATCCACCTGGCCGCCGACCACCCCGAGGGTTACGACCGCTACAGCCCCATGGTGTCGCGCCTGCTGCATCTGCTCGTCATCGACGTGCTGGCCACCTGCGTGGCGCTGCGCATCGGCGAGCCGCTGCAGCCGGTGCTGCAGCAGATGAAGAACAATCTGCGCGCCAAACGTTATACGTAAAAAAAGATAGCTGCCAGCGTTTTACTGTCAAGTGCTGCAGCCGTATTTCATTCAATTTACCGACGAGACTTGTGCAGCGCGGCATTCCTCCCTCTCCCCTCGCGGGAGAGGGTTGGGGAGAGGGGGGCAGAAACAGCGCGAAGCTCCAGGCAGCCCCCTCTCCCCCGGCCCCTCTCCCGCGAGGGGAGAGGGGAGGAGAGACATCAACGCCCGTAAGTTGCCGTAAACGATGCCTTGGCCAGCGTATTCGCATTCACCATGAAGCCCGTAAGCGCCGCGGGCGCATCGTCGGGCACGTCGATGCGATCCACCGACAGCGCATGCACGGTGAAGATGTAGCGGTGCGGCTTGTCGCCCGGCGGCGGGCACATGCCGCCCCAGGAATAACTGCCGTAGTCGTTACGGATCTGGCGTGCGCCCTTGGGCAGGTGGGCGCCGCCCTGGGCGCCGGCGTTGGCGGGCAGCTCGGTCACTCCCGCCGGCAGGTCGATCACGTACCAGTGCCAGAAGCCCGAGCCCGTGGGCGCATCGGGGTCGTAGACATGTACGGCAAAGCTCTTGGTGCCCACGGGCGCCCCGCTCCAGCGCAGCACGGGCGACTGGTTCTTGCCGCTGCAGCCAAAGCTGTCGAACTCAAAGCTCTTGTCTATGCTGCTGCCGGCGGCGATGTCGGGACTGGTGAGGGTGAAGGCGGTCATGCTGGTACTCCTTGGCGTTGCGGGACATGAAAGGGCGAGTATGCCGCCCTGCTCACTCAAGCGCCCGGAATGCGGCCTTCCTCCACCGCGTGGCAGGCCACGCGCGTACCGTCCTGGCTCAAGAGCTGCGGGCGCTCCGTGCGGCAGCGCTCGTTGGCAAACGGGCAGCGCGGGTTGAAGGCGCAGCCCGGCGGCGGGTTCAGCGGATTGGGTACCTCGCCCTGCACCGGCGTGCGCGCGCGGCCGGTGTCGTGCATCTTGGGGATGGCGTCCAGCAGCATGCGCGTGTAGGGATGGCGCGGACTGCTGAACAGCCGCTGCTTGTCGGCCAGCTCCACCAGGCGTCCCAGGTACATCACGCCGACCTGGTCGCTCACATGGCGCACCACGGCCAGGTTGTGGCTGATGAACAAATAGGTCAGGCCCTGCTTTTTCTGCAAGTCCTTCATGATGTTCAGCACCTGGGCCTGCACCGAGACATCGAGCGCGCTGGTGGGCTCGTCGCAGACCAGAAACTCCGGCTCGGTGGCCAGGGCGCGCGCAATCGAGATGCGCTGGCGCTGCCCGCCCGAAAATTGGTGCGGATACTTGGCCATGTCGGCCGCGGCCAGGCCCACGGACTGCAGCAGCTGGCCCACGCGGTCTTTCAGCTGCGCCTTGTCGCTCAGCAGCCCATGCTCGCGCAGCGGCTCGGCGATGATGTCCTCGACCAGCCAGCGCGGGTTCAGGCTGGCGTAGGGATCCTGGAAGATCATCTGGATGCGCCGGCGCATGGCGCGCGCGCCCTTGCCCTTGAACGCGGCATGCGCGTCCTGGCCGTCAAACGTAAAGCCGCCGCGCGTGGGCTCATACAGGCCCACCAGCAGGCGCGCCACCGTGCTCTTGCCGCAGCCGGATTCGCCCACCAGGGCCAGGGTCTTGCCCTTCTCGATCTCGAAGCTCACGCCGTCCACGGCGTGCAGCAGCTGGCGCGGCTTGCGCTCGATGATGCGGTTCAGCCAGGGCGCCGACACGTCAAAAGTGCGCGCCAGGTCATGCGCCTGCACCAGCGGCCTCTTTGCTCCCTCCCCCCCTGGGGGAGGGTTGGGGCGGGGGCCCGCCCCGCCTGCACCATGCTCGACGAGGCCGGCCCCCATCCCGGTCTTCCCCCAGCGGGGGAAGGAGACATTGCTTAAGGGATGGTTCATGCGGCCTCCTTCTTGGCAGCGTGCAGCCAGCAGGCGGCCTGCGTCCTGCCTGCGGGCATCAGATCCGGGCGCTCCTGGCGGCAGCGCTCAAACACCTGCGGGCAGCGCGGGTTGAAGGCGCAGCCCTTGGGAATGGCGTTCAGGCGCGGCATGGCGCCGTCGATCTGGTTCAGGCGCTCGCGATCCTGCTCCATGTCGGGGATGGAGGCCATGAGGCCCACGGTATACGGGTGCGCCGGGTGGTTGATGACCTCGTGCACGGGGCCGATCTCGGCCACGCGGCCCGCGTACATCACGGCCACGCGGTCGCAGGTTTCGGCGATCACGCCCATGTCGTGCGTGATCAGCATCACGGCCGCGCCGCGCGTCTTGCAGATGTTCTTCAGCAGCTGGATGATCTGCGCCTGAATCGACACATCCAGCGCCGTGGTGGGCTCGTCGGCCACGATGAGCTGGGGCTCGGCCGCCAGCGCCAGGGCGATCACCACGCGCTGGCGCATGCCGCCCGAGAACTGGTGCGGGTAGTGGTCGATGCGCTGCTCGGCCGCGGGAATGCCGGTGTCCTTGAGCAGGTCGATGGCGCGCTGTCGCGCCTGCGCGGCCGACATGGGCAGGTGCGTCAGGATGGTCTCCACCAGCTGCTGGCCCACCGTGTACAGCGGGTTCAGCGAGGTCAGCGGATCCTGGAAGATGGCGCCGATCTTGCGCCCACGGATGTGGCGCATCTGCTCATGTCCCAGGTTGTCGATGCGCTGGCCCTCCAGCCTGATCTGGCCCGAGGCCACGCGCCCCGGCGGCTCCAGCAGGCCGATGATGGACGCGCCGGTGAGCGACTTGCCCGCGCCGGACTCGCCCACCACGCCCAGGATCTCGCCCGGCGCGATGGCAAACGACACATCGTCCAGCGCGCGCAAGGTGCCGCGCCGGGTGGGGAATTCGACGACCAGGTTTTGAACTTCGAGTAGCGACATAGGTTTTCAGCGCAGGCGTGGGTTCAGGGCATCGCGCAGCCAGTCACCCAGCAGGTTCACCGACAGGGCGATCAGCACCAGGATCACGCCGGGAAAGATGGTGATCCACCACTCGCCCGAGAACAGGTAGTCGTTGCCGATGCGGATCAGCGTGCCCAGCGACGGCGAGGTGGGCGGCGCGCCCACGCCCAGAAACGACAGCGTGGCCTCGGTGATGATGGCCGTGGCCACCTGGATGGTGGCCAGCACCATCACCGGCCCCAGCACGTTGGGCAGCACATGCTTGCGCATGATGCGCAGGGGCGCCACGCCGGTCACGCGCGCCGCCTGCACGTATTCCTTGTTGCGCTCCACCAGCGTGGAGCCGCGCACCGTGCGCGCGTACTGCACCCAGCCGGTGAGCGAGATGGCCAAAATCAGCACGCCAAACGCCAGCCACTCCGGCGCATTCGGGAACACCGCGCGCGCCACGCCGGCGATCAAGAGCGCGATCAGGATGGCCGGGAACGACAGCATCACGTCGCACAGGCGCATCAGCACGCCGTCGATCCAGCCACCACGAAAGCCCGCCACCAGCCCCAACGCCACGCCCAACACCACCGACAGCAGCACCGAGGCCAGTCCCACCACCAGCGAGATGCGCGCGCCGTAGATCAGCGCCGAGAGAATGTCGCGCCCCTGGTCGTCCGTGCCCAGCAGGTACTTGGCACCGCCGCCCTCCATCCAGGCGGGCGGCAGGCGCGCGTCCGACAGCTCCAGCGTGGACAGGTCGAACGGGTTGTGCGGCGCCACCCAGCCGGCAAACAGCGCGCAGAACGCGCATACCAGCGCGATCAGCGCCGCCAGAATGGCCACCGGGGACGACCGAAAGCTGTGGGCCACGTCGCTGTCATACCAGCGCAAGAGGGTGTTTTTCATGTCTCGGGTTGATCTATAAATTGATAGCTGCTGGCGCTTTATGGGTGGGCGTTATATGCTTTTTTACCTGACTATGTACATGCTGCCGCAAGCCCCTCACCCCTCCCTCTCCCCAAAGGGGCGAGGGCGATCGGTTGCGCAGGTATTTCTCCCTCTCCCTCTGGGAGAGGGTAGGGGTGAGGGCCAGCGACGCTCGCTCGTCGATGCCGGCAAGATGCCGGCGCTCCAGCCCCCATCCCAACCTTCCCCCAAAGGGGGAAGGAGTTTGAGACAGCTTGCCAATCAAGCATTTTTTATTGCCCACCCGCCAGCGGCATCGCCTGCTCCACCAGCCCGGCATGCAGGGCCGCGCCCAGGGGCAGCACGTCGTCGTTGAAGTCGTAGCGGCTGTTGTGCAGGGCGCTGTTGCCCGGGCCCATGCCCTGGCCCAGGCGCAGGTAGGCGCCTGGGCGCGACTGCAGCATGAAGGAGAAGTCCTCCGCCCCCATGCTGGGCTCCAGCTCGCGATTCACGTTGTCCTCGCCCACCAGGGCCGCGGCCACGTCGCCGGCGAAGCGCGCCTCGGCCTCGGTGTTGATGGTGGCGGGGTAGATGCGCTCGTAGCGCACCGCGGCCGTGGCGCCAAACCCTAAGGCGATGGAATGGCACAGCTCGTTGATGCGCTGCGCCACCATGTCCTGCACGGCCGGGTCGAAGGCGCGCACCGTGCCCACCAGCGTGGCCTGGCCGGGCAGCACGCTGAAGGCGCCCAGGTCGCCGGCCTGCAGGGCGCACAGGCTGATCACGGCGCTGTCGAGTGCACGCACATTGCGCGCGACGATGCTTTGCAGCGCCGTGATGATGTGGCCCGCCACCAGCACCACGTCCACCGTCTGATACGGATGTGCGCCATGGCCGCCGCGGCCGGTGATGTCGATGGTGAGGCGATCCGCAGCGGCCATCATGGCGCCGCCGTTGATGCCCACCGTGCCGGGCTTCATGGCCGGCCAGTTGTGCATGGCGTACACGGCCTGCACCGGGAAGCGCTCGAACAGGCCGTCCTCGATCATCACGCGGGCCCCGCCCAGGCCCTCCTCGGCCGGCTGGAAGATCAGCACCGCCGTGCCGTCAAACTGGCGCGTGGCCGCCAGGTAGCGCGCCGCGCCCACCAGCATGGCCGTGTGGCCATCATGGCCGCAGCCGTGCATCAGGCCGCTCTTGGCGGACTTCCAGGCGAAATCGTTCTGCTCGCTCATGGGCAGGGCGTCCATGTCGGCCCGCAGTCCTATCATGGCACCGCTGCTGCGCCCCTGGCCGTGGATGATGCCGACCACGCCGGTGCGGCCTATGCCCTCATGCACCTCGTCCACGCCGGCGGCGCGCAGCGCCTCGCGCACGCGGGCGCTGGTGTAGACCTCTTCGAAACCCAGCTCTGGATGGGCGTGCAGGTCACGCCGCAGGGCGGTGAGCTCGGGATGAAACTCGGCAATCTGGGCGAAGGCGCGTCCGCCGGCCTTGAAGCGAGGCACCAGCATCTCAATGCCCTCCCTTGCCGCCCACGCGCAAGCGCGGATCGACCACGAAGTACAGCAGATCCACCACCAGGTTGATGACCACGAAGATCAGCGCGATCAGGCACAGGTAGGCGGCCATCACGGGAATGTCGGCAAAGGTCACGGCCTGGATGAACAACAGGCCCATGCCCGGCCACTGGAACACGGTCTCGGTGATGATGGCAAAGGCGATCAGGCCGCCCAGCTGCAGGCCGGTGATGGTCATCACCGGCACCAGCGTGTTCTTGAGCGCATGGCCGAAGTGGATGGCACGGTCGCTTAAGCCCCGCGCACGGGCGAACTTGATGTAGTCGGTGCGCAGCACCTCCAGCATCTCGGATCGCACCAGGCGCATGATCAGCGTGAGCTGGAAGATCGCCAGCGTGATGGCGGGCAGCACGATGTGGTGCCAGCCCTTGGCCGTCAGCAGCCCGGTACTCCACCAGCCCAGCTGCACCACGTCGCCGCGCCCGAAGCTCGGAAACCAGCCCAGCGTCACCGAGAACACCAGGATCAGCAAAATGCCGATCAGGAAGGTGGGCAGCGACACGCCCAGCAGCGACAGCGTCATGAACAGCTGGCTCATGAAACTACCGCGCCTGAGCGCCGCATACACGCCCATGGGCACGCCCACTGCCAGGGCCAGAAAGGCCGCCACCAGCGACAGCTCCAGCGTGGCCGGAAAGCGTTCGGCGATCAGGCGCGAGACCTTGGCGCCCTGGCGCAGCGACAGGCCGAACTCACCCTGCGCCGCATTCACCAGGAAATGCCAGAACTGCACGAAGAAGGGCTTGTCCAGCCCCAGCGCCGCACGCATGTTTGCAATCTGCTCGGGCGTGGCGTCCTGCCCGAGCAGGATGGCCACCGGATCGCCCACGAACTGGAACAGCATGAAGGCCACAAAGGCCACGGTGACCATGACGATCACGGCCTGCAGGAGGCGGCGCAGTATGAAGGCAAGCATTGTTGTGAACGCGCAGTTGGACGGGCCATGCTACACCTGCCCGGGAGATTGCAACAGGCGGGTCTGTGCGATTGGCACCTCACCTC
>JAFEER010000089.1 GCA_018240985.1 Pseudomonadota bacterium
ATTACCGCCGGCGCCGGCGGTATCGGCCTGGCCATTGCCAAGGCTTTTGTGGCCAGCGGCGCGCGCGTGCACATTGCCGACGTGAATGCCGAGGCGGTGCAACAGATCGTGCAGCAGAACCCCGGCATCACGGGCAGCGTGGGCGATGTCAGCAAGGGCGCAGACCTGGACATGCTGTTCAAGGAGGTGCAGGCCCAGTTGGGCGGGCTGGATGTGCTGGTCAACAACGCCGGCATCGCCGGGGCGACTGCGCCGGTGGTCGATTACCCGCTGGACACCTGGAATGCGGTGGTCGGCATCAACCTGACGGGCACCTTCATGGTCACGCAGCGCGCCATCCCGCTGCTCAAGCAGTCGCCCGCGGCGTCCATCATCGTGATGTCGTCGCTGGCCGGGCGCTTTGGCTACCCCAACCGGGTGGCCTATTCCACCACCAAATGGGGCCTGGTGGGCTTTACCAAGACCTTGTCGCTGGAGCTGGGGCCGCTGGGCATCACCGCCAACAGCATCCACCCCGGTGCGGTGGATGGGCCGCGCATCCAGAGCGTGTTCGAGGGCCGGGCCAAGGTGTCGGGCCGTACCGTGCAGGAAGAAACCGATCTGGCACTGGCCAACCAGTCGGTCAAGCACTTCATCAACCCGGCCGACATCGCCGCGCTGGCGCTGTTCCTGGCCGGCCCGCACGCGCGCACCATCTCGGGCCAGATGTTCCCGATCGACGGCGATTCCAAGGCGGCGTCCTGATCATGGCCACGACCACCACCCCGCCCGCCGGCCCCGAGGCCAAGCAGGCGGCGGAGGGCGCACCGCGCCCCGGCCTGTGGCAGGGCCGCGCGGCCATCCTGATCGGGGTGGTGCTGCTGGGCATCGGCCTGCGGCATGCGGTCACGGGCCTGTCGCCGCTGCTGGGCGACGTGCGCGCGGCGCTGGGCATAGACACGGCGGGCGCCACCTTCATCGGCATGCTGCCCACGCTGTGCTTTGGCGCGGCGGGGTTTCTGGCCCCGATGGTGGTGCGCAAGATCGGCGCGGAGTCCACCGCGCTGCTGGCGGTGGTGCTGGCCGCGGCGGGCACGCTGGCCCGCCCCTACGTGGGCAGCGCATCGGTCTTCATGGTGCTGAGCGTGGTGGCGCTGGTGGGCATGGGCCTGGGCAACGTGGTGGGGGCGCCCCTGGTCAAGAAGTATTTCCCCGACCGGCAGGCGGTGATGGTGACCACCTTCGCGCTGCTGATGCAGGCGGGCGCCACGCTGCCGGCCATGACGGCCATTCCCGTGGCCAACGCGTTCGGCTGGCAGGCCTCGCTGGCATCCTGGGGACTGCTGTCGCTGGTGGCGGTGGTGCCCTGGGCCATGCAGCTGCTCGCGCTGCGCAGGGCGCCGCCCGCTGCTGCGCCGGCGGCAGGTGCGGCCGCACCGGCGGTACACAAGCTGGGGCTGGCCCAGCTGGCGACCAGCCCCGTGGCGGTGGGCACGGCCCTGTTCTACGCCATGGCGTCGCTGAACATCTACGCCATGCTGGCCTGGCTGCCCACCATGCTGCAGCAGCACCTGGGCGTGGACCGCAATGCGGCGGGCGTGGCGTTCTCGGTCTATACCTTCATGACGCTGCCCATGGCCTTCGTCACGCCGCTGATCGCCAACAAGCTCAAGAACCCCATGCCGCTGGCCGTGCTGCTGGCGGCGGCGGGGCCGCTGGGCTACCTGCTCATGATCTTCGGCGTGGGGCCGGCCTGGTTCATGACCCTGGTGGCGGGCCTGGCCGGCGGCGCTTTTCCTATGGCCATCGCCATGTTCAACCTGCGCACCCGCACCCCCGCGGGCTCGGCGGCGATCGGAGGTTTTGCCATGGGCATAGGCTACCTGGCAGGCACGCTGGGGCCGTTGCTGGGCGGCTGGCGCTACGCCGTCACCGGCAGCTGGGCCGCGGCCCTGTGGGTGTACGCCGCCTCGGTGGTGCCCATGGCCATTGGCGGGCTGATGATGGCCAAGCCGGGGCGCTACCTCGAGGACAAGTTCGCGTGAGGGCCCGCAGGTTCTATTGATGCCAGCAATCGCCACGGTCTTCACCCCATCAGCGGCGCCTCCCGCATCGCAGCTATCTGCTCGCGCAGCATGCCCACCTGGCCGCGCCAGTAGTCGCTGCTGCCGAACCAGGGGAAATTGATGGGAAAGATCGGATCGCTCCAGCGCCGCGCCAGCCAGGCGCTGTAGTGGATCAGGCGCAGGGTGCGCAGCGGCTCGATCAGCGCCAGTTCGCGCCGGTCGAAGGGGCGCAGCTGTTCGTAGCCATCGAGCAGGGCCGAGAGCTGCAGCGTGCGCTGGCGGCGCTCGCCCGAGAGCAGCATCCACAAGTCCTGCACAGCCGGGCCCATGCGCGCGTCGTCCAGGTCTACGAAGTGCGGGCCGCCGTGGCCGGCGTCGTCCACGGGCGTCCACAGCACATTGCCGGGGTGGCAGTCGCCGTGCAGGCGGATGCTGTTCGCGTTGTTTAAGCCAAACTGGCCTGTAGCGCTTGTTGGATAGGCGCCTGAAGCTATCAATTCAAGAGCATCATCGCAGGCGGCGTGCCAGGCCGATTGCTGATCCAGGGGAATGATCTGCGCGGACAGCAGCCAGTCGCGCGGCTCCTGGCCAAAGCTTTGCACATCCAGCGCCGGGCGTTGCGTGAACGGGTGGGCGGCGCCCACATTGTGGATACGCGCCAGATAGCGGCCCAGCCATTCGAGCACCTCAAAGTCGTCCAGCTCGGGCATGCGCCCGCCGCGCCAGGGGCTGACGGAAAACGCAAAGCCCGCGTGCTGGTGCAGGCTGCGGTCCTGCAGCACCTGCGGGGCCACCACGGGCACCTCGGCGGCGGCAAGCTCCAGGGCGAAGGCGTGTTCCTCCAGGATCTGCGCCTCGCTCCAGCGCCCCGGGCGGTAGAACTTGGCGACCACGCGGCCGCCGTCCTCCAGCGTCACCTGATAGACGCGGTTTTCATACGAGCCCAGGGCCATCAGCCGGCCGTCGCCGTATAGGCCCACGCCGGCCAGGGCGTCCAGCACCAGGTCGGGCGTGAGGGCGGCATAGGGGTGTTTTGTGTCTTGGTTCATGTGCGTCACTGTCCCAGGGCGTCGAACGGCAGCTGCTGCTTGACCAGGATCACGGTGCAGGGCGCATCGCGCGCCACGCGCATGGGCACGGTGGCGATCAGGCGCTGCAGCTGCAGGCCATGCGTGGCCGCGCCCAGGATCATCATGCTGACGCGGTTCGCCTCGGCAAAGCGCACCAGGGCCTGGGCCACGTCGCCGGCCTCCAGCACATGGTAGCTGGCGCTGTGGCGCGACAAGTCCAGGCCCGCGGCCCATTGCTTGAGGCGCGCCAGGTGGTTGCGGCGCAGCGTGGTCTCGCTGCGTTCATGGTCTGAGGTGCTGGAAGCCGATGGCGAGATCACCGACACGCAGGCCAGGCGCGCGCCCGGGCGTATGCCCAGCGAGCGCGCCGCCGCCTCGCGCAGCGAGTACAGCGTGGCGTCCGTCACGTCGTCGTGCGGAACGGCCACCATGAGGATGGGCACCTCCTCGATCTGGCGCGTGGGCAGCGGGCTGGGCTGGTAGTGCATGCCCGCGGCCTTGATCCAGCGCTTGAAATGCGTCTTCAGGCCCGGCCCGCGCAGGCGCCGCCCGCGCTCCGTGACGGGCACCTGATCGGGGTTCGCCAGGTCGAAGGCCAGGTGCGCGGCGCTGGGGTAGCGCTGCGCGGCCTCGGGCTCCAGGCAGCGCAGGATGATCTCCTGCAGCCACTCGGGCAGGCCCGGGCGGTGCTGGCGCGGCGGTGCGGGCGTCATCCACAGGCGCTGGCGCATGCCGCCATCGGTGGTGGGCGCGCCGAAGGGCAGCTCGCCGGTCGCCATCTCATACAGCATGACGCCGATGGCGAAGATGTCGCTGCGCAGGTCGCCGCGCACGCCTACTACCTGCTCGGGCGCGATCCAGGCGGGCGATCCCACGGCCTTGCGCATCTCCTCGGCCAGCAGATCCGGGTAATGCGCGTGGCAGGACAGGCCGAAGTCCAGCAGCACGGCGCTGCCGTCCGGGCGCAGCAGCACGTTGGCCGGCTTCAAGTCCAGGTGGCAGACGTTTTGCTGGTGGATGCTGTGCGCGGCAATGGCCATGGCGCTGCCGATGCGGGCGATGTGCTGCGCATCCTCCTGTGCGTCGCCGCGCCGGTGGTTGTCCAGCCAGTGCTGCAGCGTGTCGCCCGGAACGTATTCCATCACCAGATAGGGCAGGCGCATTAGGTCGCCCGCAGCCACGAAGCGGGGTGCGTGGTGGCCGGTCAGCGTGGGCAGGATGGTCAGTTCGACCTCGAAGCTCACGATGTTCTCGGCACCGTCGCCCGCCGTCATGCGCGGGATCTTCATGGCCAGTGGAAAGCCCGGGTTGCGCTCTGTGTTGGCGTAGCCGACGTGGTAGATATGGGCCATGCCGCCGGCGTGGATGCATTCGTGCACCACGAAGCCGTCGATCTCGGTGCCGGTCTCCAGCAGCTTCATGGTCTAGCGCCCTTTCTCCAACCGGTCGGCAAAAAACGCCGGCAGGCCGCCGGCGCGCACCTTGGCGGCGGCCGCCAGATGGTCGTAGCGCACACGGTGGAAGGTGAGGGTGGCGGCACGGGCGTCGAACAGCGCATACATGGCGCGCGTGTCGCCGTCGCGTGGCTGGCCGCAGGAGCCGACGATGGCCAGCCACTGCCGGTGCGGCGGCACGGGCACGGGCACGCCCGGCTGCGGCGAAAAGCGCATCAGCTTGGCCGTAGGCGTGAGGAAGTACAGCGCCTGCTCGTGCACATGGCCGCTGAACACGTAGCGGATGGCGGGGTCGAGCTGCGTGGCCGCGGCCATGGAGCGCTCGGCTGCGTTGCCGTCGGAGATGTAATGCCAGCGCTCGGGGCCGTCGGCGCTGGCATGCACCAGCAGCGCGTCCATGCCCATGTGTGCGGTGAGCGGCAGGCCGGCCAGGAATGCGCGCTGCGCTGCATTGAGCTGCGGGCCCGTCCACTGGGCGCTCTGGTCGCCCAGGTTCTCGGCCACGGCGGGTGGCGCCAGGGCGGCAGCATCGTGATTGCCGCGCACGCACAGCGCGCCGCCAGCGACGAGCTGCATGACGCGGTCGAGCACCGGCCCGGGCTCGGCGCCATAGCCCACCAGGTCGCCCAGCAGGGCCAGCTGCTCGGCACCCTGGGTGTGGGCATGCTCCAGGCAGGCGTCAAGGGCAGCCAGGTTGGCGTGAATGTCGGAAAGCAGGGCGATTTTCATGAGAGCTCCAGAATGCCATGATGACGCAGCAAGCTGAGTGCAATCTTGCGGGTGATCTGGGGATAAGCCCTTCGCTTGGCAAGGATGGGCTCAAGGCGCTGGCGCAGCGTGCGCTTGAAGCGCCTATTTTTACTGCTGGTGAGTGATACAACCTACCGAACAAGGGGGCAGTCATGAAGACGTTGAATCCGCGTGCGCGAGTGTTCGCGCTAGTACTTCGTTTCATCAAAATGTTGACGAAATGAAATCGATGCATTTGTTTGCCAGGCAAGGCGCAAACCACAGCGATAGCCGTAGCTATCGCGAGGATTTGCAACGCGGCATGGCGGACAAAGGCGCGATTTAATGTCAATGTTTTGGTGGAACGGAGTACTAGGGGTTGCGGTAGCAGCCACTATGCAGTGCGGCAGTGCAATCGCAGCCTGCAGCAACATCCGGTTCGAGCGCGGCGCCAGCTCGGCCCAGGTGCAGGGCACCGCGCCGGCAGAGGGCTTCGACTGTCTGCGCTTCAGCACCGGGGCGGGGCAGGACGTGCAGCTATCCGTGCGGTCGCCGCATGATGCGGTGGCGTTCAGCGTCATCGGAGAGGCTGACGCCCGCGATAGCCTGCGATTTCGAAGTGTGAAGAAAACGTATGAGCTGCGGGTGTTTCAGTTGTTCAGGGGCGTGGCACCGGTGAAGTACGAGCTCGATCTGGCGATACGGTGACTTTCTGTAGGCCTGATCGCCCCAGGCCCTGGGGTGAGCCGCGCCATATCGACACAGTGGCGCGTCCAGTGGATGCTCATTGATACTCAACAGATATCGCGAACGAGTGAACAAATATTGGACGCGTAAGTGACGGTCTCCAATAATCTCCGCCACCTATCAAGCCGGTGGAGACATGCGCATGAGGCCATTGCAGGGAATACGGGTGCTGGATCTGTCCAGCGTCATCTTTGGGCCGCTGGCCAGCCAGGTGCTGGCCGACTATGGTGCCGAGGTCATCAAGGTAGAGCCGCCAGCGGGCGACTCCACGCGCCACACCGGGCCGGCGCCCGAGCCTGGCATGGCGGCCATGTTCCTGGGTTCCAACCGCAGCAAGAAGAGCCTGGCGCTGGACTTGAAGCGTCCCGAGGCGCGCGCGGCGCTGCAGGCGCTGATAGCCACGGCGGATGTGTTCATGCACAGCATGCGCCCGCAGAAGCTGGCCAGCCTGGGCGTGGATCCAGAGACCCTGCGCGCGCGCCACCCACGACTGGTATATGCCAGCCTGCTGGGCTTTCTGCCCGGGCCCTACGCCGGCCGGCCGGCCTATGACGACGTGATCCAGGGCATGTCGGGCCTCGCGGACTTGATGGAGCAGCAGGGCGGCGAGGCGCGCTACCTGCCGACCATCGCCGCCGACAAGACCTGCGGCCATGTGGCGGCGCACGCCATCCTGGCGGCGCTGTGGCAGCGCGAGCGCACGGGGCACGGCGCGTTTGTGGAGGTGCCGATGTTCGAGTCCATGGTGGGCTTCAACCTGGTGGAGCATTTCTACGGCCAGCATTTCGAGCCGCCGCGCTCCGCGCCCGGCTACCCGCGCGTGCTGGCGCCCTGGCGCCGGCCGTACCGCACGGCGGATGGCCTGGTGGCCATGATGCCCTACACCGACCTGCACTGGCGGCGCTTCTTCGCCGAGGTGGGCGCGCCCGAACATGCCGGCGATGCGCGCTTCATCGACATTGCAGCGCGCACCACACATATCGCCGAGCTGCTGGAGCTGGCCTCCGGCTACGTGGTGCGCCGGCCGACGGCCTATTGGCTGTCCGCCTGCGAGCGGCTGGAGATTCCCGCGGCGCCCGTGGCGCGTCTCAGTGAACTGCGCGGTGACGAGCACCTGGTGGCCACCGGCTTCTTCGAGGAGCTGCAGGACGCAAGCCTTGGCAGCGTGCGCTTTCCCGGCGTGGCCGTGCGCTTTGACGGCCAGCGCCCGCCCGTGGCCATGCCGCCGCGGCTGGGCGAGCACACGCGCGCGCTGCTGGCCGATGCGGGGCTGACGGCACAGCAGATCGAGGCCCTGGTGCAGCAGGGCGCGGCCATCGTGCCGCAGGGCAAGGGCTGACCGGCATTCCAACACCTACACAAGGATTTCCATGGATCACACCGCACCCCGCCTGGGCCAGGGCTTCGCCTGGCAAGACCTGCAGGTCGGCCAGCGCTTTCGCACCTTTCGCCGCACCATCACCGAGTCCGATCTGGTGCAGTTCATCAACGTCACCGGCATGCTGGAGGCGATCTTCATCGAAGAGGGCTACGAGGGCGGCGCCATGCCGGGGCGGCCCGTGCCGGGGGCGCTCACCTATACGCTGATCGAGGGCTTCATCCTGCAGACCATGATCCAGGGCACGG
Organism: Pseudomonadota bacterium; assembly: GCA_018240985.1. Classification (GTDB taxonomy): domain Bacteria; phylum Pseudomonadota; class Gammaproteobacteria; order Burkholderiales; family Burkholderiaceae_C; genus Alicycliphilus. The sequence goes on from JAFEER010000089.1 coordinate 7,672, forward strand.
GCCTGGCCATGCTGGAGCTGCAGCAGAAGATCCTGGCCCCGGTGCTGGTGGGCGACAGCATCGAGGCCATGGTGGAGGTCACCGCCATCCGCCCCACCTCCAAAAGCGGGCGCGCCGTGGTCACCTCGCGCATCGACGTGTTCAACCAGAAGGGTACCCAGGTCATGACCTATACCGCCGCGCGGCTGCTGGCCGGGCGCGCCTGACTGCCCGCAATCAACAAGGAGACAAATATGAAGCCCAGCCTTTCCCGCCGTCGCTGCCTGGCACTGGCCGCCTGCGCCGTGGCCGCGTTGGCCGCGCCCGCGGCACAAGCACAGGCCTACCCGGCCAAGCCCATCACCATGGTGATTCCCTTCCCGCCCGGCGGCCCCACCGACTTGGTGGCGCGCCTGCTGGCGCAAAAAATGACGGCGCAAATGGGCCAGAGCGTGGTGGTGGACAACAAGCCGGGTGCCAACGGCAACATTGGCGGCCTGTTCGTCAGCAAGGCGCCGGCCGATGGCTACACCCTGCTCTACAACACCTCGTCCATCACGCTCAGCCCGGCGCTGTACAAGAGTATGCAGTACGACGTGCTGCGCGACCTGGCGCCGGTGGCGCTGACGGCGGTGGTGCCGCTGGCGCTGGTGGTCAACCCTGGCGTGCCTGCGAACAGCGTGCAGGAGTTCGTGGCCTACGCCAAGGCCAACCCGGGCAGGCTGTCCTACGGCTCGGCCGGCAACGGCAACGTGACGCACCTGGCGGCCTACCAGTTCGTCCGGGCACAAGGCATTGAGGCCACGCATGTGCCCTATCGCGGCAGCGCGCCGGCCGACGTGGATCTGGTGGCCGGGCAGATCCAGTTCATGACCGACACCATCAACTCCGTCATGCCCTTCGTGAAGGACAAGCGCCTGAAGCTGCTCGCCGTCACCACGGCCAGGCGCATGTCGCTGTTTCCTGATGTGCCTACCCTGGCCGAGACGGTGATGGCGGGCTTCGAGGCCGGTGCCTGGCAGGGCGTGATGGTGCCGTCCGGCACGCCCGCCGCCGTGGTGCAGCGCCTGAATGCCGAGATCAACAAGGCGCTGCAAAGCCCCGATATGCGCGAGAAGCTGGCCGTGCAGGGCGCCGAGCCGCTGGGTTCGACGCCCGAGGAATACGGCGCCTATGTGCGCAAGGAGCTGGCGCGCTGGGCCTCGGTGGTCAAGGCCACGGGCGTCACGCTGGATTGAGGTTCAGTAGCGCGTGAGAAAAACATCGCATCGCAGCATCCAGTGCGATGCGTCTTTGAGGCGATGCACGGGGAAACGCGCTCGCGTCAACCAGCACGCTGCGCGCTCGAGGTCGCCATGACGAGCGCGTCGCCCTCGATGACCACCTTGCCGCCGACGGTGCACACCGTCGTCAGCTCGACGCGGCGTTTGTCGGCGATGACCTGCTTGACCGTGACGGTGGCTTGCACCGTATCGCCCGGCCGCACCGGCGCCTTGAAGCGCAGGTTCTGGCCCAGGTAGATCGTTCCCGGGCCGGGCAGCTGGCCGGCGATCGCCGCGGAGATGATGCTTGCCGACAGCATGCCGTGGGCGATGCGGCCCTTGAATTGCGTGCCGCTGGCGAATTCTTCGTTGATGTGCACCGCATTGTTGTCGCCCGACACGGCGGCGAAAAGCACGATGTCCGCCTCGGTGACAGTCTTGGCAAAGCTTGCGCTCATGCCCACCTTGAGATCCTCGATGTCGTAGCCGTTGAGTTCGTTCATGCTCAGCTCCTATGCAATGTCTCGTGCACTATGAAAATGAAAGCCAGCCGTCCTTCGGGAGGCGCTCGGCGCGCGGCATTGGACGGCGCCAACCACCACGCAGCAGTTTACGCGTAGCTGTACACGCCCTGCCCGGTCTTGCTCCCCAGGCGGCCGGCCGCCACGTACTCCTTGAGCAGCGAGCAGGCGCGGTATTTGCTGTCGCCGAATTCACGGTGATAGACGTCGAGGACGGAAAGGCACACGTCCAGCCCCACCATGTCGGCCAGCGCCAGCGGCCCTATCGGATGGTTGCAGCCGAGCTTCATGCCGGCATCGATGTCCTCGGGCGTGGCCAGGCCTTCGGCGAGCACGAAGAAGGCCTCGTTGATCATCGGCATCAGAACGCGGTTGACGACGAAGCCCGGCGCGTTCTTCACCGTGATCGGCACCTTGCCCAATTGCTGGGCAAAACCGTTGACGGTGGCATGCGTCGCGTCGCTGGTGCGCATGCCGCGGATGATCTCCACCAGCGACATCATGGGCACCGGGTTGAAGAAATGCATGCCGATGAAACGGTCGGCACGCTGAGTCGCCGCCGCCAGCTGGGTGATCGAGATCGATGAGGTGTTCGTCGCCAGTATCACCTCGGGGGGGAGCAGCGCATCCGCCTGCTTGAGGATCTTGTTCTTGATCTCTTGGTTCTCGGTTGCGGCCTCGATCACGAGCTGCGCATTCTTCAGGTCGTCATAGTTGATCGACCCCTTGAGGCGCGAGAGCGCCGCAGCCTTGTCGGCGCTGTTGATCTTTTCCTTCTTGATCAGCCGATCCAGGCTCCCCGAGATCGTGGCAAGGCCTTTTTCCACGGCTGCGGCGGAGATGTCCACCATGACCACGTTGATGCCCGAGACCGCGCAGGCCTGGGAAATGCCATTACCCATGGTGCCCGCGCCGATGATGCCGACGGTAGTAATCGTCATATAACTGCCCTAGAAAGTATCGTAGTGAGAAAAAATGCGAAACCGCGATGGTATCGGTATTCGTGCGCCCATCGCCGCGCACCGCCATCGCCATACAACGAGGGGACACCCATCCATGCGCGACTTCGACCATGTCGTGATTGGCGGCGGCTCGGCGGGCTGCGTGCTGGCGGGCCGGCTGAGTGAGGATCCGGCCGTGCGCGTGTGCCTGCTGGAGGCGGGCGGCAGCGACGCCAGCGTGCTGATTCACTGCCCGGCGGGCCTGGCCGTGCTGGCGCGCACCGGCCAGCACAACTGGGGCCTGCAGACCACGCCCCAGCCGGGCCTGGGCGGGCGCAGCGGCTACCAGCCGCGCGGCAAGGTGCTGGGCGGCTCCAGCTCGGTCAACGCCATGATCTATGTGCGCGGCCATCCGGATGACTACGACCACTGGGCCGCGGCCGGCAACCCCGGCTGGGCCTGGCGCGACGTGCTGCCCTACTTTCTGCGCGCCGAGCACAACGAGCGCGGCGCCAGTGCCTGGCATGGCACGGGTGGCCCGCTCAACGTGGCCGACCTGCAGTCGCCGCAGCGTGCCAGCCGCGCCTTTGTCGAGGCCGGCGTGCAGGCCGGCCATGCGCGCAACGGCGACTTCAACGGCGCCAGCTGCGAGGGCGTGGGCCTCTACCAGGTCACGCACCGCGCGGGCGAGCGCCACAGCGTCGCCAAGGGTTATCTCACGCCGCACCTGTCGCGCCCCAACCTGCGGGTCATCACCGGTGCCCACGCCACGCGCATCCTCTTCGAGGGGCGGCGCGCCGTGGGCGTGGAATACCGCCAGGGCGGGCAGACACAGCAGGTGCGTGCCGCGTGCGAGGTGTTGCTTTCGGCGGGGGCGCTGCTGTCGCCGCAGCTGCTCATGCTCTCGGGTGTGGGGCCGGGCGATGAACTGCAGCGCCACGGCATCGCCGTGGTGCACGACCTGCCGGGCGTGGGCGAGCACCTGCACGACCACCCGGACGTGGTGCAGGTCATGGATGCGCCGGCGCTTACCGACAGCTTTGGCATCTCGCTGGGCGGTGCGCTGCGTGTGCTGCGCGGCCTATGGGACTGGCGCGCGCACCGCAC
>JAFEER010000008.1 GCA_018240985.1 Pseudomonadota bacterium
GCCACGCCGGCCCATGTGCTGGGTTTCGACCAGGCGCTGTGCTGGGTGGTGGTGCTGCTGCTGTCCTTCAGCGTGGTCATGGTGTATTCGGCCTCCATCGCCATGCCCGACAACCCGCGTTTCGGCAACATCGCCTCCACGCATTTCGTGCTGCGCCATGTGATCGCCATCGGCGTGGGCTTTGTCGGCGCGCTGCTCGCCTTCCAGGTGCCCATGAAGGTCTGGGAGCGGGTCGCGCGCCCGCTCTTCCTGCTGTCGATTGGCTTGCTGTTTGCGGTGCTGATTCCCCATGTCGGCGTGGTGGTCAACGGCGCGCGGCGCTGGGTCAGCCTGGGGGTGATGAACTTCCAGCCGTCCGAGCTGGCCAAGTTTGCCGTGCTCATCTACGCCGCCGACTACATGGTGCGCAAGATGGAGGTCAAGGAGCGCTTCTTCCGCGCCGTGCTGCCCATGGGGGTCGCCGTGGCCGCTGTGGGCGCGCTGCTGCTGGCCGAGCCCGACATGGGCGCCTTCATGGTGATCGCCGTGATCGCCATGGGCATCTTGTTCCTGGGCGGGGTGAACGCGCGCATGTTCTTCCTCATCGCCGCGGTGCTCGTGGGCGCCTTCGCCATGATGGTCATGACCAGCCCCTGGCGGCGCGAGCGCATCTTTGCCTACCTCGATCCGTTCAGCGAGGCCCATGCCCTGGGCAAGGGCTACCAGTTGTCGCATTCGCTGATCGCCATCGGCCGCGGCGAGATCTTCGGCGTGGGCTTAGGGGGCAGCGTGGAAAAGCTGCACTGGCTGCCAGAGGCGCACACCGACTTCCTGCTCGCCGTGATTGGCGAGGAGTTTGGCCTGATGGGCGTGCTGGTGCTGATCGTGCTGTTCCTGTGGCTCACGCGCCGCATCATGCAGATCGGCCGCCAGGCGATCGCGCTGGATCGCGTGTTCTCCGGCCTGGTGGCTCAGGGCGTGGGCGTGTGGATGGGTTTCCAGGCCTTCATCAACATGGGCGTGAACCTGGGCGCGCTGCCCACCAAGGGGCTGACGCTGCCGTTGATGAGCTTTGGCGGCTCGGCGATCTTGATGAACCTGGTGGCCATCGCCGTCGTCCTTAGAGTCGATTACGAGAACAAACTGCTCATGCGCGGAGGCCGCGTATGA
>JAFEER010000090.1 GCA_018240985.1 Pseudomonadota bacterium
AAGGCGCTGGCCGCCGTGCTGCCCGACGTGCAGCCGGGTGACCGCCTCACGGGCCTTTACCAACCCGGCGTGGGCATGCGTCTGTGGCGCGGCTCGCAGGCGCTGGGCGCGATAGACGATCCCGAGCTGGCGCGCCGCTTCTTCGGCATCTGGTTGTCGCCGCGCACGTCCGAGCCCGGCCTGCGCAGCGCCTTGCTGGCGCGCAAACCAGGAGCCGGGCCATGACCCGCGCCCTGCCATGGGATTTTTCGAAGGTGTTGCCTTGGCGCGCCGGGCTGGCCTATGGGCTGCTGGGCCTGCCCCTGGCCTTTGCCGCGTTGCCGCTGTACGTGGTGCTGCCGCATTACTACGCCAGCAATCTCGGGCTGCCGCTGGCCACCGTGGGGGCGCTGCTGCTGCTGGTGCGGCTGATGGATGCGGGGGCTGATCCGCTGCTGGGGCGTTTGAGCGACCTGCTGTACCGCCGCACCGTGCATCCGGTTTTGTGGGTGGCTGGCGCCTCGGCGCTGCTCCTGGGCAGCGGCATGGCGGGGTTGTTCTTTCCACTGGTGCAGGGGCCAACAGCGCTGGCGGCCTGGATGGTGGCGGGGCTTTTGTTCACCTGCCTGGCGCACAGTCTGCTGGTCATTGCCCACCAGGCCTGGGGGGTGCGCCTGGGCGGCGACGGCGTGCAGCGCAGCCGCATCGTGGCCTGGCGCGAGGGGCCCGGGTTGATCGGCGTGGTCACGGCCAGCGCGCTCTCGGTGGCTTGGGGCGCTGGCGCCATGCTGGGGGTATTCGCGCTGGCGCTGCTGACCGGCTGGCTGGCGCTTTGGCAGGCACCGCGCCCGCCGTTTGCCACCGAGCCGCGTGAGAGGCGCGAGCCGCGCAAGCTGCAGCTTTGGCAGCCGCTGACCGAGGAACCCTTCCGCCGACTGCTGGCGGTGTTTTTGTGCAATGGCATCGCCAGCGCCATCCCGGCCGCGCTGATGCTGTTTTTCGCACAAGACCGGCTGCTGGCCTCGCCGCCGCAGATTGCGCTGTTCCTGGTGCTGTATTTCGTCAGCGGTGCGCTGTCCATGCCCGGCTGGCTGCGGGTAGTGCGCCGCTTCGGGTTGGAGCGGGCGTGGCTGGCTGGCATGCTGCTGGCGGTGGCCTGCTTTGGCTGGGCAGCTGCGCTACAGGGCGGGCAGGTGGCGGCCTTTGCCGTGATCTGCGTGCTGTCGGGCGCAGCCTTAGGCGCTGATCTGGCCGTGCCCGGCGCGCTGCTGGCCCTTTTGATCGAGCGCCAGGGCGCCCAGGGCGCGCAAGACGGCGCCTACCTGGGCTGGTGGAACCTGGCCACCAAACTCAACCTGGCGCTGGCCGCCGGGGCAACGCTGCCGCTATTGCAATGGCTGGGCTACGTGCCCGGGAGCCAAGACCCGCTGGCACTGCAACGCCTGGCGTGGATTTATGCGCTGCTGCCCTGTGCGCTCAAGCTCATGGCGGCCTGGCTGCTGCACCGACTGTTGATCGCCTCTCGAAACCCGTCCCAAGGAGTGACATCATGAACACACGCCGCCATGTCCTTTTTGCCCTGCTCGCGGGCTCGGCTGTGCTCGCGGGATGCGCCAGCCCCCAGGTGAGCGACTACGCCCAGCAGCGGCCCAAGCTGGAGCTCGATCGCTATTTCAATGGCCGCGTTCACGCCCATGGCATGTTTCAAAAGCGCGGTGGCGAGGTGGCGCGCCGCTTCACCGTGGTGATGGACTGCCACTGGAAAGGCAGCCAGGGCGTGCTGGACGAGGCGTTCACCTATTCCGACGGCACAACCCAGCGCCGCGTCTGGCACCTGACCAAGCACGCGGATGGTCGCTACACCGGCCGCGCCGACGACGTGGTGGGAGAGGCTGAGGGGCAGGAGTCCGGCAACGCCTTCCGCTGGAACTACACGCTGCGCCTGCCGGTGGACGGCAAGGAGTACGACGTGCAGTTCGACGACTGGATGTTCCTGATCGACGAGCGCGTGCTGCTCAACCGCGCCACCATGAGCAAGTTTGGCGTCACGCTGGGCGAGGTGCTGCTGTCCTTCACCAAGGAATAGCGCCGTGCCCCTCAACCCCCCCATCACCGACTGGTGCGGCCAACGCGTGTGGCTGATCGGCGCGTCCAGCGGCATCGGGCGCGCCGTGGCCGCGCTGCTGCACGCGCGTGGCGCGCAGGTGTGCGTGTCGGCGCGCCAGCAAGGCCTGCTCGACGCCTTCGTGCGCGAGCATCCCGGCAGCCAGGCGCTGGCGCTCGACGTGACGGACGCGCAGGCCGTCGCCGGCGCTGCGCAACAACTGCTGGCCGGTGGCCCGCTGGACCTGGTGTGTTATTGCGCCGGCCACTACCGCCCCATGTCGGCCAGCGCGTTGGATCTGGCCGAGCTGTTGCAGCACCAGCGCGTGAACGTCACGGGCGCGCTGCAGGTGCTGGCTGCGGTGGTGCCCGCGCTGCTGCAGGCGGCCCGCGCCGGGCGCACGCCGCACCTGAGCCTGGTGGCCAGCGCGGCCGGCTGGCGCGGCCTGCCGCAAAGCCTGGCCTATGGCCCCACCAAGGCGGCGCTGATCAATCTGGCGGAAAACCTGTTTTTTGATCTGCGCCCCCAGGGGGTGGGCGTGAGCCTGGTCAACCCCGGTTTCGTCGATACCCCGCTGACGGCGCAAAACCAGTTTTCCATGCCGGCGCTCATCACGCCGGAGCAGGCGGCGCTGGCCATCGTGCGCGGCTGGGAACGGGGGCAGTTCGAGGTGCACTTTCCCAAGCGTTTCACGGGCGTGCTCAAGGTCATGCGCTGCCTGCCGTACCGCTGGTATTTCCCCCTGGTACACCGTTTCACGGGGCTTTGAACATGCAGACTTCGCTCCCACTTGCTGACTGGAAGACGCAGGCCGCCACGCAGCGGCTGATTGCGCTGTACGAGCAGCTCTCGCCCGCGCAGCTGTCCGGGCTGGACACCTATTACGCGCCCGACGCGCATTTCAAGGATCCTTTCAACGACGTGCGCGGCGTGCCCGCCATCGCGCAGATTTTTGCCCACATGTTCGCCACGCTGGATCAACCCCGCTTCACCGTCACCCAACACATCGTGCAGGGTGACCAGGCCTTTCTGGGCTGGGAGTTCCGTTTTCGCATGCGCCGCTGGCAGCCGCAGGTGGAGCAATGCATCCACGGCGCCACTCTGGTGCGCTTTGACGCCGAGGGCCGCGTGGTGCTGCACCGCGACTACTGGGATGCAGCCCAGGAGCTGTACGAAAAACTGCCCGTGCTGGGCCGCCTGATGCGCTGGCTGCGCCAATCAGCCTCGGCCACCGCCAAGGACTCTCATGCTTACCGTCCATCACCTTGAAACGTCGCGCTCGCAGCGCATCCTCTGGCTGCTCGAAGAGCTGGCCGTGCCGTATGACATCCGCCTCTACCGGCGCGATCCGGTGACCCGGCTGGCGCCTGCGGCGCTGAAAAAAATCCACCCGCTGGGTAAATCTCCGGTCGTGACCGATGGCGATACCGTGGTGGCCGAATCGGGCGCCATCATCGAATACTTGGTGGAGCGCTTCGGCGCCCAGGCACCGGCCGATCTGGCCCATCTGGAGCCCGCGCGGGGCACGCCCGAGCACCGCCAGTGCCGCTACTGGATGCACTTCGCCGAGGGCTCGCTGATGAATTGGCTGGTGATGCAACTGGTGTTCGACACGATCCCGCGCCAGCCCATGCCGTTTTTTGTGCGCCCGATCGCTCGCGCCCTGTGCGGCAAGGTGCAGCAAAAACTCATTCACCCGAATGTGCAAACCGCCCTGGCCTTCATGGAGGCACACCTGGCGCAGCACCCGTGGTTTGCGGGCGACTACCTGAGCATGGCCGATTTTCAAATGAGCTTTGCCGTCGAAGCCGCCCTGGCACGCGGCGGCAACGAAGGCGCATGGCCGCACTTGCTGGCCTACCGTCAGCGCATGCAGGCGCGACCAGCCTATCGGCGCGCTCTGGACAAGGGCGGGCCGGTGTTGATGCAAGCCTGAAGCCAGCCCAAACAAGATGACAGCCCCAACCCACACCGACCCACGAGAGGCGTCTGTCATGGCCCCGAGTGCCCTGGTCTGGCTGCGCCGCGACCTGCGCTGCGACGACCATGCCGCGCTGTACCACGCGCTGCGCCGCTTCGAGCGGGTGTATTGCGCCTTTGTGTTCGACACCGATATCCTGGATGCGTTGCCCACGCGCAGCGACCGGCGCGTGGAGTTCATCCACGCCAGTGTGCTGGAGTTGCATGCGCACCTGCAGCAATTGGCCGCGCTCAGCGGCGCCTCCGGCGGGGGGTTGATCGTGCGCCATGGCCCGGCGCTGCAGTGCATCGCTCAGCTCGCGCAAGAGCTGGGCGTGCAAGAAGTTCTGGCCAACCGCGACTACGAGCCCGAGGCCATCGCGCGCGACCAGCGGGTGGCCGACGCCTTGCGCACACTGGGCATCGCCTTCAGCGACTACAAGGACCAGGTGCTGCTGGAGCGCGATGAGGTGCTGACCCAGCAAGGCCGCCCCTACAGCGTGTTCACGCCCTACAAGCGCGCCTGGCTGCAACGGCTGGACGCCTTTCAGCTCAAACCCTATCCCGTCGATCGCTACGCCCAGCACCTGGCACCGCCGCCCGCGAACGAGCGCCTGCCCACGCTGGCAGAGCTGGGCTTCGCCCCCACCAATCTGCATGACTTGGCCTTGCCCACGGGCATGCGCGGCGCGCAGCAGCTGCTGCAGGACTTCGCGCCGCGCATGGCGGCCTACAAAGAGGCGCGCGACTATCCCGGGCGCAAGGGCGTGTCCTACCTGTCGGTACACCTGCGCTTTGGCACCGTGTCCATCCGCCAGCTGGCGGCGCTGGCGGCAAAGCAGGCAGAACAGGGCTGCGCGGGCGCGCAGACCTGGCTGTCCGAGCTGGCCTGGCGCGACTTTTACTTCATGATTTTGTGGCACCACCCGCAGGTGGTCACGCAGTGCTTCAAGCCCGAGTACGACCGCGTGCAATGGGACGAGGCGCCCGCGCTGTGGCAGGCCTGGTGCCAGGCGCGCACTGGCTATCCGCTGGTGGACGCCGCCCTGCGCCAGCTGCTGCAAACCGGCTATATGCACAACCGCCTGCGCATGGTGGTGGCGAGCTTTCTGACCAAGGATCTGGGAGTTGACTGGCGCCGGGGCGAGCGCTTTTTTGCCCAGAACCTAAACGACTACGACCTGTCCGCCAACAACGGCGGCTGGCAGTGGGCGGCGTCCACGGGGTGCGACGCGCAACCCTACTTTCGCATTTTCAACCCCATCACGCAGTCGCAGCGCTTTGACCCTGAAGGCACGTTCATCCGCCGCTACCTGCCCGAGCTGGCGCGCGTGCCTGATGCGCACATCCACTTCCCGGCCGCCATGAAGCCAGCAGCGTTAGCTGTCTGTGGCCTGCGCCTGGGTGTGGACTACCCGCTGCCTGTCGTTGACCACGCACGGGCAAGAGAACGCACGCTGATGCGGTTTTCGCTTCTGCCAGAAAGTGACACTTCATGAAGCCAAAGAACTATGGAATTACGACACCTCCGTTGCTTTTTGGCTGTCGCTGAAGAGCTGCATTTTGCGCGCGCCGCTGAGCGGCTGCATATCGAGCAGTCGCCCCTGTCGCGAGCCATCAAGGAACTCGAAGAAGAGTTGGGGGTTGCGCTATTCGCCCGCACCACCCGCAGCACACGATTGACCCGCGCCGGCACACTGTTTTTGGAGCACGTGCGCCGCGTATTCACAGCCTTGGAACAAGCGCGCGATAGCGTGAAAGCGGCGGCAAGCGGCTTTCACGGACAGTTGCGCGTGGCTTTGTCGGACGGCATCACGCCTTCGCGCTTACCGGCCGTGCTGGCGCTATGCCGCCAGGAAGAGCCCGAAGTTGAAATACGGTTCTTCGAAATACCGCTGTCACAGCAGATCAAGGGGTTGCACGACGACCTGTACGACGTGGGCTTCGCGCAGTCCGATGAGGTGGGCGATGGCGTTGTCGCCTTGCCTGTCTGGAGCGATGCGATCATGGTGGCGGTACCTGCGCGGCACCCGCTGCTGATCCACAAGCGCATTCCGCTGGATGAACTACTGCGATATCCGCTTGTCCTGTGCGATCCACAAGTCTGTGAAGGCCCTGCCAGACACTTCGATCGGATACTGCGCCGAGCAGACACGGAGCCGTTGGTCGCAGAACGAGTCGCTTCGTGTGATCTGATGATGACACTGGTATCTGCTGGCTTCGCGCTTGGGCTGGCTGGCGCCTCGCGTATTGCTGCCAGCCATGAAACGGGCGTGGTGGCCCGGCCGCTGGCGATACGCGTGCCGCCACTGACGACCTACTTGTTGCACGCCGAAGGCGAGCCGTCTGATGTGCTTGCGCGCTTCATTGAGCGTGTGCAGGCCATCGATTCACCGGAACACCCTATGCCCAAGCCGGGCAAACATTCCGATTCGCTGGAGGAACCCGCGTCATGAAGAAGATCATTCCGTTCTTGTTAGTGGCCGCGTTGACTGCGTGCGGCCAGTCCGAAACGCCTCAGAAGGCCAACACCTTGGAGGCGAACATTCCGACAGTGGAAGAACTGGCGGCCAACCCCGAACGGCTCAAAGAGCTGCGCCAGCAATGCAAGACCGACCGCCCCAAGCTGGGCGACTTGCTATGCAACCGGGTAGCCGAGGCCACGCGCAAACGGTTCTATGGTGATGGCGAAACACCCTACACACCGCCGAAGGAACCTCCCAAGTTCTGATTGGCGGCGGATCGCCGCATCGCCTTCATTTTTCTGTTCAATACGCCGCAATGCGCCTTCGCTTACGGTGTTTTTCTTTGGCTCGACGCCGCTTGAATTCTGCCTTTTTGCTCGACCTTTCTGCTGGAAACGGTCTTTGACCGGCACTGACTCGGCACCGATCCTGACGCCTGCGGCACGTCCTTGTGCCGCTTCTTCCATGAGGAAGCAGCGCAGGAGAAATCGGAGGCCAGGTCATGCAAGGGACGAACGTGCTGTTCGGTCAGATCGCCGTGGTCTTCGGCATCGTGATCGCCGGCGTGTGGGGCGCCACACAATGGACAGCCGCCGCTCTTGGCTATCAACTACGCTTGGGCTCGCCCTGGTTCGATCTTCTTGGCACGCCGGTCTACCACCCGTGGAAGCTGTTTGAGTGGTGGTTCGTTTTCGATGCCTACGCGCCGCGCGTGTTCGACACCGGCGGCGCCATCGCGGGCGGCAGTGGGCTGCTGGCAGTGGTGGTCGCCATCGGCATGTCGGTCTGGCGCTCGCGACAGTCGCGCCTGGTCACAACCTACGGCTCTGCGCGATGGGCCAACGCGCATGACATTCGCAAGGCGGGCCTCACGCAGCCGTCCGGCGTGTTCCTGGGCCAGCACGATTGCCAGTACCTGCGCCATGAAGGCCCGGAACACGTCCTGACTTTTGCGCCCACGCGCTCGGGCAAGGGCGTGGGCCTGGTGGTGCCGACGCTGCTGTCCTGGCCAGCCTCGGCCGTCATCCACGACATCAAGGGCGAGAACTGGCAGATCACCGCCGGCTGGCGCTCGCGCTTCTCGCATTGCCTACTGTTCAACCCGACAGATAACCGGTCGGCTGCTTACAACCCGCTGCTGGAAGTGCGGCGCGGCGCGCATGAAGTGCGCGACGTGCAAAACATCGCGGACATTCTGGTCGATCCCGAAGGCGCGCTGGAGAAGCGCAACCATTGGGAGAAGACCAGTCACGCGCTGCTGGTCGGGGCCATCCTGCATGTGCTCTACGCGGGCGAGGACAAGACGCTGCGCGGTGTCGCCAACTTCCTCAGCGACCCGGCCAGCCCGTTCGAGCTGACCTTGCACCGGATGATGACCACGCCGCATCTCGTGAATGCGGAAGGTGGTGGCCCGCATCCGGTGGTGGCATCCGCCGCACGCGAGGTCTTGAACAAGAGCGACAACGAGCGTTCCGGCGTGTTGAGCACCGCCATGTCGTTCCTCGGCCTGTACCGCGACCCCACGGTGGCCGAAGTCACGTCGCGCTGCGACTGGCGCATCGCCGACCTGATCGCGGCCGAGCATCCGGTGTCGCTGTATCTGGTGGTGCCGCCTTCGGACATTTCGCGGACGAAGCCGCTCATCCGCTTGCTTCTCAACCAGATCGGCCGGCGCCTCACCGAATCGCTTGATGGCTCCGACGGCATCGCGCGCCGCCACAAGCTGCTGCTGATGCTCGACGAGTTTCCGGCGCTGGGGCGATTGGACTTCTTCGAGACGGCCCTGGCCTTTATGGCCGGCTACGGCATTCGTAGCTTCCTCATCGCCCAAAGCCTGAACCAGATCGACAAGGCATATGGGCAGAACCATTCCATTCTCGACAACTGCCATGTGCGCGTGACGTTTGCGACGAACGACGAGCGCACGGCCAAACGCATTTCCGAGACGCTGGGCACCGCGACCGAGCTGCGCGCGCAGCGCAACTATGCCGGCCACAGGCTCGCGCCGTGGCTGGGGCACCTCATGGTGTCGCGTCAGGAGACGGCTCGCCCGCTGCTGACGCCGGGCGAGGTGATGCAGCTTCCGCCTGACGAAGCCGTGGTGATGGTGTCCAGCGTGGCGCCGATCAAGGCGAAGAAGCTGCGCTACTACGCGGACAGCAATTTCAAGCGCCGCGTGTTGCCACCGCCTGCACTGGCGGACGGGCAGTACGCAGATGCGCCGCCATCGCGGCCTAACGACTGGAGCGGCCTGGCAATTCCCGCCGTGCCCGTCGCGCCTGCGGCCGATACTGCCGAAGGCTTCGGCGCATCGACCGACGACGGCGGCCCGCGCCGTCAGCCCGAACTCTCGGAAACCGTCGCTTACGCCCCCGAGCTGGCCGCGCCCGCAGCCGACCTCGGGCTGCTCGATGACGACGACCTGCCGCTTCCTCTCCCACGTCAGCTTGACCCAGTCATGCAGCGCACGGTCCGGCTGGCATCGCTGAACCCCAACGACGGAATCGAGCTATGAGCCACTATCGCCTGAACCTCTTTATCCAGCGTGAGCACGCCCAGCGGCTCGATGAACTGGCCGCCAAGAAAGGCGTGTCCAAGTCCAGCATCGTCGCCGCTGCCTTGGCGTCCTGGCTGTCGCCGGACGCAGCCGACCAGCGTGAGGCGGCCATCGCCAAGCGCCTGGATCGCCTGTCGCGCCAGGCCGAGCGCCTGGAGCGCGACCAGAACATCGCCATCGAGACGTTGGCGCTGTTCGTTCGCTACTACCTCACGGTGAGCACGCCGGTTCCCGAGGCGCACCAAGACGCGGCCCGCGCCCAGGGCAAGGCGCGCTTCGAGCAGTTCGTTGAACAGTTGGGCCGCCACCTGCTGCGGGGGCGCAGCCTGGTACGCGACGTGGTAGAGGAACTGCACGCCGACCCCGCGCGCCTGGACGAAGCGCAGGAGCGTGCGTCATGACCGCGCCGCAGTCCGCAAACGCGGCCTCGCTTGACCGCCGAATCCAGATGCTGCGCACGGCAATGGGGCCGCTGATCGCCACCGCGCTTGAAGACCCCGACGTGGTGGAAATCATGCTCAACCCCGATCGCACCCTTTGGGTGGATCGGCTGTCGTCGGGCCGCGCGCCGATGGGCGTGGAAATGCCTGAGGCGGACGGCGAGCGGATCATCCGCCTCGTCGCCGCCCACGTCGGCGCGGAAGTCCATCGCGGCCAGCCGCTGCTGTCGGCCGAGCTGCCTGAAACAGGCGAACGCTTCGAGGGCATCTTGCCGCCGGCTGCGCCGGGGCCGGCCTTCGCGCTGCGCAAGCGCGCCATCGGCGTGATTCCGTTGGAGCGGTACGTCGTGGATGGAATGATGACCGCCGCCCAGGCGGACTTTCTCGTTCGGGCCGTGCGCGAGCGGCAGAACGTCTTGATCGCCGGCGCCACCAGCAGCGGAAAGACCACGCTCGCCAATGCGCTGCTGGCCGAGATCGCCGCCACGGGCGACCGCGTGCTGGTGCTCGAAGACACGGTGGAGTTGCAATGCGCCGCCCGCGACCACGTTCCGCTGCGCACACGCGCAGGCGTGGTGTCCATGACAGAACTGGTGCGCTCGTCCATGCGCCTGCGGCCTGATCGCGTCGTCGTCGGCGAGGTGCGCGGCGCCGAGGCGCTGGATCTCATCAAGGTGTGGGGCACGGGCCATCCCGGCGGCATCGCCACCATCCATGCCGGCTCCGCTCTGGGTGCGCTGCTGCGCCTGGAGCAACTGATTCTCGAAGTGGCCGTGAACCCGCCCCGTGCGCTGATCGCCGAGGCGGTCAACGTGGTGATCCACATCGCCGGACGCGGGCGCAAGCGCCGCATCGAGAGCATCGTCCTCGTCGTCGGCTTCGACGGCGCGGGCTACCGATTGGCGGATTGGGAGGCGGATGCGATGGACGCGCCGTTTCCCGAGCTGTCGCCAAACCCCGATGCCGCACCCGCTGCGGCGACTTCCTCATCCCCGTCCCTCAATCCCTCTGGAGAACTGCCATGACGCAGACGACTGTTCCTGCTTTCCGTGTTTCCGCAAATCCGCTTTTGCGCCTGCCGAGGCTGGCCCGGCTGCACAGCTTGACCCGCCCTGCGGCCCAAGGGCTGCTGTTGGCCGCGCTGCTCCTGTTCCTGGCCGGCACCGCGCAAGCCGCCGGTTCCTCGATGCCGTGGGAAGGCCCCTTGCAGTCGATCTTGGAGTCGATTCAAGGGCCGGTGGCGCGCATCGTCGCGGTCATCATCATCATCGCCACTGGCCTCGCGCTGGCCTTCGGCGACACGTCGGGCGGCTTCCGCAAGCTGATCCAGATCGTGTTCGGCTTGAGCATCGCGTTCGCCGCTTCGAGCTTCTTCCTGTCGTTCTTCAGCTTCTCGGGCGGGGCTGTCGTATGAGCGGCCCGGACAGCTTCGCGGCCGGCTTCGAGGTGCCTTTGCACCGCTCGCTGACCGAGCCGATCTTGC
Source organism: Pseudomonadota bacterium (assembly GCA_018240985.1). GTDB lineage: Bacteria > Pseudomonadota > Gammaproteobacteria > Burkholderiales > Burkholderiaceae_C > Alicycliphilus. The sequence goes on from JAFEER010000090.1 coordinate 10,988, forward strand.
TGGGCGGCGCACCGCGCACCGTGGCAATCGCCAACGGCACGCTGGCCGCCGCCGTCGGGCTGGGCCTGCAACTGTGGATTCCGGGCGTGGTGCTCTGGATCGTCGGCCATTCGCTGGCGGTGTGGGGTGCCCGTGTCGATCCGCAGTTCATGGCCGTGTTCGCCCGGCACATCAAGCACCGCCCGCTGCTGGACGTGTGAGGGAACGCCATGCTGAACCTTGCCGAATACCGCCAGCGGCCCGCGCTGCTGGCCGACTGGCTGCCCTGGGCCGGGCTGATCGCGCCGGGCGTCGTCTTGAACAAGGACGGCAGTTTCCAGCGCACGGCCCGGTTTCGCGGGCCTGATCTCGACAGCGCCACGCAAGGCGAGCTGATCGCCACGTCGGCCCGCTTGAACAACGCGCTGCGCCGGCTGGGTTCGGGCTGGGCGTTGTTCATCGAAGCCGAGCGCCGCGCCGCTGCCGAATATCCGCACTCGGAGTTCCCAGAACCGCTGTCCTGGCTGGTGGACGAGGAACGCCGCGCAAACTTCGAGGAATCGGGCAACCACTTCGAGAGCTGGTATCACCTGACGCTGCAATACCTGCCTGCGGAGGAGTCCCGCGCGCGTGCGGCGGGACTTCTCTACGAGAACCGTCCCACTGAAGGCGTGGACTGGCGCGAGCGCCTGACGGCCTTCGTGGCGGAGACGGATCGCGTCTTTGACCTGCTCGATGGCGTGATGCCGGAAATCGCCTGGCTCGATGACAGCCAGACGCTGACCTACCTGCACGCCACCATCTCGACGCGGCGCTATTCGCTGGCGGTGCCCGAGGTGCCGTTCCACATCGACGCGCTGCTGGCCGATTCCATGCTGGTCGGCGGCCTGGCGCCGATGCTTGGCGAGCAGCACCTGCGTGTGTTGTCGGTGCGGGGCTTCCCGACCTCGACCTGGCCGGGAATTCTGGATGACCTCAACCGCCTGGGCTTTGCCTACCGCTGGAGTACGCGCTTTCTGTGCCTCGACAAAGCCGAAGCGGAACGGGAGTTGGGACGCCTGCGCCGCCAGTGGTTCGCCAAGCGCAAGAACGTCATCGCGCTGCTGCGCGAAACGATCTTCCAGCAGGAAAGCCCGCTGGTCGATACCGACGCCAGCAACAAGGCGGCGGACGCCGATGCCGCCTTGCAGGAGCTGGGCAGCGATCAAGTCGCCTTCGGTTATCTCACCGCCACGGTGACGGTGCTCGATGCCGACCCCGCCGTGGCCGACGAAAAGCTGCGCAGGGTGGAGCGCGTCATCCAGGGCCGCGGCTTTGTGACGATCCCAGAGACGCTGAATGCCGTGGATGCGTGGCTGTCCTCGCTTCCCGGCAATGCTTATGCCAACGTCCGCCAGCCCATCGTCTCGACGCTGAACCTGGCGCACATGATGCCGGTGTCTGCCGTGTGGGCCGGGCCGGAGAAGAACGACCACCTGGGCGGCCCGCCGCTGATCGTCACGCGCACCGATGGTGTCACACCGTTCCGGCTGGTGACGCACATCGGCGACGTGGGCCACACGCTGGTCGCGGGGCCGACCGGCATGGGCAAGTCGGTCTTGCTCGCCACGCTGGCGATGCAGTTCCGCCGCTATCGCGGCTCGCGCATCTTCGCTTTTGATATGGGGCGCTCGATGCGCGCCACGGTTCTCGGGCTGGGCGGCGAGTACTACGACCTGGGCACGGATGGAGAAATCGCCTTCCAGCCCTTGGCCCGCATCGACCGCGAGGGCTACCGCACCTGGGCCGCCGAATGGATCGAAGGCCGCTTGCTGCATGAGGGCGTGGCGGTCGGCCCGGATGAGAAGGCTGCCATCTGGTCGGCGCTGGGAAGCCTCGCCGGTGCGCCGGTGGAGCAGCGCACGATGACGGGGCTTTCCGTGCTGCTGCAATCGAACACGCTGCGCCAGGCGCTGTCGCCCTATGTGCTGGGCGGCGCGCACGGCAAGCTGCTGGACGCCGACCATGACCGGCTGGAGAGCGCCGATGCGAGGCCAGCCGACGTGCAGTGCTTCGAGATGGAGGAGCTGATGCACAGCAAGGCCGCCGTCATGGCCGTGCTGCATTACCTCTTTGCGCGCTTCGATGAACGCTTCGATGGGGCGCCCACGCTGCTGATCCTCGATGAGGCGTGGCTGTTTCTCGATGACCCGGTGTTTGCCGCGCGCATCCGGCAATGGCTCAAGACGCTGCGCAAACGAAACGTCAGTGTCATCTTCGCCACGCAGAGCCTGGCTGACATCAAGGATTCGAGCATCGCGCCCGCGATCATCGAAAGCTGCGCGAGCCGCATCTTCCTGCCGAACCCGCAGGCCACCGAGCCGCAGATTCGCACGATCTATGAGGGCTTCGGCCTCAACAGGCGGCAGATCGAAATCGTCGCCACGGCAGTTCCGAAGCGCGACTACTACTACCAATCCCGCCTCGGCAATCGCCTGTTCGACCTCGACCTGGGGCCGGCGACGCTGGCCTTCGCGGGCGCTTCCACGCCGCAAGACCAGCGCGACATGGACCGAGTGCTGCTGGACGGCGGCGTGCCCGGCTTCGTGGGCGCCTGGCTGCGCCATCGCGGCCTCGATTGGGCGGCTGACCTGCTGCCCTCGTTCCTCGGGACTTCGCCGGCTCCTTCCGGCTTCGCAAACCTTCTACAGGAGAACCATCCATGAAACCTCATGCCCCCAAGCTCGCCACCCTGGCCGTGGCCTGTACGCTCGCCTTCGGCGCCGTGCAGCCCGCCCACGCGCTGTTCGGCGTCGGCGACATCGTGCTCGACCCGACCAATCTGGTGCAGAACACGCTCACGGCCGTTCGCACGCTGGAGCAGATCAACAACCAGATCCGCCAGCTCCAGAACGAAGCGCAGATGCTCATCAACCAGGCGCGCAACCTGGCCAGCCTGCCATCCAGCGTGGTGGGCCAGTTGCGCGCCAATCTGGCGACTACGGAGCGGCTGATCGCCCAAGCTCGCGGCTTGGCCTACGAGGTGACGAATCTGGATCGGGAGTTCGCGCGCCTGTATCCCGAGCAGTACGCCGCCACTGTGAGCGGCGACCAGATGTACCGCGACACGCAGGAGCGTTGGAAGAACACGCTCCATGGCCTGCAGACCACGATGCAGATGCAGGCCCAGGCATCGCAGAACCTCCATGACGATGAAGGCGTGCTGGCCGATCTGGTGAGGAAGAGCCAATCCGCCGTCGGCGCGCTGCAAGCCATGCAGGCCACAAACCAACTGCTGGCCTTGCAGGCCAAGCAGTCCATCCAGACCCAGCGGCTCCAGATCACACAAGACCGTGCCGCCTCGCTGGAGCTGGCGCGGCAATCGGCTGCAACGGAGCGCGCCCGCGAAGTGCGGCGCCGCTTTCTGGGCGACGGCACTCCGTACACACCACAGTCCGTGAACTTCTACCGCGACTGACGGGAGGCCGTCATGCGATGCGTCCTCGCCCTATCTGTTCCGGTGCTGGTCGCGCTGCTGGCCGACCTGCCGCCGATCCCGCCGAGCTTCGATGAGCCGGCGAATGGCGTAGCGCCGGAACCGCCCATTGAACCGGAGGGCACGCCATGAATGACGTGACCATCATCGACCAGTTCCTCAACACCTTCGCCACCTACATCGACTCGGGTTTTGGGCTGTTGCGGGGCGAAGTGGCGTTCCTGACCGCCACGCTGATCGTCATCGACATGACGATCGCCGGGCTGTATTGGGCCATGAGCCACGCCACCGGCCAGGGCGAGGACGTGATCGCCAAGCTGATCCGCAAGGTGCTCTATGTCGGTGCCTTCGCCTACATCATCGGCAACTTCAACTGGCTGGCCGGCATCGTGTTCCGCTCATTCGCCGGGCTCGGCATCATGGCCACTGGCTCGGCCATCACGATGGAGAATTTCTTGCAGCCGGGCCGGCTCGCCAAAACCGGCATCGACGCCGGAGCACCGATCTTGAAGCAGATCGGTGACATGGCCGGGTTCCCCGAGGTGTTCGCCAATCTCGATCCCATCGTGGTGATGTTCCTCGCCTGGCTGGTTGTGGTCTTGTGCTTCTTTGTGCTGGCGATCCAACTGTTCATTACGCTGATCGAGTTCAAGCTGACGACATTGGCTGGCTTCGTGCTGGTGCCGTTCGCACTGTGGAACAAGACCAGCTTCCTCGCCGAGAAGGTGCTGGGCAACGTCGTGTCCGCCGGCATCAAAGTGCTGGTACTGGCTGTGATCGTCGGTATCGGCTCGGGCCTGTTCGCTCAGTTCCAAGTCCATCCCGCCGAGCAGTCCATCGACCATGCGCTGGTCATCATGCTGGCCTCGCTCACCTTGTTGGCGCTCGGGATCTTCGGCCCCGGCATCGCCACGGGCCTGGTGTCCGGTGCGCCGCAGCTTGGCGCGGGCGCGATGGCCGGTGCTGCGGTCGGCGCTGTCGGCACCGGCGTTGCCGTTGGTGCCGCCGCGACCGGCGTGGGCGGCGCGGTCATGGCCGGGGCGCGCATGGCGCCGGCCGCCGCCAAGCTGGCTGGCGGCAGTGCGCGTGCCGCCACATCGGCGGCCAGCAGCGCCAAGTCGGCGTTCCAGGCCGGTTCCACCGCAGCAGGCGGTGGTGTAAGGGGGGTGATGGCCGGCCTGGGTAACGTTGCCAAGACCGGCGCACAGTCCACCGGGCGCGCGGCTGCATCCCGCGCTTCCGCTGCCGGGCAGCGCGTGGCGGCACCGTTCCGCGCTGGCTGGAACGGCCCGGTCGCTGACGAAGGCGCGGCAGCTGGTGGAGCTTGGGCATCCGGCCATGCCGCCGCAAGCGAAGCTGCTTCCGGCGCAGCCAACGCACAGCCCGCTTGGGCCAAGCGGCTGCATCGCCGCCAGCAACTCACCCACGCCGCGACCGCCGCCGCCCACACGCTGCGCGGTGGCGACGGTGGTGGCTCCGGGCAAGGCCCGAGCCTACGCGGTACCGACGAATAAGGCGATTTCCAAGGAGAACTGAGCATGCGATTCAAACGACCGCAAGTGCGCTATGCCGACACGCCGCAGCCTGCCACGCCGTACCAAGCTGCCGGCCAGGTGTGGGACGAGCGTATCGGCTCGCCGCGTGTGCAGGCGAAGAACTGGCGGCTGATAGCCTTCGGTTGCCTGACGCTCGCGCTGCTGATGGCCGGCGGCCTGGTCTGGCGCTCGGCGCAATCCATCGTGACGCCCTATGTCGTGGAGGTGGACAACTCGGGCCAGGTGCGCGCGGTTGGCGAAGCCGCCACGCCGTACCGGCCCAGCGATGCACAGATCGCCTACCACCTGGGCCGCTTCATCGGCCTGGTGCGCTCGCTGTCCATCGACCCCATCGTGGTGCGGCAGAACTGGCTCGATGCCTACGACTACACCACCGACAAGGGCGCCGTGGTGCTCAACGAGTACGCCCGCGTGAACAACCCGTTTGCGCGCATCGGCAAGGAGTCGGTGACGGTGCAGATCACCAGCGTGACCCGCGCCAGCGACACGTCATTCAACGTGCGCTGGACGGAAACGCGCTTCGTCAACGGCGCGCTAGACCGCACCGAGCGCTGGAACGCCGTGGTTTCCATCGTGCAGCAGACCCCGCGCACCGAACAGCGCCTGCGCAAGAACCCCTTGGGCATCTACGTCAACGGACTGTCGTGGAGCCGCGAACTGGAAGGAAACGAAGGAGCAAAACCATGAATGCAGTTTTCCGTAAATCCGCGGTGCCGGTGATCCTGTTGGCATCGACTGTCCTGTTCGCGGGCTGCGCCACGCAGGGCAAGCCACCGCCGGTGATCCCGCTCGATGAGCCGGTACAGGCCCATCCGTTGCCCGAGGCGCCGAAGCCGGTGGAGGTCGTGACCGTGCCTGAGGTGTTGCCGATGCCAGCGCAGATGAAGCCTGTGCCGGATTCCAAGCCTACGGCGGAACCCACCGATGAAACCGTGCGCGTGGCCCGCGCCAATGCCGAGGCGCGTGTCGCGCCCACGCGCGAGGGCTACGTCAACGCGATTCAGGTCTGGCCTTTCACCGATGGCGCGTTGTATCAGGTCTATGCGGCCGTGGGCCGCGTGACCGTGGTTACGCTGCAGCCGGGCGAAGAATTGGTAACGGTCGCCGCTGGCGACACGGTGCGCTGGATCGTGGGCGACACGTCCAGCGGCAGCGGTGCCGACCTGCGCGTCAACGTGATGGTCAAGCCGATCCGCTCCGGCCTCAAGACCAATCTGGTTATCACGACCAGCCGGCGGACCTACCTGCTGGAGCTGACATCGACGGAGAAAGCATGGATGGCTTCGGTGTCCTGGGAGTATCCGAAGGATAGGATGCTGGCCTTGCAGCGCCAGGCGCAAGCGGCCAGCGCCGCCGCGCCTGTCGATACCGGCCTGTCACTGGAGAAGATCCGCTTCCGCTATGCGGTCAGCGGCAGCAATCCGTCGTGGAAACCACTGCGGGCCTTCGATGACGGTGAGAAGGTCTATATCCAGTTCCCCGCCGGCATCGCGCAAGGCGAGCTGCCGCCGCTGTTCGTCATCGGCGCGCAGGGCGACGGGCAACTCGTCAACTACCGTTTCCGCCCGCCGTACTACATCGTGGATCGGCTGTTCGGTGCGGCCGAGCTGCGCCTGGGCGGGGACAAGGGCGATGTGGTGCGGATCGAACGCACGGACGGCACGCGGAGGAATTGACCATGAGCCAGGACGACAGCCCCGACCGTGCCGCGCCGCAGGCGGGCAAGGTCGCGCCCGAGGCGGTGGCGCTGCGCGCGCAGCCGCGCCCGGTCACACGCCTGAACCGGCGCACGCTGGCGATGCTGATGGGCGGCCTGTCGGTCGCCGTGCTCGGGGCCACGATCTGGTCGCTGCAACCGCACCGGCGCAGCGCCGGCGAGCAGACCGAGCTTTACAACGTCGATCGCGTCTCCAAGTCCGAAGGGCTGGACGGCTTGCCTTCGGACTATTCCAAACTGCCGCCGAAGGTGCCCGAGCTGGGGCCGCCGCTGCCCGGCGATCTTGGGCCGGCCATCGTGAAGTCGCAGCAGCCCGTGACGCCCACCTATGCGCCGCCGGGCCATGACCCCGAGGATGCCTTGCGCAAGGAAGCGGACGCGGCGGCAGCCTCGGCGGTGTTCTTTCGCTCGGGCCAGCAGGGCAAGGCTGCCGCGCCTGCCGCAGCCCAAGTCGCTGCGGCCGCGCCTGCCAGCACCTTGGCGGGCTTCGATCCGTTGGCGGCCGGGCCTGCCTCGACCGCGGCCCAGCCTGCCGACCCGACTGCGACGCAGAACCGTCAAGACCAGAAAAAGGCTTTCCTGAAAGGCGGCGCTACGGAGACCCGTAATTCCGGCAATCTGCAAATGCCGGCTTCGCCGTATCAGGTGATGGCCGGGACGGTGATTGCGGGAGCGCTGGTCACGGGCATCAAGTCGGACTTGCCGGGCGACGTGATCGCCACGGTGACGGAGCCGGTTTACGACACGGCCACGGGCAAGTTACTGCTGATCCCGCAGGGATCGCGCATCTTGGGCAAATACAACAGCCATGTCAGCTACGGGCAGAGCCGCGTCCAGGTCGTGTGGAACCGGGTCATCCTGCCGGACACGTCCTCGCTGACGCTCGACAACCTTGTCGGCACCGACCCGGCCGGCTACGCCGGCTTGGAAGACAACGTGGACTGGCACTGGAAGCGCATCGTAGCCGGTGCGGTGCTGACTACGCTGCTGGGCGTGGGCGCCGAGCTGGCCGCGCCGGAGAACCGCCAGGACGGCAACCGCATTGTCATCGCCGGGCGCGACAGCGCGCAGGACAGCATCAATCAGGTCGGGCAGGAGATGACCCGGCGCAACATGAACATCCAGCCGACGCTGACCACACGGCCGGGCTTGCCGGTGCGGATCATCGTCAACCGCGACCTGGTGCTGCGGCCTTATCAGCCGCTTTTCTTCAACAGGGGGGCGATGCGATGACCACGGGCAAGAAGCTGCGGCTCGGGCCGCTGCCCAAGACAGAGAGCACGAAGATTACGTTTGCGTGTCCGGGCGTCCTTAAGGCTGACCTCGACCGTTACGCTGCGGCGTATGGGCAGGCGTATGGTGAAGCGGTGGACGTGGCCGCGTTGATTCCGCATATGCTTGAAGCCTTCATGGCTGGGGATCGGGGGTTCAGGCGCAGACAGGCCAAGAACGAAAAAGCCGCCCCTGTGTGAACAGGGACGGCTCTTAATTGGTGCCCGAGGTCGGACTCGAACCGACAAGCCTTGCGGCGGAGGATTTTCTTCCCACTTCGGCTTTCGCCGCCGACCTGCACAGGGCAGGGCGTTCGTGGTCTGGAGCACGCCTTCACCATAGCCTTTCAGCCGTAGGTGCCCGCCGTCTGCTCTCTACACCTTCCCTGGTCTTTCGACCTGGGCTTGGCTCGGCATTAGCTCGGACTTGCGTCCAGGGCCTTCACCGAGTTTGACGGGCTTCACCTCAAGGATTTCTCCAAGAGGGCTCAAATTTGGTCTGAGTCCTCTGCGTCTACCAATTCCACCACTCGGGCATGACGCGATTTTACTTTACTACTCTCTACTACTCACTTGGAGCCAGCCTGTGCTGCGCTGACTCCTAGTTGGCTCCTAGCTCAAAAAGCAAACTTTCCGGCCAAGCTCCCACTTCCACCCCAAACCCTTGCGCGATGCGGGTTGACGAACAATGAACTCAAGCTAACTATGGGTACAAGTCCCTATTTTTGAGTCCCCTGCGTCTACCAATTTCACCACCCGGGCAGGCGCAAAAAGCGAAGTCGCAAATTATGGCACAGTATCGCCATATGAAGACCTACCCCACCATCGAAGACACGATAGGCCGCACCCCCCTGGTGGCCCTGCAGCGCATTGGCGCGCCGGACAACGCGGCGCGAGGCAATGTGGTTTTGGGCAAGCTGGAGGGCAACAACCCCGCGGGTTCCGTCAAGGACAGGCCGGCGCTGTCGATGATCCGGCGCGCCGAGGAGCGTGGCGAGATCAAGCCCGGCGACACCCTGATCGAGGCCACCTCGGGCAACACCGGCATCGCACTTGCGATGGCGGCGGCCATCAGGGGCTACCGCATGGTGCTGATCATGCCGGAGGACTTGTCGGTGGAGCGCGCCCAGACCATGAAGGCCTTTGGCGCCGAGCTCATCCTTACGCCCAAGAGCGGCGGCATGGAATACGCGCGCGATCTGGCCGACCAGATGGTGGCCCAGGACAAGGGCGTGGTGCTGGATCAGTTTGCCAACCCTGACAACCCGCGCATCCACTACGAAACCACGGGCCCCGAGCTGTGGGAGCAGACCGATGGGCGCATCACCCACTTCGTGAGCGCCATGGGCACGACGGGCACCATCACCGGGGTGGCACGCTATCTGCGTGAGAAGAATCCCGCCATCCGCATCGTCGGCGCCCAGCCGCGCGAGGGCTCGCGCATTCCCGGCATCCGCAAGTGGCCCGAGGAGTACCAGCCCAAGATCTACGAACCCAATCTGGTCGATGAGCTGGTGCTGGTGAGCCAGGACGACGCCGAGGACATGGCGCGGCGCATGGCGCGCGAGGAGGGCATCTTCGGCGGCATCTCGGCGGCTGGGGCCTGCTGGGTGGCGCAGCAGATTGCGGCGCAGGAGCACAACGCAACCATCGTCTTCGTGGTCTGCGACCGCGGGGATCGTTACCTGTCCACCGGTGTGTTTCCGGTTTGACCCAGCTTTGATGTATGCGTTACGAAACCCGTTTTTGCCCCCACTGTGCGACCGACCTCGCGCCCATCGTGCTGCTGGAAGACAGCGGCGAGAAGGAGCGCCTGCGCTGCCCGGCCTGCGGCTGGACGCATTGGAACAACCCGACGCCCGTGCTGGCCGCCATCGTCGAGGTGAATGGCCGGGTGCTGCTGGCGCGCAATGCGCTGTGGCCATCCAAGATGTACGCGCTGATCACCGGCTTCATGGAGGCGGGCGAGTCGCCTGAGGAAGGCATTGCGCGCGAGGTCAAGGAAGAGACCAACCTCGACACACACGCCGTGCGCCTGGTGGGCGCGTATGAATTCCTGCGCATGAACCAGGTCATCATCGCCTACCATGTCCAGGCTGAGGGGGACGTGAAACTGTCGCCGGAGCTGGTCGATTACCGCTTCTACGAGCTCGATCAGCTCAAATGCTGGCCCGCCGGCACGGGCTATGCGCTGGCCGACTGGCTGCGCTCGCGCGGGCATGAGCCGGTGTTCTTCACGGCCGAGGAAAATGCGGAGCGCCGCCGCGGACTGGACGATGCGCCAAAGGACTGAAGAGAATGAACATCGATAAAGAAATCGACACCCGGGGCCTGAACTGCCCCTTGCCCATCCTCAAGGCCAAGAAGGCCCTGGCCGACATGCAGAGCGGCCAGCTGCTGAAGGTGGTGGCCACCGACGTCGGATCCATGCGCGACTTCCAGGCGTTTGCCAAGCAGACGGGGAATGAACTGGTGGAGCAGCAGACGGTGGGGGAGGAATACGTGCACGTGCTGCGGCGGCGCTGACGTAACTGCGGCCCGCCGTTGCCACGACGGCCTTCAGCGCACAAGCCTTGACCGATGCCACGTGCCGAACGCCTGCTGCAGCTGATGCAGGCCCTGCGGGGCCGGCGCCATCCGGTGCGCGGCGCCGTGTTGGCGCAGGAGCTGGGTATCAGCCTGCGCACGCTGTACCGCGACATAGCCGCACTGCAGGCGCAAGGGGCGCATATCGACGGCGCACCGGGCCTGGGCTATGTGCTGCGGCCCGGTTTTGTGCTGCCACCGTTGATGTTCTCGCACGATGAGATCGCGGCGCTGGTGCTGGGCACGCGCTGGGTCGCAAGCCGTGCCGATAGCGAGCTGGGGAGCGCCGCGCGCAGCGCCCTGGACAAGATCGCCTTCGTGCTGCCTGCCGAGCTGCGTCTGGAGCTCGACAACACGGCCCTGCTGGTGGGGCCGGGCGAGGTGCTGACCTGTGGCGACAGCGAGCTTGCCAGCATGCGGCACGCAATCCGTACCGAGCGCAAGCTGCGCATCGGCTACCGCGACCTGCAGGGGAAGGAGTCGTTGCGCACCATCTGGCCGTGCGCACTGGGGTTTTTCGACCGGGTCTGCGTGCTGGTGGCGTGGTGCGAGCTGCGCCAAGACCTCCGGCATTTCCGTGCCGACCGTATCACTACCCTGGAGCCGCTGGAAGAGCGCTATCCGCTCAGGCGCCAGGCCCTGCTGAAGCAGTGGCGCGAACAGCAGGACATGCCATCATGATCGCTGCTGACAGGATCTGACAAGGTCTGCCAGGACACTGGCGCTGACTGGGCTGGTGACGCGCTCCCGCGGTGGGGGCCGCCGGCCTTGCGGAGGCCTTTATGACGCACCCTGGTTTCATTCTTCTCTACGTGGCAGACCCCACGGCCAGCGGGGCGTTCTACGCGCAGTTGCTGGGCGTAGCGCCGATCGAGTCGGCGCCAACGTTTGCCCTGTTTGCCCTCGATTCGGGGATGAAGCTCGGGCTGTGGGCCAGGCACGAGGTGCAGCCAACGGCCAGCATGTCCGGCGGGGGCGCGGAGCTGTGCTTTGCGCTGGCCAGCGATGCCGAGGTGGACGACTGGCACACGCGCTGGCGCGGCCAGGGTCTGCCCATCCTCCTCGCGCCCCGGCGCATGGACTTTGGCTACACCTTTGTCGCCGCCGATCCGGATGGCCACCGCCTGCGCGTGTTCGCGCCCAGCCAGCCATGAGCCGCAACTGGATCGCGGTCGCGTCGCGCGCGCATGTGCGCATCGGCGTTGCGGGCGGCTTCATGCAGGTAGGCCACGGCAAGGCCGCGCCGCTGCGGCGCATGCAAGCCGGCGACAGGGTGGCCTACTACTCCCCCACGGACGTGCTGGGCGACCGCAAGCCGCTGCAGGCCTTCACCGCGCTGGGGGTGCTGCGCCCCGCCGCGCCCTACCAGGTGGATATGGGCCAGGGCTTTGTCCCTTGGCGGCGCGATGTGGATTGGGCGGATGCGCGCGAGGCACCCATTGCGCCCTTGCTCGAGCTGCTGGATTTTTCCCGTGGGCGGCGCAACTGGGGATACGCGATGCGCTTTGGGTACTTCGAAATCAGCGACCATGACCTGCGGGAAATTGCTGCCACGATGGGGCGCATGTCCGCTTTGTGAAAATGGCGGTCGGCCGATCGGGTGACCCGTTGCGCGTCGGCATGCGTGGTCGCGTGCGCCTGCTCAAAGGCCCCGTTCAGGCCAGATGCGGCGGGGGCGTGGGACGGTCACAGCGCGCCCTGGGTTGCCCAGGTAGCACTCAAAGATCAAGGCTGCGCAGGTAGTCCCTAAACGCAGCGCCCACCTGCGGGTGCTGCAGCGCCAGTTCCACGGTGGCCTCCAAGAAACCTTCTTTGCTACCACAATCGTAGCGCTTTCCGCTGTACTGGTATGCGTAAACGGTCTCGTGTGCCATCAGGCGCGCGATGGCGTCGGTGAGCTGGATCTCGCCACCCACGCCGCGCGGCTGGTTGCGGATTTCCTCGAAGATGCGCGGCGTCAGCACGTAGCGGCCGGCCACGCCCATGCGGGATGGTGCCACTTCGGGGGCGGGTTTCTCCACGATTTCATCGACGCGCAGCAGCGGCCCGCCGGCCGGCTCGCCCTTGACGATGCCATAGCGGCGCGTGTGCTCCTGCGGCACCTCTTGCACGGCCAGCAGCGATCGGCCCTGCTTTTCAAACGCGGCCGTCATCTGCGCCATCACGCCCGGGCCGCCGTTCTGGCCGACCATCAGGTCGTCGGCCAGCAGCACGGCAAAGGGCTCGTTGCCGACCAGGGGCTCGGCGCATAGCACGGCGTGCCCCAGGCCCAGGCTGCGCGGCTGGCGCACGAACAGGCAGTTCATGTCGTCCGGCGCGATGGAGTGCACCAGCGCCAGCATGTCGCGTTTGCCGGCCTGCTCGAGTTCGTTTTCCAGTTCGTAGGCGGTGTCGAAATGATCCTCGATGGCGCGCTTGCTGCGGCCGGTGACGAAGACCATGTCGCGGATGCCGGCCTCGTAGGCCTCCTCGACGGCGTACTGGATCAGCGGCTTGTCCACCACCGGCAGCATTTCCTTCGGGCTGGCCTTGGTGGCGGGCAGGAAGCGGGTGCCGAGGCCGGCGACGGGGAAGACGGCTTTGCGGACGCGGGTGGTGGTCATGGGAGGTTCCTCGGGATTGGGCTTTTCTCCCTCCCCCTCTGGGGGAGGGTTGGGGTGGGGGCCAGCGGTGTCGGCATGGCAGGCCGCCCCCATCCCCGCCTTCCCCCAGAGGGGGAAGGAGTAAGACAGGGGTCAACTCAAGCGCGCGAGCTGCTCCTGGATGCGTGAGAGCGTGCCGCCGAAGTCGGCCACGCGTTTCTTTTCCTGCTCGATCACGGCGGGCGGCGCCTTGGCGACGAAGGCCTCGTTGCCCAGCTTGGCGTTGGCCTTGGTGATCTCGCCTTGCAGGCGTGCCACTTCCTTGGACAGGCGGGACTTTTCTGCCGCCACGTCGATCTCGACGAACAGCGCCAGGCGCGCGCCGCCGATGACGTTGACCGGGGCGTTCTGCGCCTCACTGGCCCAGGCTGCGGCGTCGTCAAACACCTTGACCTCGCTGAGTTTGGCCAGGTTCTTGAGCACATCGGCGTTGGCGCGCAGGAAGGCTGCGTCCTCGGCCGTATCGGCCACGGCCAGCAGCGGCAGGCGCTGGGCGGGCGAGACGCCCATCTCGCCGCGCAGCGTGCGGCAGGCGTCCACCATCTGTTTCAGGCGGGCGACGTAGGCGATCGAGGCTTCGTCGATCTTGGCCGGCTGCGCCTGGGGGTAGGGGGCAATGGCGATGGACGCGCCTGCTATGCGCGCCACCGGGGCCACCACCTGCCACAGCGCCTCGGTCACAAACGGGATGATGGGATGGGCCAGGCGCAGGATGGCCTCCAGCACGCGGATCAGCGTGCGGCGCGTGCCGCGCTGCTGCTGCGCGCTGCCGGTCTGGATCTGCACCTTGGCGATCTCCAGGTACCAGTCGCAGAACTCGTTCCAGACGAAGTCGTAGAGCGTGGTGGCGACGTTGTCCAGGCGATAGTCGGCAAAGCCGCGCGCGACCTCGGCCTCCACCTTTTGCAGCTGCGAGGCGATCCAGCGATCCGGCTGGCTGAACTGCAGATAGGCCTCGCTGCAGCTGCCGTCGCCGTCAAAGCCGCAGTCGTAACCCTCGCAGTTCATGAGCACGAAGCGCGAGGCGTTCCAGAGCTTGTTACAGAAGTTGCGGTAGCCCTCGCAGCGCTTGCTGTCGAAGTTGATGCTGCGGCCCAGGCTGGCGAGCGCGGCAAAGGTAAAGCGCAGCGCGTCGGCGCCATAGGCCGGAATGCCCTCAGGGAATTCCTTTTGCGTGTTCTTGCGCACGGTGGGCGCGGTCTCGGGGCGGCGCAGGCCTTGCGTGCGCTTGTCCAGCAGTGGCTCCAGGGCAATGCCGTCGATCAAGTCCACCGGATCCAGCACATTGCCCTCGGACTTGCTCATCTTCTTGCCATGCGCGTCCAGCACCAGGCCGTGGATGTAGACATGCTTGAACGGCACGCGGCCGGTGAAGTGCGTGGTCATCATGATCATCCTGGCCACCCAGAAGAAGATGATGTCGTAGCCCGTCACCAGCACGGAGGAGGGCAGATAGAGGTTGTAGTCGTCGGTGGCGCTGTCCGTCTGATTGGGCCAGCCCATGGTGGAGAACGGCACCAGCGCACTGGAATACCAGGTGTCGAGCACGTCCTCGTCGCGGCGGAGCAGCTTGCCCGGCGCCTGGGCCTGCGCTTCGGCTTCCGTTTTGGCGACGTAGACCTTGCCATCCTCGTCGTACCAGGCCGGAATCTGGTGCCCCCACCAGAGCTGTCGCGAGATGCACCAGTCCTGGATGTTGTTCATCCACTGGTTGTAGGTGTTGACCCAGTTCTCGGGCACAAAGCTGACCTGGCCCGAGGCCACGGCGTCGATGGCCTTTTGTGCGATGGACTTGCCGGTGGCATCGCCCTGGCCGACCTTGTTCATGGCCACGAACCACTGATCGGTCAGCATGGGCTCGATCACCTGGCCGGTGCGGGTGCAGATCGGCACCATGAGCTTGTGCTTTTTCACCTCGACCAGCAGGCCCAGGGCCTCCAGATCGGCCACCACGGCCTTGCGCGCGGCAAAGCGATCCATGCCCCGGTATCTTTCCGGGATCGCCCGTTGCCCTTCAAAGTTAGCAAGAGTGTTTGCAACGAAAAACGACCGCTCTCCAGCGTCAAAGCGCTTGCGAAGTTCGAGCATCTGAGCAGCATCGTCGCCGGTCGGGTAGGAAACGATGTGCGCTGTCAAATCGAGGACGGTAATCATCGGCAGGCCGTGGCGCTGGCCCACCGCGTAGTCGTTCTGGTCGTGCGCGGGCGTGACCTTGACCACGCCGGTGCCGAATGCCTTGTCCACATAGGCGTCGGCAATCACCGGAATCTCGCGGTCACAGAGGGGCAGCTTCACAGTCTTGCCAATCAGGTGCGCGTAGCGCTCGTCCTCGGGATGCACCATCACGGCCACGTCGCCCAGCATGGTTTCAGGCCGCGTCGTTGCCACGACGAGCTGGCCCGAACCCGAAGCCGCGAGGCTTCCATCAGGATCTACCAGCGGGTAGGCGATATGCCAGAGCGAGCCGTCCTTTTCCTCGTTCTCCACCTCCAGATCCGACACGGCGGACTGCAGCTTCGGATCCCAGTTCACCAGGCGCTTGCCGCGGTAGATCAGGCCCTGTTCATACAGCTTGACGAAGGTCTCGGTCACCACCTTGGACGGCTTGTCGTCCATGGTGAAGTATTCGCGGCTCCAGTCCACGGTGTCGCCCAGACGGCGCATCTGCGTGGTGATGGTGTTGCCCGACTGCTCCTTCCACTCCCACACCTTTTTCAGGAACTCGGGCCGGCCCAGGTCGTGGCGGCTAATGCCTTGTTCCTGCAGCTGGCGCTCGACGACGATCTGCGTGGCGATGCCGGCGTGATCCGTGCCCGGAATCCAGGCTGTGTTGCAGCCCAGCATGCGGTGATAGCGCGTCAGGCTGTCCATGATGGTCTGGTTGAAGGCGTGGCCCATGTGTAGCGTGCCGGTCACGTTGGGCGGGGGCAGCTGGATGGCGAACGACGGCGCCGCCGCATCCGGCTGGCCGCTGCCGCGCACGCCGGCGCGGCCGTAGCCGCGGCGCTCCCATTCCGGCCCCCAATGGGCCTCGAGCTCGGCGGGCTCGAACGATTTGGACAGGGATTGCAGGCCGGGTTGATTGGGGGTGTCGCTCATGGCAATGAAAACGGCATCCCGCGGGATGCCGTGCTGTGGCAGTGGTGAGAAGGATGGGGGATTTTATCGCCGCTGGCATACTATTTTTTTGATAGCTTATAGCGCTTGTCGGATGGGCGCTATAGCCTATTTTGCTTGGATTTTTAGCGACTCTGTGCCTGCTCGCGGCGCGCATCCTGGCGCACCAGCAGCCAGCCCACATGCGCCAGCCAGGCAAGCGCCAGCAGCGCCGCCACACCAATCAGCCATTGGCCCAGGCGCTCCTGGTCGTCCTGCAGGTAGGCGTTGCACAGGCGCAGGGGCGAATCGACATAGAGCTGCCCGACGACGACCATCATGGGCAGCAGCATGCCCAGGAAGAAACTCTGCAGCACCAGCCCGGCCGGCTGCCAGGACAGGCGCAGTAGGGCGCCTGCGAGCAGCAGGGCGGCGCATTTGGCGGCTTCGATGTCGCCACGGTAAAGCGCCAGATCCAGCACACGCGGGATCATGAGCACGGACAGCACCACGACCACGCCCAGCAGTCCGGCGATGCCGTGGGCGTTCCAGCCGGCGATGGCGCTGCGCGCGCGCGCCGGCAGTGTGGCGGCGAGCAGGGTGCCGGCCAGCATCAACAGCGGGAACTGCAGCAGCATGTGGCGCCACATGCTGGCCTCAAGCCAGTGGCGTGCAAATGGCAGTGCCAGCAGCACGAGTAACGCCACCCCTATGGCCGCCTGGTGCCAGGGCTTGCAGGCGGGGCGTTTCATTGCGGCCCCCGGGTCAGGTGGCGCGCGTAGTTGAGTGCCAGCTGCTGCTCCGCCAGGTCGAAGATGCGCACCATGCGCCCCTTGGCATCAAACACCAGCAGGGCGGCGTTGTGCTCATAGTCGCCACGGCCATCGGGGATCACGACCACGCCCAGCCGGCGCAGCAGGGCCTGCTGCTGCGCCACGTCGGGCACGCGCACGAAGCGCCACAGGGCGGCCTCGGCGCGCAGGCCTTGCGCGTAGGCCTGTAGCGCCGTGGGGTCGTCGCGCACGCCGTCAAAGCTGATGGACAGCAGCCTGAGCTTGGCCGGGCTACCCTTTGACCGGTCGGCCTGCAGCTCGGCCTGCAGCTGCTGGAAGCTGCTGCCCAGCGTCAGGCACACGGTTTCGCAATGCGTGTAGATGAAATCGACGATGGTGACGCCGCCGTCCTCGCTCAACAGCGCCGGCAGGCTGCCCTCAACGTCCGGCCCTTGCACCGTGACGGCAGGCGCGGCGACCGGGTGCAGCGCCACGGCCAGGCGGCGTGCGCCCTCGTCGGTGAAGACCTGGAAGTCGTAGCTCAGCCAGCTGGCTGCGGCCCAGCCGCCCAGCAGCAGCAGGGCGCTGGCCAGGGCGGTGCGCAGCATGACCCGTTACTTTTCCAAGGCCTTCAGGGCTGCCTCGCCTTCGAAGGGCGTGCTGCGGCTGCCGTCCTTGCGCTCCTGGGCAAACAGGTCTGACGTCACCGCCTCGGCCTTGTTCGACCAGTTGCCGCGTATGAAGCTGGCCACGCCGGCCAGCTCGGCGTCCGACAGCTGCGCAAAGCTGGGCATGGAGCCGGAGTATTTGTTGCCCTTCACCGTGATGTCCCCGGTGATGCCGTGCAGCAGGATGTTGGCCAGCACCTTGGTGCTGCCCTGCACCCATTCCGAGCCATCGAGCGGCGGGAACACCCCCGGCAGGCCGGCGCCCGTGGCCTGGTGGCAGGCGGCGCATTGCGCGGCAAAGATCGCCTTGCCGTCCACGGCGCCACCGCCGGCGCCGGCAACCGGGCCCGAGAGCTCGGCGCGCGTGCGCTGGTCGCCATAGGCCGAGAGCGTCAGCGGTTCGCTG
The DNA here is from genome assembly GCA_018240985.1 of Pseudomonadota bacterium. Taxonomy (GTDB): domain Bacteria; phylum Pseudomonadota; class Gammaproteobacteria; order Burkholderiales; family Burkholderiaceae_C; genus Alicycliphilus. The sequence continues at coordinate 29,157 of JAFEER010000090.1, forward strand.
CGCAGGATGTAGACCACGCCCCACAGCGCCATGACCACGGCAATCAGCAGCACGGCCATCGGCATGGGGCGGACGGTTTCCTCGGGGTCTTCGTTTTCGCGCTGTTGTGCGCGCGTGACTGGGTCTTGGCTCATCGTGGCAGTCCTTTCAGGATGCGGGCGCGGACTTTTCGGCCGACGGCGCAGAGGATGTCTTGGCGCCTGTGGCCTCGTGAGGTTCGGGCGGCAGGATCGGGTATTCACGCTTGAGCGCCTGCAGGTACTTCACCAGGTCTTGCGCCTCGGGCGTGGGCACCACCACCTTGCCCACCGGGGCGGTGCCCGGCGGCAGGTTGAGCGCCTCTTCGCCCGGATCGACCTTGTCCTTCACGTCGAACAGATAGGGGTAGGACGGCATGATGGACTCGGGCACGTAGGCGCGCGGCTGGTACAGGTGGCCCAGCTGCCAGTCCTTGCTGGGCTGGCGCACGCCGATGTTGAACAGGTCTGGCCCGGTGCGCATGCTGCCCAGCAGGTGCGGCCGGTCATACACATAGTCGGCCGGCACCGAGGCACGGCCCCAGCCGCGCTTGGCGTCCGCGGGGGAGAAGCTGGTCGAGCGCGGCTGCTGGCTGTGGCAGTACATGCAGCCGTTGGCGATGTAGACGGAGCGCCCGCGCAGCTCGGCGCTGGTATAGGGCTTGAGCCCTTCGGGCGGCTTGACGTCGTGCTCCTGGATATAGGGCAGGATCACCAGCGCCGAGACGGCGATGGCAAAGGTCACCATGGCGCCCGCGGCGAGTTTGGTTTCATTTTCCATGAGCGAGCCCCCCGGCCTTGGACTGATTGGAGAAGAGTGCGGCGCCGGTACGATCCGGGCCGAAGCGCAGCACCATCGCCAGGAAGTGGAAGACGAAGACCACATGGCTGGCCACCATCAACCCGCCGCCAAAGCTGCGCCATTTGAGCCAGGGCAGGGTGACGGTGACGGATTCGATGAACGGGCGTGCCGGATCGAGCATGGCCAGGCCTTGCAGCCAGCCGCCGTAGGACAGGAAGAAGAAGTAGATCAGGATGCCGACCGCGGCCAGCCAGAAGTGCAGCGAGATCAGGCGCGGATAGGGCCACTCCCAGTGCATGATGCGCGGCATGATGAAGTAGATGGCACCGAACAACACCATGGTGACAAAGCCGTAGGCACCCAGGTGGGCATGGGCCACGGTGTAGTGCGTGAAGTGCGCCACCGCCTGCACCGAGCGCAGTGCCTCGAACGAACCCTGCAGCGACGACATGAGGTACATGAAGCCGCCGAACATCATGAAGCGCAGCACGGGCGAATAGCGTGCCAGGTGCATGCGCCCCTTCATCGTCAGCGCCATGTTGATGGCAAAGGCCAGCACCGGGATGATCATCATCATGCTCTGCACGATGGACAGCGTGACCAGCCAGCCCGGCACCGGCCCGCCCACCAGGTGGTGGCCGCCGACCTGGGCGTAGAAGAAGGCCAGCGTCCAGAAACCCAGAATGGACAGGTTGTACGAGCGGATCGGCCGCGCAATGATCTTGGGCAGAAAGTAATAGATGGCGCCCACCCCCACCGGCGTGAACCACAGTCCCAGCACGTTGTGGCCGTACCACCAGTTCATCGCCGCCTGCTGCACGCCGAACTGCACGCCCGGCACCTTGCCGACGATGAACAGCAGCGTGATCCACAGCAGCGCGGCGGTGTGGTACCAGGTCGTCACGTAGAGCGATTCGACCTTGCGATTGACCAGCGTGTAGAGCACCGGGCCGATGATGCAGATCATGCCGGCGGCAAAGAAGATGCCGATCTGCCAGGGCATCTCCAGGTATTCCAGCCCGTCCGTCCAGCCCGCGCCGATGGCGCCGACACCGCTGGCGATGGCCACGTTGACCAGCGCGCCGCCCAGCATGATCCACATCGGCCCCATCAGCGGCGTGCGCAGCAGGCGTGGCATGAGCCAGATGATGATGCCCAGCTCGGCGTTGGTGATCCAGCCATAGAGCACGGCCGTCAGGTGCATGGTGCGCATGCGGCCGAAGGTCATCCAGGCCTCGCTCACCAGCCAGTCGGGCATGTGCAGCTTGAGCGACGCCGTCAGGCCGGCAATGCCACCGAACAGCAGCCACATGCAGGCGAAGGCGATGAACATGAACACCGGGAAGGCGCTGGAGCGGTCGGCATCGACCCGGTCTTCGATCTCATGGGCGTCGGGAAGGTGGGTCGAGTCGCCGGGCTCGGCCGCGATGGCCTGAAAGCGCTGGTGCTCGGCCTGTCCCAATGCCGGATCGTCGGCATGGCCGATCTCGCCGCGCGCAAAGATGGCCGAGGCCGCCTTGGGGTTCTCCACCAGCAGGCCCTTGCGCAGCGACCAGATGAAGGCGAACAGTCCAATGACGGACAGCAGAAAGGCGGCCAGCAGGCTCAATATCGCACTGTCCATGGTGGATTCCTTTTCAGTTCTGGTGGCATGTTTTGTACACCCATGGGTTGATGCAACACAAGTGCGTCGATGCGGCGCTGTGTTAAGAGGTAAGGCTGGCGATCTTATGATTCATTTGCCGTGCATGTTTTTTTGCGCATTAATCCATGCTCAAAACGCAGGTACAAGACACAGGTACACAGCGCAGGTACACAGCGCAGGTACACAACGCAGTTGTGCTGCGCGCGCTATTTCGCTAGCGCGGAGTGCTTGGTCGCTGGAGGTGGGGGCCCGCGGTGCCAGGGCCGTGGCTATGTGTCTATTGCAGCGCGGCCTGCTTCCAGGCGCGCGCGGCGGCTTCGGCGTCGCCGCGCTGCTCGGCCAGGCCGGCCAGGTGGCGCCAGGCACTGGCGCGCAAGGGCGGGTCGGTTAGTTGCCCCGCCGCCTGGGTGAACAACTGCTGCGCCTTGCCCCACAGTTCGCGCTGCAGGCAGGCCGCGGCCGAGAGGTACAGCAGGCGCGCATTGCGCGGATCCGATTTCTGCGCCGATTCGATGCGCGCGAGCCAGCTGGCATCGATCCCTTCCAGGCTGGCCTGCAGCGCCTGCACCACCTTGAGCTGCTGCCTGTCGGGCAGCACGGCCATGCGCTCCCACACGGGTAGCAGCCAGGTGCGCACCTGGGCTGCTTCACCGCCCAGTTGCGCCAGGCGCTGCGCGGCAGCCACGGCGATCTCGGGCATGGCGCGTTCGGCACTCTCCAGGCCAAGCCAGATGCGCTGCAGCTGGGCCGAGTCGTGCGCGCCATTGATCAGCTCCATGGCCAGACCGCGCACGATGCTTTCTGCGGCTGCGGGCGAGAACGCATGGTGCTTGCCCAGCAGGCGTGCCGTCTCCAGTGCCTGCTCGGTCTGGTGTGCCAGGCGCGTCGCCTTGAGCCTGCCGCGCAGCGCCAGCGTGCGCCGCGCCGTGCCGGCTGACAGGGTGGCCAGCCGCTCCAGCGCAGTGTCGGCATCGCGCTCGTCCAGCGACCAGCGTGCTGCGCGCAGCTGTGCGCCTTCGCGCAGCTCCAGCATGGCGGCCGGTGCGCGATCGGGGATGTGATCCAGCGCCTGCTGCAGGTGCATCTCGCGCGTGCTGCGATCCTGCAGGGCGTGCGAGCTCTCGGCCGCCACCAGGTAGGCCAGCGTGCGCAGCTGGGTGCCGTGGGGCAGGTGGTGCTCGGCGTCATCGAGCGCCGTGGACTGGGCAATGGCCGATTCGGCCGCCTTGCGTGCGCGCAAAAAGCGCCCGGCCAGCATCTGCGACAGCGCATCCAGCAGCGCGCCGTGCATGGCGCGCTCCTTTTGCAGCAGGCGCCAGCGCCTGGCGCGCACGGGCATCTGCAGCAGCTTGGACAGGCCGCGCAGCGCCGCATACAGCAGGACGAAACCGCCCAGCAGCAACAGCACCACCATGTTCAGCGACAGATCCACGCGGTAGGGCGGCCAGAACACGGTGACCGTGCCCTGGTTGTTGCCCACAAACAGCGCAACGGCAACGGCGACGCCGAACAGTCCCAGAAACCAGAGTGCTGCGCGCATGGTGGAGGCTACCTGTGCGGTGGTTCAGCGGCCGGCTGCGGCCGTGGCCAGGGCGGCGAAGCTGTCGTCGAGCTGTGGCAACTCGGTGGTCTTCATGTGCTCCTGCAGCTGTTGCAGGGCGGTGGCGGCGGACTGGGTACGCCGCGATGCGGGGTCGAAGTATTTGTTCAAGGCGCTGGTGGCGGCGGCAATGTCGGCGCGGGCCGAGTCCATGCGCCGCGCCAGCAGGCCCATGCGGGCGTTGAGCAGCTTGAGCTTCAGGTTCTCGCGCAGGAAGAAGGCCTGGTCTGGCGCCAGCAGCATGGCATCGGCCTGATCCACGCGGCGCACGCGTACCAGGCCGCGGGTCTGGTCGAGCACGCCTTCCCAGGTGCGGCGCAGCGTGGTCTTCCATTGCGGTTCGTGGGCCGGTACGCTGGCCGGTTCGGCACTGGCGGATTCGCTCTCCGCCTGGCGGCGCATGGCGGAGGCCTGGGCCACGCTGCCTATCAGCGGCAGATCATCGACCTGGCGCACCAGGTCGTCGATGCGCACCAGCAGGCCGGCCGTGTCGGTGACCGAGGCATGGTCGAGCCGCTCCAGGTCATGGTTCAGGGCGCGCTGCACCGGCGCCAGGCGTGGCTGGGCGGCGCGCTCGATGCGCTGGCTGGCGCTCTTGACGGCCGCCACCAGCGGCTGCAGGCTGCCCGTGAGCTGGGCCTGCTGCTGGGCCAGGCGCAGGCCGGCGTCTATGTCCACCACCAGGTTTTCGTCGCGCGAGCGCGACAGGCTCTGCATGAGTTCTTCCAGCTGGCTGCGCTGCAGCGCCACCTCGCCCACGCGGGTCTCGGTGACGGCCAGGCGCGCTGCGGTGTCGCGTGCCACATCCTGCGCTTGCTGGGCCATGGTGCGTGCCTCGACCGCCTGGGCGCCGGAGTCGGCCGTCTGGCGTGCCAGCTGCTCTTGAATGCTGGCCAGGCGCTGCCATAGCAGCACCGAGCTGACGAGCGCTGCGATGGCGATGATGCCCAGCGCATAGAGCGCAGCGCCGCCGCCGTGGCTGGCGGGGGGCGGTGTCCGTGCCGCTGGCGGCGTGGTATAGGACGGCTCGGGGGCGGTCTCAGTGCTCATGCAACCATTCTATCGACGCGGCCACCTCATTGAATGCAGGGCGGCATTCCGTGACCTGGCCAAAGCCGGCCGCGCGTGCCGCCTGTGCAATGCGTGGATGCGTCACCAGGGCGCGCGCATCGCTCCAGTGCTGATCGGGCAGGGCCGTGGCCAGGTGGGCAATGGCCTCGGAGCTGCTCAGCAGCCAGATCGAGCCGTCGGTTGCCGCGCTGCGGGCCAGCGCCTGCTGCGCAGCATCCAGCCTGGGCGCGCCGCGCTCGTAGGCGGCGACAAAATCCACGGCGCCGCCGGCAGCCGCAATGCGCTGGGCCAGCCATTCGCGGCCATTGCCGCCATCGGCGCCCGGCGCGTTCGTGCCGCGCACGATGAGCACGCGCTGGCCTGGGACGATTTGCGGCGCCACCACCTGCCACAGCGCCTCGGAGTCGAACTGCGCGGCGTCGGCCCGTGGCGCGTCGATGCGCTGCTCGGGGATGCCCGCCTGGCGCAGCGCCGCCACGGTGCCGGGGCCCGGCGCCCATACTCTTGTATTGATAGCTTGTGGCGCTTTCTGGATAAGCGCCTGGGCCTGATTTGATTCAAAAAAATACTGAGCCGCATTGCCGCTCACGAACATCACGGCGCGGTAGCTGGCAAAACGCTCGCGCGCGCGCTGCAAGGCCGCGCGCAGCAGCGGGTCGCTCACTGCTGTGATGGCGATCAAGGGCAGCGCGCAGGCTGCTATGCCGCGCTCCTGCAGCCTGGCAACCCACTGGGCGGCCTCGCGCGCCGGGCGCGTGACGATGGCGCGCGCGGCCATGCTCAGCAGGCTGCCACGGCGCCGGCGGCGCGCAGCCTGGCAGCCACTTCCAGGCCCAGGGCGTCGGCCTGTGCCAGCGTCGCCACCGGGGCCGCACCCTCGGCGCGCACCAGGGGCAGGCGGCCGTCCATGTCGCCCCAGGCGGCCTGCAGGCGCAGCTCGTCGCGGCTCCACTGGCCATGCGCGGCCAGCGGCATGGAGCAGCTGCCGCCCATGGCGCGGCTCACGGCGCGCTCGGCGGTCACCGTGAGCCAGGTGCGCTGGTGCGCCAGCGGCGCCAGGGCGTCGATCAAATCCTGGCGCTGGCTGCGGATCTCGATGCCCAAAGCGCCCTGGCCGGCCGCGGGCAGCATCTGGCCGGGCTCGAACACGCTGCGGATGCGCTCGTTCAGGCCCAGGCGCTTCAGGCCCGCGGCGGCGAGCACGATGGCGGCGTACTGGCCCTCGTCCAGCTTGCGCAGGCGCGTCTGCACGTTGCCGCGCAGCGGCTCTATCTTCAGATCCGGGCGCAGCGCCTGCAGCAGCACCTGGCGGCGCAGGCTCGACGTGCCCACCACGGCGCCTTCCGGCAGCTCGTCCAGCGTGGCGTAGCGCGGCGAGACGAAGGCGTCGCGCGGGTCTTCGCGCTCCATCACGCAGGCCAGGGCAAAGCCCGCCGGCAGCTCCATCGGCACGTCCTTGAGCGAGTGCACGGCGATGTCGGCGCGGCCTTCTTCCAGCGCCACCTCCAGCTCCTTCACGAACAGGCCCTTGCCGCCGACCTTGGAGAGGGTGCGATCCAGAATCTGGTCGCCGCGCGTGGTCATGCCCAACAGGCTGACGCGGTGGCCGCGCGCGGTGAGCAGGGCCTGCACATGTTCGGCCTGCCAGATGGCAAGCTGGCTTTCGCGTGTGGCGATGACGATGGCGGGGAGGGCGCTGGCAGTGGTCATGGAAAGGCTGTCTTCATGGCCCCGCAGATACGGGTTTGGGGCAATCGATGATGCTAGCATGCTGCGCTGCAACACCCACAAGCGCATCAGGAGACACCCGCGCATGACCACCGCCGCCCGCAAGACAGCCGCCGCCAGTACCGCCGCGCCCGCACGCAAGACCGACAAGGATCTGCCGCTGATCGAGGACATCCGCCTGCTCGGGCGCATCCTGGGCGACGTGATCCGCGAGCAGGAGGGCGAGGCCGCCTATGAGGTGGTGGAGCAGATCCGCCAGCTGTCGGTGGCCTTCAGGCGCGATGCCGATCACGAGGCCGACCGGGCGCTGAAAAAACTGCTCAAGGGCCTGACGGGCGACCAGACGGTGAGCGTGATCCGCGCCTTCACCTATTTCAGCCACCTGGCGAACCTGGCCGAGGATAGGCACCACATCCGCCGCCGTGCCGTGCACGAGCGCGCCGGCAGCAGCCAGGAGGGCAGCATCGAGGTGGCGCTGGCGCGCCTGCGCTGGGCCGGCATTGCGCCGAGCACCGTGGCGCAGACCCTGGCCACGAGCTATGTGGCGCCGGTGCTCACGGCCCACCCCACCGAGGTGCAGCGCAAGAGCATCCTGGATGCCGAGCGCGAGATCGCCCAGCTGCTCACCCAGCGCGACGACATCCAGGATCGGGCCCAGCTCTACAACAGTGCCAAGGACACCCTCACCCCGCGCGAGCTGGCCGCCAACGAGGCGCAGCTGCGCGCCCGCGTGGCCCAGCTGTGGCAGACGCGGCTGCTGCGCTATTCCAAGCTCACCGTGGCGGACGAGATCGAGAACGCGCTGTCGTACTACGAATCCACCTTCCTGCAGCAGATCCCGCGCATCTATGCCGACCTGGAGCGCGAGTTGGGCGCGGATCAAAGCGTGGCCAGCTTCCTGCGCATGGGCCAGTGGATTGGCGGCGACCGCGACGGCAACCCCAATGTCAGCGCCGCCACCCTGGCGCTGGCGCTGCGCCGCCAGGCCGAGGTCGCCCTGCGCCACCACCTGACCGAGGTGCACCTGCTGGGCGCCGAGCTCTCGCTGTCGAGCAATCTGGTGCCGGTCTCGCCCGAGATGCGCGCGCTC
>JAFEER010000091.1 GCA_018240985.1 Pseudomonadota bacterium
ATAGTCGCCGGAGTCGGCATCGCCCACCACCACGGCCGCCACGGCATAGTCACGCTCGGCCGGAAGCAGCCTGGCCAGCCAGGGAATGCCGGCGAGCTCCTGCGCTGTGGGCGGGCGGCGGCGCTGGAGCAGAGACAGTTCTTGGCTCATGACTCGAAAGCATGACGCCAAAGCGCCGGCAGCGGCAGCGGGAATACCACGAAAGCCTGGCTGAGGAATATCATTTTTGTAGCTGCAAGCGCTTATCAGGAAGGCGCTGCAGCCGATGTTTGCTTGATATCCGTATTCAGCTTTGCAGCATGGGCACACGCGCAGCCAAGCCCAGCCGGCAAGATGCCGGCGCTCCCAGCAGACCCGCGCCTGGGAGCGCCGGCGTCCCGCCGGCACAAGGGAGAAGCCCAGCGCTGATCGGATTGAAAGCCCATCCTACGCAGTGAGTCAGGGGTGACTGACACCCAGCTCACTGCGCCGGCAGCGCGTAGCGATAGCCGCGGAATGCCCACACCGTGCGGCCGGGCTCGATGCGCTCGAGCACCAGGCCCGGCGCCGCCTGGTCGCCTTCGTGCAGCACCTGGCCGTTGACGATGACCATGCGGTACAGCGGGTTGGAGGAATAGGTGACGCCGGCCAGCTGCAGCGTGGGCAGTTGCTCGCGCACGGCGGGCGGCAGGTCGGCCTGCGCAAACACGGGGGCCGTGGCCTCGGTGGCCGCGGGCGGCGCTTTGGTGGGCGCTTTGACGGGCGCTTGTTGGGCTGCGGCCGGGGGGGTGCCGGGCTGGCGCTCGGCCAATGCGGGCGGGGGCGGGGTGCGCGCGGCCGCGCGCTCCTGGCGCGGCGGCGGTGCCGGTTTGGCCGTGGCGGCGGCTGGGGCCGGGGCCCGCGGCTGCGGCGCTGCCGCGGGGACGGGCGGGCTTGGTGGCGCTGCCTCGGGCGCGTCGGGCAGCACCGGCACGGGCGGCGCCAATGCCGCGACGGGGGCGCTGGCAGCAGGCTTGGGCGCAATAGCCACCGGCGTCGCAGGCGCCGACTGCAGGCGCCACAGCCACCAGCCGCCACCGGCCAGGCCAAGCGCCAGGATGAGCGCGATCAGCCACCTGGTGGCGACGGCGCCTGCCGGCTTGGCCTTGGCCGCCTGTGCGCCGGCCACGGGGGTGGCCGGCGTGTGCAGGCCGGGCACGCTGCCGCGGCCGCGTTCGGCCTGGGCACGCTGCAGGGCATCAAGAATGTAGGACATGGGTTCAGCCTCCGCTGCGCAGCCGTGGCTCCTGCACGCCAGTGGCGTGGTTGAGCATCATCAGCGTCATGGGCCCGGCCCGGCCGTCGGGCGTGAGGCCCTGGCTGAGCTGGAATTGATGGATGCGCGCACGCCGCCGCTCGGGCGTCATGGGCCCTGCCTCGGCCGGGCCGGCACCGGCCACGGCCAGGCGCCTGTCCAGCCAGGCAGCGCCGGCGGCGCTGGCGGCCGCGTCGGCGCCGTGCGGCAGGTTGGCGGGCGCGCGCCACAGCGTGGCAATCTCGCCGCGCCACAGCGGCGCCAGATCGGCCACGGGCAGCTGCAGCGTCTGGCCGCCGGCGCCTGCCAGGGTGGCCTGATTCGCGTCAAGATGGCGCAGCAGGACTGACATGGCGCGCGTTTCGGCGTCTGCGCCCACGGCCGCATGCAGGGTCAGCAGCACCGGCCGATCCAGCTGGCGCAGCAGGTTCAGGCTGGCGCGGCGCTGGCGGTAGCAGCGCAGGCCCTCGGAAGCGAGTTGCGCGCAGGGGTCGGCCGCAGCGTCGGGCAGACTGGCTTGCCACGCCTGGGCGAGCGCCTGCCAGCCCGCCGGCGCTTCCGCTGGCGGCTGGGCGGCCAGGAACCTTGCCAACGCCATGGGAGCATCCTGCGCTTCTACGCCAGCGGCAGAAGCGGCGGTTGCGGCGCCCCCTGCAGGTGCGGCCGGTAGCGCCGCTGCGGATGCCGACGGCGTTGAAACCGCAGGTGCAGCAGCAGCACTAGGACCAGGAGCAGGCGCCTGTACCGCCGTGCGCTGCGCATCTGGCGCACGCACCGTCCACCAACCCTTGTCCGCACCCACGAAAGCCAGGGCCGCCACGGCCGCCGCGCCGGCCAGCCCCCCCAGGCCGGCAAACCACCAGCGCGCGGCCCCACCCTTGGTGCGCACCGCCGCCGTCGCGCCCGAAGGCGCGTCGAACACCTCGCGCGCGGCCTGGCGCACCATAGCGTCGCTGACCTCGTGCACACCGGCGGCGTAGGCCCCCAGCAGGGCACGGTCGCACAGCACGTTGATGCGCCGCGGCACGCCGCCGGTGAGCGCGTGCACGCGCGCCAGCGCACGCGGCTGGAACGGCAGCGGCCCGCGCAGCCCGGCCACGGTCAGGCGGTGGGCGATGTACTGCTGCGTCTCCTCGCGATCCAGCGCCTGCAGGTGGTAGCGCGCAATCACGCGCTGCGCCAGCTGCTCCAGCTCAGGGCTGGCCACCATGGCGCGCAGCTCGGGCTGGCCGATGAGGATGATCTGCAGCAGCTTGCGCTCGCTGGTCTCCAGGTTGGTGAGCAGGCGCAGCTGCTCCAGCACGTCGGGCGAGAGGTTTTGCGCCTCGTCGATGATGAGCACGTTGTTGCGCCCGGCCGCATGCTGCTGCAGCAGAAAGGCGTTGAGCGGGTCGATGCAGTCCTTGACGGTCTCGGCCCCGGCGCTTGCGGCCCGGTGCGGTACGCCGAATTCGTCGCAGATCGAGCGCAGCAGCTCGGGCACCGTGAGCTTGGGGTTGAAGATGTAGGCCACGTTGCAGTGCGCCGGAATCTGCTCCAGGAAGCAGCGGCACACGGTGGTCTTGCCGGTGCCGATCTCGCCCGTGAGCAGCACGAAGCCGCCACCCGCATCCAGCCCATAGAGCAGGTGCGCCAGCGCCTCGCGGTGGCGCGCGCTCATGAACAGATAGCGCGGGTCGGGGGCGATGGAGAACGGCGCGTGCTCCAGGCCGAAAAACGGGTTGTACATGGGCACAAGGATACAGCCCTGCCCCGGCACGCCCTGTACTTGCGATCAGCCAGGGTTTGACCTTCTAGGACTAACCCGCAAATTGTCGCCACACCGACACAATAACGTCAAACACGCCCCTAGTATTGCTTGCAAATCAGCGCTGGCATGCATTTGCCTGCCGTCCGTTTCACAGAATCTGATAGGGACAGGAATGACGACCACATTCCCACATTTGCTGCTGCAACATGCCAGCCAACGCCCGCAGGCGCCGGCGCTGCGCGAGAAAGAATATGGCATCTGGCAGACCTGGAGCTGGCAGGCCGCCGCCGCCGAGGTGCGCAGCATGGCCTGCGGCCTGCTGGCGCTGGGCTTTGCCCGCGGCCAGAACCTGGCCATCGTCAGCGACAACCGGCCCCATGTGTACATGGGCTTCATCGCCGTGCAAAGCATTGGCGGCGTGCCGATTCCGCTGTACCAGGACGCGGTGGCCAGCGAGATGACCTTCGTCATCGAGGACGCCGACATCCACTTCGCCTTCGTCGAAAACCAGGAGCAGGTGGACAAGCTGCTGGAAGTGCGCGAGGCCATGCCTGGCATCCGGTACATCATTTATGACGACCCGCGCGGCCTGCGCAACTACGACCAGCCGGGCCTGATCAGCACGGCCGACCTGGTGGCCAAGGGCCAGCAATGGGATCGCGACCACCCCGGCGCGTGGGAATCCATGCTCGGGCAGATCGGCCCGCAGGACGTGTCGGTCATCCTCTACACCTCGGGCACCACCGGCAAGCCCAAGGGTGTGTGCCAGACGCACGCGGCCTTCATCGGCGCGGCCAGCGGCGCGGCCGAGGTGGACAAGCTGGGCCCGCAGGACAGCATCATTTCCTACCTGCCCCCGGCCTGGGTGGGGGATCACCTGTTCTCGCTGGCGCAGTGGCTGGTGGCGGGCTACACCATCAACTGCCCGGAGTCGGCGGCTACCGTCAGCATCGACATGCGCGAGATCGGCCCCACGTATTACTTTGCGCCGCCGCGCGTGTTCGAGGGCATGCTGACCTCGATCCAGATCCGCATGGAGGACGCCGCCCCATTCAAGCGCCGCATGTACGAAAGCGCCATGCAGCTGGCGCGCCGCGTGGGCTCGGACATGCTGGACGGCAAGCCGGTGGGTGCGCTCGATCGGCTCAAGTACCAACTGGCCGACTTTGCCGTGTATGGGCCGCTGCGCAACGTGATGGGCCTGTCGCGCATCCATGTGGCCTACACGGCGGGCGCGGCCATCGGGCCGGAGCTGTTCCGCTTCTACCGCTCCATCGGCATCAACCTGAAGCAGTTCTACGGCCAAACCGAGACCTGCGCCTATGTCTGCCTGCAGCGCGACGGCCAGGTGGACTTGAACAGCGTCGGCCAGGCGGCGCCGGGCATTGAGCTCAAGCTGGCCGACAACGGCGAGGTGCTGGTCAAGGGTGTCTCGGTGCTCAAGGAATACTACAAGCGCCCCGACGCCACGGCCGAGGTGATGGATGCCGACGGCTGGTTTCACACCGGAGATGCCGGCGTGATCGACGGCCATGGCCAGCTGCGCATCATCGACCGCGCCAAGGACGTGGGCAAGCTCAA
>JAFEER010000092.1 GCA_018240985.1 Pseudomonadota bacterium
ATCGCCTACCTGGCGCACATCACGCGGCCCACGGTAGCCCTGGTCAACAACGCCCAGCGCGAGCATCTGGAGTTCATGCACACGGTGGAGGCCGTGGCGCGCGAGAACGGCAGCGTGTTTGAGGCTCTGGCGCCGGACGGTGTCGCCGTGTTCCCCGCAGCGGACGCCTTCACGCCGCTGTGGCGCGAGCTGGCTGGTGCACGGCCTTGCCTCGGCTTTGCGGGCCCCTCTCCTCAACCCTCTCCCCAACCCTCTCCCCAACCCTCTCCCCAACCCTCTCCCCAAAGGGGCGAGGGAGCCAGCGCGCGCCCGGTATTACCCCCTCTCCCGGTGGGAGAGGGCAGGAGTGAGGGCCGGCCGGCAGAGTCCGCCGATGTGCATTGCGAAAGCGCAGCGTGGCAGGACGGCGCCTGGGCCGTGCGCATCGCCACGCCCCAGGGCAACTTCGACACTCGCCTGTCGATTGCCGGGCGGCACAACGTGACCAACGCCCTCGCCGTCACCGCCTGCGCCGTGGCCGCGGGCGTGCCGCTCGCATCCATCGCCCAGGGCCTGGCGGAATTCCGGCCGGTCAAGGGCCGCTCGCGCGCCTTTGCCGTGCAGCACCAGGGCCGCGCCATCACGGTGGTGGACGACAGCTACAACGCCAATCCCGACTCCGTGCGCGCCGCCATCGACGTGCTGGCCGAGCTGCCGGGCCCGCGCCTGTTGGTGCTGGGCGACATGGGGGAGGTGGGCAACCAGGGGCCGCAGTTCCATGCCGAGGCCGGTGCCCATGCGCGCCAGCGCGGCATAGAGCAGCTGTTTGCCCTGGGCCCGTTGAGCGCGCACGCGGTGAAGGCCTGCGGGCCGGCGGCACGGCATTTTGGGAATATGGACGCGCTGCTGGATGCGGTGCGGCAGGCGCTGCCCACGGCTGGCAGCGTGCTGGTGAAGGGGTCGCGTTTCATGCGCATGGAACAGGTGGTGCAGGCGATTGCAGAGGAGGGCGCATGCTCCTGATCCTGTCGCAATGGCTGCAGGGCTTGTCGCCCGAGTTCGGTTTTCTACGCGTGTTCCAGTACATCACCTTCCGCGCGGTGATGGCGGCGCTGACGGCGCTGCTCATCGGCCTGGCCGCCGGCCCCAGGGTGATACGCATGCTCACGGCGCTGAAGATCGGCCAGCCCATCCGCGGCTATGCCATGCAGAGCCACCTGTCCAAGAGCGGCACGCCCACCATGGGCGGCGTGCTGATCCTGCTGTGCATAGCGATTTCCACGCTGCTGTGGTTCGACCTGTCGAACCGCTTCGTCTGGATCGTGCTCGTCGTCACGCTGGGTTTTGGCGCCATCGGCTGGGTGGACGACTGGCGCAAGGTGGTGAACAAGGACCCCGAGGGCATGCGCTCGCGCGAGAAGTATTTCTGGCAGTCGGTGATCGGCCTGCTGGCCGCGCTGTACCTGGTGTTCAGCATTTCCGAGGTTTCCAACGCGCGCGTGTTCGAGCTGTTCGTCGAGTGGATCAAGTCCGGCTTTGCGCTGGACTTGCCGCCGAAGGCCGGCCTGCTCGTGCCCTTCTTCAAGGAGGTCAGCTACCCGCTGGGCGTGCTGGGCTTCGTGATCCTGACCTACCTGGTCATCGTGGGCGCGAGCAATGCCGTGAACCTGACCGACGGCCTGGACGGCCTGGCCATCATGCCGGTGGTCATGGTCGGCGGCTCGCTCGGCATCTTTGCCTATGTGACCGGCAACGCCGGCTTTGCCAAGTACCTGCTGTTTCCGCACATCCCCGGCTCGGGCGAACTCATGATTTTCTGCTCCGCCATGGCCGGCGCGGGCCTGGCCTTTTTGTGGTTCAACGCCCATCCGGCGCAGGTCTTCATGGGCGACGTGGGGGCCCTCGCGCTGGGCGGCGCGCTGGGCACGATAGCCGTCATCGTGCGCCAGGAAATCGTGCTCGCCATCATGGGCGGCATCTTCGTGGTCGAGGCGCTGTCGGTGATGCTGCAGGTGGCCTGGTTCAAGTACACCAAGCGCCGCTATGGCGAGGGCCGGCGCCTCTTGAAGATGGCGCCGCTGCACCACCACTTTGAAAAGAGCGGCTGGAAGGAAACCCAGGTCGTCATCCGCTTCTGGATCATCACCATGCTCTTGTGTCTGCTGGGCCTGACCACGCTGAAACTGCGATGAACACCGAGCACCACGACCCCCAGCCAACGCCACAGGAGCCCCAGGCGGCCCCGGCGGCAACGCCCGTGCCGGACTACCAGGCGCCGGCCGTGTCCGCGGCCGAGCAGGCCAGGGAATTTGTTGCGCGCATCTTTGCCGACGTGGCCGCAACCGACGAGCCGGCCGCCGCGCCTGCGGCTGCTGCGCCTGTCGAAGCGGTGGCAGCCCCGGACGATGAGGCTGCACCCGCCACCCGCCCCGGCGAGGGCCTGGCGCCCCTGGCCGGCCAGCGCGTGCTGGTTCTGGGCCTGGGCGCATCGGGCCTGGCCATGGCGCGCTGGTGCGTGCGCTGCGGTGCCCAGGTCACCGTGGCCGACACGCGCGCGAACCCGCCGCAGCTGGCCACGTTGCAGGCCGAGCTGCCGCAGGTGCAGTTCATTGCCGGGCCGTTTGACGCCAGCCTGGTCGAAGGCCGCGGCCTGCACGCCGTCTACCGCTCGCCCGGCCTGAGTCCGGCCGAAATTGCTCCCGTTACTGTAGCTGTCAGCGCTTGCCAGATAAGCGTTGGAAGCGAATTGGATCTGTACGCCATGGCCCTGCGCGAGCTGCGCGCGAGCCACGGCTACGCCCCCGCCGTGCTGGCGATTACCGGCACCAATGGCAAGACCACCGTCACCTCGCTCACGGCCCTGCTGGTCGAGAGCGCCGGCAAGAGCGTGGCCGTGGCCGGCAACATCGGCCCGACGCTGCTCGACACCCTGAGCGAGCGCCTGGACGCAGCCACCCTGCCCGAGGTCTGGGTGCTGGAGCTGTCCAGCTTCCAGCTCGATGGCGTGTCCGGCTTCGAGCCCACGGCCGCCACCGTGCTCAACGTCACCCAGGATCACCTGGACTGGCACGGCAGCCTGCAGGCCTACGCCCAGGCCAAGGCGCGCATCTTCGGAAGCCAAGGCCTGATGGTGCTGAACCGCGAGGATGCCGCCGTCATGGCCATGCTGCCGCCGCCGGTGCGTGTAAAGCTGCAAAAGCCCCAGCCGCGCGCCCATGTGACCTTCGGCGCCGACCTGCCGCAGCGCCCGGGCGACTTCGGCATCGAGGTCGTCGCCGGCATGGCCTGGCTGGTGCGCGCGCATGAGGCCGACGAGACCGAAAAACGTGGCAGGAACGCCCAGGCGCCCGAGCTGCACATCCAGCGCCTGATGCCCGCCGACGCGCTGCGCATACGCGGCCGGCACAACGCCTGCAACGCCCTGGCGGCGCTGGCGCTGGCCCAGGCCGCGGGCTGCCCGTTGAACGCCATGCTCTACGCGCTGCGGGAATACCGCGGCGAGCCGCACCGTGTCGAGTCCATCGGCATGCTGCATGAGGTGGAATATTTCGACGACAGCAAGGGCACCAATGTGGGCGCCACCGTCGCCGCGCTCACCGGCCTGGGGGCGGATCGGCGCCTGGTGGTCATCCTGGGCGGCGACGGCAAGGGGCAGGACTTCTCGCCCCTGGCCGCGCCCATCAGCCGCTATGCGCGCGCCGTCCTGCTGATCGGCCGCGACGCGGCGCAGATCCGCGCCGCGCTGCAGGATGCGGGCGTGCCGCTGCTGGACGCGGCCACCCTGCCCGAGGCCGTGCAGCTGGCGGCCCAGCGCGCCCATGCCGGCGACGCCGTGCTGCTGTCGCCGGCCTGCGCCAGCCTGGACATGTTCGACAACTATGCGCACCGCGCGCGCGTGTTCTGCGCCGCCGTGCAGGCCCTGGCCGAGGATGCCGGCCAGAGCCTGGAAGGAGGGCAGGCATGAGCGAAGCCAGCGCCCGCCCCAGCCTGTGGCAGCGCTTGCGTGCCATGGTGGGTGCTGCACCTGCCGATGCCGCCGACCAGCTGCCGGTGCGCGTGGGCGGCGTCGAATTCCGCCGCACCGCGGCCACGCCGGCCCATGTGCTGGGTTTCGACCAGGCGCTGTGCTGGGTGGTGGTGCTGCTGCTGTCCTTCAGCGTGGTCATGGTGTATTCGGCCTCCATCGCCATGCCCGACAACCCGCGTTTCGG
>JAFEER010000093.1 GCA_018240985.1 Pseudomonadota bacterium
CGGCTGCAAATCGACCGCAGCGGCCCATTTTTCACCGTCTTTTTGCCCAATAGCTCGGCTATTGGGCTGCAAATCCGGCAAAAACTGTGCTCGCTGGGGCCGATTTTCGCTTTCGGCGCTCCAAGCCCGACAGGCTCCTTGCTGCCGATGCCCCATGCGGGGTGATAGCCTTCGCGCCCATGACAGCCCCAGAGAGCCTCCTTTCAACAATAGCCCAGGAACAGGCCTGGAACCGCGAACAGATGCTGGAGCCGGTGCAAGCGCCGCGCTTTCACATTTGGATGTACGAGGCGCCGGCCGTCGTGCTCGGCTGCTCGCAGCGCAAGTTCGAGGAGGGCGCGCGCGCCCGGCTGGACGCGAATGTCGAGCTGCTCTTGCGCCCCTCCGGCGGCGGCGCGGTGCTCACCGGGCCGTGGATGGTCAGCTGTTCGGTGGTGCTGCCGCTAGACCACCCCTGGGTGCAGGGGCGCCTGCCCGACAGCTACCATGGCCTGGGCCAGCTGCATGTGGATGTGCTGGCGGCGCTGGGCGTGCCCTCCAGGGCGCTGCCGCCGGCCGAGGTCGATGCCACCAACACACTGACTGGCGCAACCGTGCCCTGGGCCTGCTACGGCAGCCTTGCGCCCTGGGAGGTGGTGGACGCCGCCGGCCGCAAGCTCGTCGGCCTGGCGCAGCGGCGCCAGCGCACCGGCGTGCTGCTGGTAGCCGGCACCCTGGTCACGCCGCCCGACTGGGCGCTGCTGTGCGCTGCGCTGGATCAGCCTGGCGATGTGGCAGCGATGCAGCGGCGCACGGTGGACTGCACCCAGCTCAGCGCCACGCCGCCCGACGCGCCGCGGCTGGCCCAGGCGCTGCAGGTGGCGCTTAGCCAGGCGCTGGGCGTGCCGGCCTGAGACTTGAGATTGCGCTTGCCGCAGGCCGGTGTTAGATTGCGCGCGGGCGGCGCTGCTGTCCCCCGCTTCACCTCCCTGAGCGGGGCCCCGCGGGTCTGATGGCCGTACGGGGCTTTCCAGCCCGGCTCCGTCCGGGCCTCTTTTTTGGCCCGATGCCGCGCTTACACTGCGCCGATGCTTTGGGTCAAAACCTTTCACATCGTCTTCATCGCCAGCTGGTTTGCCGGCCTGTTCTATCTGCCGCGCATCTTCGTGAACCTGGCCATGGTGGCGCCCGGCTCGGTGGCCGAGCGCGAGCGCCTCTTGCTCATGGCGCAGAAGCTGCTGCGCTTCACCACCCTGCTGGCGGTGCCGGCCATCGGCCTGGGGCTGTGGCTGTGGCTGGGCTTTGGCATTGGCCAGGGGGCTGGTAACGGCTGGCTGCATGCCAAGCTCGCCGTGGTGGTGCTGATCGTGCTCTACCACTTTAGCTGCGTGCGCATGCTGCGCGCCCTGCAGGCCAATACCGACCAGCACAGCCACCGCTGGTTCCGCTGGTACAACGAGATTCCGGTGCTGCTGCTGGTTGCCGCCGTGGCGCTGGTGGTGATCAAACCCTTCTGACGGGTTTGACGGCGGCCGCGACGCCCCATGCACAAGACATCGGCCTGGCCCCTGGCGCTCATCTACGCGGCGCTGATCGTCTTTGCCAGCCTGTTTCCGTTCGAGGGCTGGCGCGAACAGGGCGTATCGCCCTGGGTGTTTCTCACGGCGAAGATACCGCCGCCGTACTGGACCTGGTTCGACGTCAACCTGAATCTGGCCGGCTACGCGCCCTTCGGCTTCCTGCTGGCCCTGGCCCTGCTGCGCACCGGCTGGCCGCGCGCGGCCGTGCCTGTGGCGGCCTTGGCTGGTGCCCTGCTGTCGCTGGCCATGGAGTATCTGCAGATCTACCTGCCGCGGCGCGTGCCGTCGAACATGGATCTGGCGCTCAACGCCTCGGGCGCGCTGCTCGGGGCCCTGGTTGCGGCGCTGCTGGAGCGGCTGGGGGCGATCTCGCGCTGGAGCCGCTTTCGCGCCCTGTGGTTCGTGCCCCAGGCGCGCGGCGCGCTGGTGCTGCTGGCGCTGTGGCCCTGGGCGCTGCTGTTTCCGGCGGCGCTGCCCTTGGGCCTGGGCCAGGTGTGGGAGCGGCTGGAATCGGCCCTGGTCGATCTGCTCGACGGCACGCCGTTCAGCGACTGGCTGCCCAGCGTGGACTTCGCCTTCGAGCCCTTGTCGCCGGGCGGCGAAATGCTGGCGGTGGCGCTGGGGCTGCTCATCCCCTGCCTGCTGGGCTACTGCATCATGCGCCACATCGGGCGGCGCGCGCTCTTTGCGCTGTCGGCGGCGGCCATCGGCATTGCCGCGACGGCCCTGTCCAGCCTGCTCAGCTATGGCCCCATGCATGCCTGGGAATGGTTTACGCCGGCCACGCGTGCCGGCTTGGGGCTGGGGCTGGTGGCGGCTCTGGCGCTGGCGCCGCTGCCCCGGCGCGGCTGCGCTGCCGTGCTGCTGCTGGTGCTGGTGCTGCACCTGAACCTGCTGAACCAGGCCCCTACCAACGCCTACTTTGCCCAGACGCTGCAGGCCTGGGAGCAGGGGCGCTTCATCCGCTTCTACGGCCTGGGCCAGTGGCTGGGCTGGCTCTGGCCCTACGCCGCACTGCTGTATGTGCTGCTGCGCCTGTCGCGGCGCGACGCCCAAACCTAAAATCGCGCCCCATGAGCGATACCACCCCCCCGTATTTCCAGCGCCACATCTTCTTCTGCCTGAACGAGCGCACCAATGGCGAGAACTGCTGCGCCCAGCATGGCGCGCAGCAGGCCTTCGAGCACTGCAAGACCCTGGTCAAGCAGCAGGGCCTGGCCGGCCCGGGCAAGGTGCGCGTGAACAAGTCCGGCTGCCTCGACCGCTGCGCCGCCGGCCCGGTGGCGGTGGTCTACCCCGAGGGTGTCTGGTACAGCTATGTGGACGCGGCCGATATCGATGAAATCGTCGAGTCGCACCTGAAGAACGGTGTCGTGGTCGAGCGCCTGCTCACGCCGCCGGAACTTGGGCGCTGAGTTTGACTCTTAGAGTGTTTTTGGCCGATAGCGCTTGTTGGGCAAGCGCTGCCAGCTCTTGATTGGATAGCAGAATGAATGCCCAGACCGAACGTTTGAGCCTGACGGGCTTGGCCGGCGCGATAGAGGCGGCGCGCGATGCCGCGGCTGCCGGCATGGCACCGCGCGGCGTGGCCGTGATTGCCCATCCGCACCCGCTGTTTGGCGGCACCATGGACAACAAGGTGGTGCAGACCCTGGCGCGCGCCTTCGTGGCCAGCGGCTTTAGCGCCGTGCGCTTCAATTTCCGTGGTGTGGGCGGCTCGGCCGGCGTGCATGACGATGGTCAGGGCGAGCTGGAAGACCTGCTGGCCGTGGTAGAGCAGGTGGCGCCCCAGGGGCCGGTGGCGCTGGCGGGTTTTTCGTTTGGCGCCTTCGTCACCAGCCATGCGCTGGCGCGGCTGTGGGGCCAGCGCGAGCTGGTCAGCGCCGTGCTGGTGGGTACGGCCGCTAGCCGTTTCACGGTGGCACCGGTGCCGGCCGAGGCGCATTTGCGCACCCTCATCGTGCATGGCGAGCATGACGAGACCGTGCCGCTGGCGTCGGTGATGGACTGGGCGCGCCCGCAGACACTGCCGGTTACGGTTGTGCCCGGAGGTGGCCATTTCTTTCACGGACAATTGCCGCTGCTCAGGGGCCTGGTCGCGCGCCACCTGCAAGCCATGGCCTGAAGGCCGCGGCAACCCCCCCATTTGCTCCGGCCGCCTGGGCCGTCCTTCCCTTTTGTTTCTCCCCCTGGTTGTTCCCGTCATGAAGTCTCTGCTGCCCTCGCTGCGCTCCCTCGTCTGTGTTGTTCTGCTTACTCCCGCCATGCTGTGGGCGCAGGTGCCTCAGCCACCCGAAATTGCCGCGCGCAACTACATGTTGGTGGACGTGACGGCGGGCCAGGTGCTGGCCGCCAAGGACATCGATGCGCCCGTGGAGCCGGCGTCCCTCACCAAGCTCATGACCGGCTACCTGGTGTTCGACGCCCTGCGCGCCAAGAAGATCACGCTGGAGCAGCGCCTGCCTGTGAGCGAGCGCGCCTGGAAGATGCCGGGCTCGCGCATGTTCATTGACCCCAAGATGCAGGTGCCGGTGGACGACCTGCTCAAGGGCATGATCGTGCAGTCCGGCAACGACGCCACCATGGCACTGGCCGAAGGGGTGGGCGGCACGGCGGACAACTTCGTGCGCCTGATGAACGAGCAGGCCAAGGCGCTGGGCTTGAAGAACACCAGCTACAAAAACCCGGAAGGCCTGACCGAACCCGGCCACACGACTACGGCGCGCGATCTGGCGACGCTTTCCACACGCCTGATGCAGGACTTCCCGCAGTACCTGCATTACTACTCCACCAAGCAGTATCGCTACGAGGGCACGCCGGCCTCGAACAGCAACAACCGCAATTCGCTGCTGTTTCGGGACCCTACCGTGGACGGCCTGAAGACCGGCCACACGGCCGCCGCCGGCTATTGCCTGGTCGCCACGTCCAAGCGCGACTTCCCCAATGTGGGGCAGCGGCGACTGCTGTCCATCGTGCTCGGCGCGGCCAGCGAGAACGCGCGCGCCAACGAGAGCCAGAAGTTGCTCAACTGGGGCTACACGGCCTTTGATGCCGTGAAGCTGTTCGACGCCGGCCAGGCCGCGGCCACGCCGGCCATATGGAAGGGCACGCAAAGCACGCTCAAGATCGGCCGCCCGGAAGCCATCGTGATCACCGTGCCCGCGGGCAGCGCCGGCAAGATCAGTACCGAGGTGGTGCGCCAGGATCCGCTGTTCGCACCCTTTACCAAGGGCCAGCCCGTGGGCGCGCTGCGCGTGAAGCTGGGCGATGAACAGCTGGCCGAAGTGCCCCTGGTGGCGCTGGAGGATGTGGGCCAGGCCGGCATCTTCGGCCGCGCCTGGGATGCCATCCGCCTGTGGATCAAGTAAGCCCAGGGTTTGTGGAGCGCCGGGGTTTTGCAGACTGCCATTGCTCGTGCGCGTCCAAACTGGTACATTAGAAGGCTTTTCGGAAATTCCGAAGGGATTCACGTTTTCGTTTATTCACGTTTAGGGACGTATTAATGCCAACCATTAACCAACTCGTGCGTCAGGGCCGCACGGTCGAAGTTGTCAAATCCAAGAGCCCTGCCATGGAAAACTGCCCTCAGCGCCGCGGCGTGTGCACCCGTGTGTACACCACGACGCCCAAGAAGCCTAACTCCGCTCTGCGTAAGGTCGCCAAGGTGCGCCTGACCAACGGCTTCGAGGTCATCTCCTACATCGGCGGCGAAGGCCACAACCTGCAAGAGCACAGCGTGGTGCTGGTGCGCGGCGGTCGTGTGAAGGACTTGCCCGGTGTGCGTTACCACATCGTGCGCGGTTCGCTGGACCTGCAAGGCGTCAAGGATCGCAAGCAGTCGCGTTCCAAGTACGGTGCCAAGCGTCCGAAGGCCAAGTAATCTGACTGGTCGATTTTTTCGGTGCTGTCATCTCGCGTGGCGCGAGGTAGCAGCGTAGTGACCCCAAACGTACATGGTGTGCGCGGGTCGAGTAAGTGAGAGTGCCGTCTGGACTCTTGCGGTGCCTGAAAGGGCGCCAACTGAAGCAAAGATAGAGGTAAGAAATGCCACGTCGTCGCGAAGTCCCCAAACGTGAAATCCTGCCGGATCCCAAGTTCGGCAATGTAGAGCTGTCCAAATTCATGAACGTGATCATGGAAGGCGGTAAGAAGGCAGTGGCCGAGCGCATCATTTACGGCGCGCTGGAGCTGATCGAGAAGAAGCAGCCCGAGAAGAACGCCCTGGAGGTGTTCACCACGGCCATCAACAACGTCAAGCCCATGGTGGAAGTGAAGTCCCGCCGCGTGGGTGGCGCCAACTACCAGGTGCCCGTGGAAGTGCGTCCCGTGCGTCGCCTGGCGCTGTCGATGCGCTGGATCAAGGAAGCCGCGCGCAAGCGCAGCGAGAAGTCCATGGCCCAACGCCTGGCCAATGAGCTGATGGAAGCCACCGAAGGCCGTGGCGGCGCCATGAAGCGCCGTGACGAAGTGCACCGCATGGCCGAAGCCAACAAGGCCTTCAGCCACTTCCGCTTCTAAGGGACGCGGTTGGGCGTTGAACGTCGGGCGTTGAGCACATGGCTCGATGCCCGTCGTTTCGTTTTCGCTCAACGCTGAACACTCAACGCAAATCGGAATATTTATCATGGCACGCAAAACACCCCTAGAGCGCTACCGCAACATCGGTATCTCGGCACACATCGACGCTGGCAAGACCACCACGTCCGAGCGCATCCTGTTCTACACCGGCGTGACCCACAAGCTGGGCGAGGTGCACGACGGCGCTGCCACCACCGACTGGATGGAGCAGGAACAAGAGCGCGGCATCACCATCACCTCCTCGGCAGTGACCTGCTTCTGGAAGGGCATGGACCTGTCGCGCCCCGAGCACCGCATCAACATCATCGACACCCCCGGCCACGTGGACTTCACCATCGAGGTCGAGCGTTCCATGCGCGTGCTGGACGGCGCGGTGATGGTGTACTGCGCCGTGGGTGGCGTGCAGCCGCAGTCGGAAACCGTCTGGCGCCAGGCCAACAAGCACAAGGTGCCGCGCCTGGCCTTTGTGAACAAGATGGACCGCACCGGCGCCAACTTCTTCAAGGTCTATGACCAGATGAAGTTGCGCCTGAAGGCCAACCCTGTGCCTATCGTGGTGCCGATCGGCGCCGAAGACCATTTCCAGGGCGTGGTGGATCTGCTGAAGATGAAGGCCATCATCTGGGACGAGGCCTCGCAGGGCATGAAGTTTGAGTACGGCGAAATTCCCACCGAACTCGTCGAGACCTGCAACAAGTGGCGCGAGAACATGGTCGAGGCCGCAGCCGAGGCCAGCGAAGAGCTGATGAACAAGTACCTGGAAGAGGGTGACCTGTCTGAAGCCGAGATCATCGCGGGCCTGCGCCAGCGCACCATCGCCACCGAGATCCAGCCCATGCTGTGCGGTTCGGCCTTCAAGAACAAGGGTGTGCAGCGCATGCTGGACGCCGTGCTCGACCTGCTGCCCTCGCCGGTGGACATCCCCGACGTGGCCGGCACCGATCCGGAAGACCACGAGAAGCACCTGTCGCGCAAGGCCGACGACAACGAGAAGTTCTCGGCCCTGGCGTTCAAGCTCATGACCGACCCCTTCGTCGGCCAGCTGACCTTCGTGCGCGTGTACTCGGGCGTCCTGAACAAGGGCGATACCGTCTACAACGCCGTCAAGGGCAAGAAGGAGCGCATCGGCCGTATCGTGCAGATGCATGCCAACGAGCGCCAGGAAATCGAAGAGATCCGCGCCGGCGACATCGCCGCCTGCGTGGGCCTGAAGGAAGTGACCACCGGCGACACGCTGTGCGACCTGGATCACCACATCATGCTCGAGAAGATGGTCTTCCCCGAGCCCGTGATTGCCCAGGCCGTGGAGCCCAAGTCCAAGGCCGACCAGGAAAAGATGGGCATCGCCCTGTCGCGCCTGGCCTCCGAAGACCCGTCCTTCCGCGTACGTTCCGACGAAGAATCGGGCCAGACCATCATCGCCGGCATGGGCGAGCTGCACCTGGAAATCATCGTTGACCGCATGAAGCGTGAATTCGGCGTGGAAGCCAACGTCGGCAAGCCCCAGGTGGCCTACCGCGAAACCATCCGCAACACCGTCAAGGACGTGGATGGCAAGTTCGTGCGCCAGTCCGGTGGTAAGGGCCAGTACGGTCACGTCGTGTTCCGCCTGGAGCCCAACGAGCCGGGCAAGGGCTTCGAGTTCCTGGACGAAATCAAGGGCGGCGTGGTGCCGCGCGAGTACATCCCCGCAGTGGAAAAGGGCGTCGTCGAGGCCTTGACCGCGGGCGTGCTGGCCGGCTACCCGGTGGTGGACGTCAAGGTGGCCCTCACCTTCGGTTCCTACCACGACGTGGACTCGTCCGAGCAGGCATTCAAGATGGCCGCCATCTTCGGTTTCAAGGAAGCCGCGCGCAAGGCCAGTCCCGTCATCCTGGAGCCCATGATGGCCGTGGAAGTCGAGACGCCGGAAGACTACGCCGGCACCGTGATGGGCGACCTCTCCAGCCGCCGTGGCATGGTGCAGGGCATGGACGATATGGTCGGCGGCGGCAAGGCCATCAAGGCCGAAGTGCCGCTGTCCGAGATGTTCGGCTACGCCACCCAGCTGCGCTCCATGACGCAGGGCCGCGCCACCTACACGATGGAGTTCAAGCACTACGCCGAGGCTCCGCGTAACGTGGCTGAGGCGATTGTTGCTGCCCGTGCGAAATAAGAAGTAAAAGGGCTGGAAACACTTGCCTGGCAAGCGTAACCAGCTCTCTTTTTCAAAGCAGTTTCTGCAATCTGCGATCCGGTGCCGCCTCGTTGCCCTGTGCGAGGCGATCAAGCAACCGGGTGCAGACGTTAAACCACTACACAGGCATTGCTCTTTTGGAGTTTGAAAATGGCAAAAGGTAAATTTGAACGTACCAAGCCCCACGTCAACGTGGGCACGATCGGTCACGTCGATCACGGCAAGACCACGCTGACGGCAGCCATCGCCACGGTGCTGGCCAAGAAGTTCGGCGGCGAAGCCAAGGGCTACGACCAGATCGACAACGCGCCCGAAGAAAAGGCCCGCGGCATCACCATCAACACCTCGCACGTCGAGTACGAGAC
>JAFEER010000094.1 GCA_018240985.1 Pseudomonadota bacterium
GGCTGTCCAGTTGCACATTGGTGCAACTGGAGCCGCAGCCTTCAGCCCCAAAGGGGCGAGGGCGATCGGTTGCGCCGGTATTTCTCCCTCTCCCTCTGGGAGAGGGTGGGGGTGAGGGCCCGCGGCTTGATCTGAGATATGTCGCCAATCAGGCGAATTTGACCTGATTAGGCACATTCTCAGATCGCCGGAATGACGCGATGGTTTATGCCCAGCGTTCCAGCCATGGGTCGCAGTGTTGCGCCGCCGGCGGCTGGTCAAGACAGCGGCCGGCCCCATATACAGCCCGTGGCGCGCCGTGTGCCGCCGAAACCACCCGGAAAGACCCACCCCATGAGCACCAGCCCCATCCTGAACACCCAGCCGCTCGGCCCGCTGTGGCCCACGCTGGATCCGTTCCTGTTCTGCGCCCACCACGACGACGCCTACCCCGCCGGCAACGGCGCCATGGGCGTGCAGGCCGTGGAGCTGCAGGAGCGCGAGCTCGGCAGCGACTTCAGCCGCAGGGACGGCTTTTCCATGTACCACGGCGAGCATGTGCCAGGCTTTCCGGGCCACCCGCACCGCGGCTTCGAGACCGTGACCCTGGTGCGCAAGGGCCTGATCGACCACGCCGACTCGCTGGGCGCGGCCGCGCGCTTCGGCGGCGGCGACGTGCAGTGGCTCACCGCCGGGCGCGGCATACAGCACTCGGAGATGTTCCCGCTGCTCGCCACCGACGCGCCGAACCCGCTGGAGCTGTTCCAGATCTGGCTGAACCTGCCGGCCAGCCGCAAGATGGTGCCGCCGCACTTCACCATGTTCTGGCACGAGCGCATCCCGCGCCTGGTGCAGGACGGCGCCACCGTCACCGTGATCGCCGGCGCCTTGGACGGCGCGGGCGCGCCGCTGCCGCCACCGCCCGAGTCCTGGGCCGCCCAGGCCGATGCCGACGTGGCCATCTGGACGCTGCGCCTCGAGCCCGGCGCGCGCTGGACTATGCCCGCCGCCAAGGGCCAAGGCACGCGCCGCATGCTGTACTGGTTCGTCGGCGCGGGCCTGCAGGTCGCGGGCGCGCGGCCGGCCGGCCACGCCGCGCTGGAGGTGGTGGCGGATCGTGCGCTGGAGCTGGCCAACACCGGCGCCGACAGCGTGGAATGCCTGCTGCTGCAGGGCCGGCCGATCGCCGAGCCGGTGGTGCAGTACGGCCCGTTCGTCATGAACACCCAGCAGGAAATCATGCAGGCCATGCAGGACTACCGCCGCACCGGCTTCGGCGGCTGGCCTTGGGGCGCCAGCGACCCGGTGCATGGCGCCGAGCACCGGCGCTTTGCGCGCCATCCGGGCGCGCTGTCGGACGAAAGGCCGTAGTCGGCATTCGGCTGCTCCCACGCTGGGATTCCAGTGCCATCACTGGCAAAACCCTCCGGTGATCGAATTTTTGGCTTGACAGAGCCGGGGTGAGTTTTGCATACTCGGCCATGATGATGATAATCATCATATTTTCATTGATAGTCACTGGAGACGAATGCTATGGACTTCCAACACATCACCTATGAGAAGCTCGGCAAGGTTGCGCGCGTGTCGCTGAACCGCCCGCAGTTGCGCAATGCCCAGGACAGGCTGCTGCTGCGCGAGCTGGATGCAGCGGTCAAGGATGCGGAGGCCGACAAGGAGATTCACGTCGTCGTCATCGCAGCAGTGGGGGATCATTTCTCCGCCGGGCATGACCTGAAGTCTTCGAAGATCGAGCGCCCCAATCCCACGGTGGAAGAGCGCTGGGACTACGAGGAGGAGCACTTCTTCGAGTACTGCATGCGCATCCACGACCTGAAGAAGCCCACCATCGCCCAGGTCCAGGGCGCCTGCATCGCCGGGGGATTCATGGTGGCGAACATGTGCGACCTGATCGTGTGCTCCGAGGACGCCTTCTTCTCCGATCCCGTCGCCCACTCCATGGGGACGGCGAGTTTGGAGGTGTTCGTCCACCCCTGGGTGATGAGCATGCGCAAGGCCAAGGAGCTGCTCTTCACGGGGCGGCGCCTGGGTGCGAAGGAGGCCTACGAGATCGGCATGATCAACAAGGTCGTGCCGCGCGCGGAACTGGAAAGCGCGACCATGGAACTGGCGAACCATGTGGCCTTGGCGCCTCCGTATGCGTTGCGCTTCGTCAAGAAGTCGCTGAACAGAACCTGGGACGCGCAGGGCTTCAAGGTCGCGCTGTCGGCGCACTTCGACCTCCATCAGCTGTCCCACATGACGAACGAGTTCCAGGTGCACCTGGCCAAGGGACTGGACAGCACCATCAAGCGCGCGAAAGCCGTTTCCTGAGCCGGGCGGGGACTGTCATGGACACACGCAAACTGCCGCTGGATGGCGTTCGGGTGCTGGATTTCTCGCGCGTCATCGCGGGGCCGACCTGCAGCATGGCGCTGGGCGACCTGGGTGCCGACGTCATCAAGGTCGAGCACCCGGATCGGGGCGACGACACGCGGGACTACGGCCTGCGGGTCGGCAAGACGGAGACGACCTACTTCAACAGCATGAATCGGAACAAGCGTTCCATCACGCTGGATCTGCAGCGCGAGGAAGACCGCGACACGGCCCGGGAACTGGTGCGCCACTGCGACGTGGTGGTGCAGAACTTCAAGGCCGGCGGCATGGCGAAGATGGGGCTGTCCTATGAAGACCTGAAGGCCATCAAGCCGGACATCGTCTATTGCTCGGTCACGGGCTATGCCAGCGACGGCGCGGAGGCAACGCGCCCGGGCTATGACATCGTCATTCAAGGCGAGTCCGGCCTCATGGCCATCAATGGCGACGCCCATCTGCCGCCCTTGAAATTCGGCACGGCCATCGTTGACATGGTCACGGGGCTGTATGGTGCGCAGGCGGTACTGGCCGCGCTGTTCGATCGCCAAAGAACCGGCAAGGGGCGCCACATCGAAATGGCCTTGTTCGACTGCGGCGTGATGATTACCGCCTTCTACGGCCTGGATGCGCTGCTGACGGGAAAAGACCCGGTTCGCTGCGGCAACAACCACCCATCCATTGTTCCGTATGGCGTCTTCGATGCGGCCGATGGCCCGCTGGTCATCGCGGTTGGCAACAATGCGCAGTACGCCAGGTTCTGCGGCATTCTCGGGCGGCCGGAACTGGCCGACGATGAGCGCTTTCGCACCAACATCCTGCGCTCGGCCAACCGGCAGGCGCTGGTACCGATCCTGATGGAGGAGGTAGGCAAGCGCTCGCGCGACCAGCTGCTGGTGCAGCTGGCAGAGGCGGGCATCCCGTCGGGCCAGGTGCTGGGACTGCTTGACGCGCTGAATTCCGGACGCGCGCAAGAGGCGGGGCTGGTCACGGTGCAGCCGCACCCGGACGCCGGCCACACGCATGTGCTGAGCTCGCCCTACCGGGTGGACGGGGAGCGGCTGGGCGTGCGCCTTCCGCCGCCGCAGCTGGGCGCCCATTCCCGTGAGGTTCTCGAAGAACTCCTGGGCCGCTGACCGGGGCGCGCCTGGGCGCGCAGGCCAGCGCCTGGGCCACTCGGGACGGGCGCGTTGAAACGCGCCCGTTTTCTCGTCGGGTCTACGTGCCGCTGCCGAACGAGTCGGTCAGAAATGCCTTGACCTGATTCAGCAGCTGGTCTGAGCGCTTCGTGTCGGTATAGACCCGCGACAGCATCAACGCACCCACCATCGCGCTTACGGCCACCATCGCGTGCTGTTCATCGTGGTCGGGCAGCGCCGCGCCCACCTGTTTGAAATAGGACTCGATGTGGGCCTCCATGACTTTTCTGGCGGCCTCGTCGCCGCGGCTGACCTCAGCGGCCAGCGCCGAAATGGCGCAGCCACTCTGGCGCGAGTCGCGGTGCCCCCGGCTCAGGTAGCTCTTGACCATGCTCGCGAAGTCTCTGGGCTTGCCCTGCGCTGCCGCGGCGCGGGCATTGGCTTCGCCGTCGAACAGCGCCCGTTCCAGGGCCTCGGCCACCAGTTCCGAGCGCGATGCGAAGTGCCCGTAGAAGCCGCCGTGCGTGAGATTCACGCTGCGCATGAGCTTGTTCACGCTGATGGAGTCCAGGCCCTCCGAGCGGGCTTGTTCGGCGGCCTTGTTCAGTATGCGTTCTCGAGTGGTGAGGGCCTCTGTAGGGGAATCACTCACGGATATCTCCTCAATGACGGTTGACATGGGCCGAATTTTGCCACACACTTTCAATGATGATGATCATCATCATAGTTTAGAGTCAACCATCAACCACCCAGGAGATATCCATGACCGAATCAGTTGTTCCCGGTACCGTCCGCCATGAGCGCCATGGCCGCATTCTCAAAATCGTCATCGACAACCCGACCAAGAAAAACGCGTTCAGCCCGGAAATGATGATGGAGCTGGCGCAGGCGTTGACGCTGCTGGACGAGGACGCGGAACTGTGGGTGGGAGTGGTGTGCGCTGCCGGGGATCACTTCACCGCGGGCCTGGACATGCCCAAGTTCTTCGGCCCCAAGGCAACGGCAAAGCCCCGCACCAAGGAAGTGGTCGATCCGATGGGGCTGGTACGCCAATGCACCAAGCCGCTCATCACCGCCGTGCAGGGCATCACCTACACCATTGGCCTGGAGATGATGCTGGCCGGCGACATCGTGGTCGCCGCCAGCGATACCCGTTTCTGCCAGATGGAATCCAAGCGCGGCATCGCCCCGCTGGGCGGCGCGCACTTCCGCTACATCACACGGGCCGGCTGGGGTAACGCCATGTACCACCTGATGCTGTGCGATGAGTTCACGGCGCAGGAGGCCTACCGCATCGGCCTGGTGCAGGAGGTCGTGGCGCCCGGTGAGCAGATCGAACGCGCCATGCAGCTGGCCGAAACCATTGCGAAGAATGCGCCCCTGGGCATCCAGGCCATGAAGAAAGCCGGCAAGAAGTTCATCGAGACCGGCGAAATCGCCGCCATCGAGGCTGTCCCCGATATCCGGGCCAAGGTGATGGGCAGTGAAGACGCGGCCGAAGGCATCAAGTCCTTCGTCGAACGTCGCCCGGCAGTCTTTCGTGGAGCTTGAAGGGTATGACGACGACCTACAAAGCCCCGGTGCAGGACTATGTGTTCCTGCTCCATGATGTTTTCGGTCTGCGCTTTCCGGAGCTGATCGGCGACTTGACGGCCGATGACACCAGCACCCTGCTCGGAGAGGCGGCAAAGCTGCTGGAAGAAGTCTGGGCCCCGCTGGACGAGGTGGGCGATGCACAGGGATGCACGTTTGCCGACGGCGCCGTGACCACGCCCACGGGCTTCAAGAATGCCTTCGACCTCTACCGCCACAGCGGCTGGAACAGCATCAGCGCCAGCGTAGAGGACGGCGGCGGCGGTCTGCCGAACGCCATGGCCCAGGCACTGCGCGAGTTCACCAGTTCCGCCAACAATTCGCTCGGCCTGTACTTCGGGCTGACCATTGGAGCGCATGCGACCATCCGCCGCAATGGCGAGGACTGGATGCGCCGCCATGTGGTGCCCCGCATGACCGTGGGGGATTGGACTGGAACTATGTGCCTCACGGAGCCGCACTGCGGCACCGACCTGCGCCTGATGAAGACCAAGGCCGTGCCGCAGCAGGATGGCAGCTACCGCATCACCGGCACCAAGATCTTCATCTCTGCCGGTGACCACGACATGGCTGACAACATCGTGCACCTGGTGCTGGCGAAGATCCCGGATGCGGATGGCCGTGTGACGGACGCCCTCGGCAGCGTGAATCTGTTCATGGTTCCCAAGTGGAACGTCGATCCCGCCACCGGCGAGATTGGCGCGCGCAATGGCGTCGTGACGGGCGGCATCGAGCACAAGATGGGGCTCAAGGGCAATGCCACCTGCACCATGAATTTCGAGGACGCCATTGGCTACCAGATCGGGGGCAGCAAGGAGGGCAAGTCCAGCTCGGCCGGCATGAGCGGCATGTTCGAGCTCATGAACCATGCGCGCGTGAACACCGGCATCCAGTCCCTCGGGTCTGCGGTGCGGGCGCACGGCCATGCACTGCAATACGCCAAGGAACGCCTGGCCGGGCGGGCGCAGGATCCGGCGCAGCGCAGCGCAGGCGCCGCCGATCCCATCATCTGCCACGCCGATGTGCGGCGATTGCTGCTCAAGCAGGCCGCCTACATCGAAGGTGCCCGGGCGCTGGCGCTGTTCTCGCGCGCCAAGCAGGATGCCGCGGGCGAGTCAAGGGCGCAGGACAAGGCGATCGGGGTGTTTCTCACGCCCGTGGTGAAGGCCTACCTGACCGACAAGTCCTTTGAAGCCACCAACGATGCGCTTCAGGTGATGGGCGGGCACGGCTACATCCGCGAAAACGGGCTGGAACAGCTGGTGCGCGACGCCCGGATATTCCAGCTCTACGAAGGTGCGAACGGAGTCCAGGCCTTCGACCTGGCCGCGCGCAAGCTGAAATCTGCGGACGGCTGGGCGGCATTTGGCGGCTATGCCACCGAAGTGGAGCAATGCGCCGAGCAGGCCCTGGGCGATCCGTCGCTGAAAGCCATGGCTGCCGCCTTGATCGAAGCGACCGCGGCCCTGCGTGCTTCGGCGCAGTGGATCACGGACGGCAGCCGGCAGCTGAACGATGCGCCCGGTGCTTCCTATGACTTCCTGCGAATGATGGGCATCCATGCCTTTGGCTACATGTGGCTGGTGATGGCAACGACCGCCACTAAGGCCATGGCGGATGGATCGGGAACCGATTTCCATCGCCGCAAGCTGGCCCTGGCCCGGTACTGGATGGAGAAGGAATTGCCCATGTTGTCAGCCTTCGGGAAGTCGATTGCATCCGGTTCCGATTGCCTGATGGATTTGCCGGCCGATCTCGTGTGATCGTGGATTTGAAGCTGAATATTTAGGAGATAGGGATGAAAAGACGTGAATTTGTGCAGATGGGTGTCGGTGCGGCCGTGGGCGGCGCGGCCGGGGTCATGCCCATGGCGCATGCCCAGTCGGGCGCATTTCCCAACAAACCCATCAAGATCATGGTGGGGTTCGCTGCCGGTGGCGTGACCGACCTCGTCGTGCGGGCGCTTGCCGAGGCCGCATCCACCACCTTGAAGCAGCGCGTGATCGTGGACAACAAGCCTGGTGCCGGCGGGGTGTTTCCCAGCCAGCAGCTGCAGACTGCCGCTGCGGATGGATATACCTTGGGCCTGATCGTGCAGTCGGTGTACCGGATGCCGTACATGATGAATATCAAGTGGAATCCGGCCACCGACCTGGACTACATCATCCGCCTGACGGGATTCACCTGGGGCATCGTCGTGTCGGCGAAGTCGCCGATCAAGACCTTCAGTGACTACATTGCCTATGCCAAGGCACATCCGGGTGAGTTGACCTATGCCACCTCCGGGGCCACGACCACGCAGCACCTGACGATGGAGCAGATTTCCCGGCAGGCAGGCGTTTCGCTGAATCACGTGCCGTTCAAGGGCACGGCGGAGGCCATTCCGGCGCTGCTCGGCGGACATGTCATGTCCATGGCCGACGCATCGACATGGGGCCCCTATGTGGATGCGGGGGAAATGCGCCTGCTGGTGGTATGGAGCGAGAAGCGGATTCCCAAATATCCGAATGTCCCGACGCTGAAGGAGCTTGGCATCAACCTGGTTCAGACCTCGCCGTGGGGGCTGGCGGCACCCAAGGGAACGCCACCGCAGGTGATCAAGACACTGCACGATGGCTTCAGGGCGGCCATGGATGCGAAGGTCTTCAAGGACATGCTCGCGAAGTACGACATGGAGCCTCAGTACCTCAATGGAGAGGCCTATAAGGCGTTTGCGGCGCAGCAGATCGCGCATGAAACCGAAATATTGAAATCCCTTGGTTTCAAGCAAGGCGGGGGTTGACAGGCGGTGAAGGGCGGCCGGCGCAACACCGGCCGCGCGTGCGGGACAATGGCGCACTTTCTTTTTCTGAAGCGCGCCCATGCACATCACCAAAGACACCGCCGTCACCCTGAATTACAAGATCACCGACCCCGCCACGGGCA
>JAFEER010000095.1 GCA_018240985.1 Pseudomonadota bacterium
AACTGGGCCAGCCGGTGCGCTTTGCGCTGCTGGCGCGCAGCCAGGGGCAGGCGCAGGCGGGGCAGATCGGCCCTTTGGCAGGCGAGGGCTGGGTGGAGCTGCCGCCGCTTTCCACCGTGCTGCCGCCCCCCGAGGGCCGCGCCACGGCCAAGGTGGAGGTGCAGCTGCAGGCCTGCATGAGCGAGGTCGGCGTGCTGGAGCTGCGCTGCGTGGATGTGCAGGATGCGGCGCAAACGTGGCTGCTGCCGTTTGCGGTGCGCGGTGCCGGGGCCGGCCCTCACCCCAGCCCTCTCCCAGAGGGAGAGGGAGAAATTGCCCCAGCCAACCGATCGCCCTCGCCCCTTTGGGGAGAGGGAGGGGTGAGGGGCCAGCCCAACCTCGACAGCGCCATCACCCAGATCGACCGCATCTTCGGCAACCAGACCCGGGACGTATCACCCAAAGAGGTGCGCCAGCTGCGCGCCACGCTGGAAAAGACCCTGGGCGCGCGCGAATCCTGGCCCATGCCGCTGCTGCGCGCGCTGTTCGACGCGCTGCTGGCCCGTGCCAAACGACGCCGGCGCAGCCCCGAGCACGAGCGCACCTGGCTCAACCTGGCCGGCTGGTGCCTGCGCCCCGGACTGGGCGCCGAGCTGGACGCCTGGCGCCTGCAGCAGCTGTGGCAGCTCTACGCCCAGGGCCTGGGCCATGCCCAGGAGGGCGCCAACTGGACCGAATGGTGGGTGCTGTGGCGCCGCGTGGCCGCGGGCCTGAATGAAGCGCAGCAGATGCAGGTGCTGGAAGACGTGGCCGGCTGCATGCAGAAGACCGTGCAGCGCAGCGCCAAGGGCGCCTGGGGCAGCTACGACGACATGCTGCGCCTGTTTGCCGCCATGGAGGCCGTGCCCTGGCAGTACCGCCAGGAGATGGGGCAGTGGATGCTGGAGCGCCTGAAGCGCCCGGATGAACCGCAGCACACCTGGTGGGCCATAGGCCGCCTGGCCGCGCGCGTGCCGCTGGCGGCCAACGCCCACCTCGTCATGCCGCCGCATGCGGCGCAGGAATTTCTGGACGCCACGCTGGCCCAGGACTGGCGCAAGAACGAGCACGCCATGTTCGCCGCCGTGCAGATCGCGCGCATGACGGGGGAGCGCACGTTGGATTTAAGCGATACCGAGCGCACGCGCGTGCTGGACAAGCTGCGCTTAAGCGGCGCGCCCGAGCGCTGGCTGGCGCTGGTGGCGCAGGTGCAGGAGCTGAGCGCGGAAGACCGCCAG
The DNA here is from genome assembly GCA_018240985.1 of Pseudomonadota bacterium. Taxonomy (GTDB): domain Bacteria; phylum Pseudomonadota; class Gammaproteobacteria; order Burkholderiales; family Burkholderiaceae_C; genus Alicycliphilus. The sequence goes on from JAFEER010000095.1 coordinate 1,257, forward strand.
CGCAGCCTGGGCGACAGCCTGCCGCCCGGCCTGGTGCTGGTAGGGTGAGTCAGTTCAAGGGTTGAGCCATTTTTTAAGCGCCGCGCGATAGCTGCGGTCAAAGCGCCCGAAATAGTCCGTACCCCCAGGATTGGCGCAGCTGGCCGTGCCGCCATGCAGCTGCCCGGTCAGGTAGCGCTGCGCGCCTATGGTGACGAACACGCCCGAGCCGCTGCTGCCCTGTTCGGTGCTGCCCTGCTGCCACGAGAGCGCCATGTAGTCACCCGCGTCGCTGCTGCCGGTGCTGCAACTGCTGTCGGAACAATTGCTGTAATTCTTCAGCCAGCCCAGGCTGAGTTTCAGCAGGCCGCCCTCGGGCTGGTGCAGGGCTGCCAGGCTGGTATCCACGGGCACGCCGCCGTAGTACGAGCCCGCGTAGACGATGCCCGCGGGCGGGCTGTCGTGCAGGCGCATGAAGGCCACGTCGGTACTGCCGGCGCCGTACAGCAGCGTGGCGCCACCGGTCAGGCTGCGGGTGGCCGGATTGGCCGCGGCGCTGCCGCAGCTGGCCGAGCGGTAGAACCAATCCGTCTGCAGCGTGGAGGCCACGGCCTGGCTGGTGATGCAGTGCTGCGCACTCAGGAAGTACGGCGTGCCGCTCGATGCCTTGTCGTTGAGCAGCGTGCCGGTGCAGTAAAAGGCATTGCCATCCTCGGCCACGAACAGCATGCGCGCCACGGAGCGGCTTTGCTCCAAGTAATCAGGCTGGCAGCTGACGTCCACCATGCAGCTGCCGACGGCGGCGGCCTTGGCGGTGAAGGCGGCCTCGGCCTCGGCCGCGGTCTGGGTGAAATGCGACAGCCGGGGCACGGCCAGCCGCACCGCGTCACGCGCCGCGCCTGCCGGCAGCTCCAGCTCCAGCGTCACCTGGTCGCCGCCAAAGTCGGGGCTCCAGTAGGTGCGGGCCAGCTCGGCACTTGCGCCTGCGCTGGCATTGCGCTCGGCCACGGCCTGCAGCTCCTCGGCGCTGCGCTGCACCGCGGCCTCGGGCGTGGCGCCGTAAAAGCGCAGCACGGCCCCGGGCGGCAGGGCCTCGACCAGCACCCCCAGGCGCAGGCCGCGCGCGCCCTGCGATGCAAAGCGCAGCGCCGCCACCTGCGTGCCGCGCGCCGTGGCCTGCCATTGCAGCAGGCGCGCCGTGGCGGCCACGCTGGCCGTTTCAGGCAGCGCACGCGCACGGCCAATCTGGCGCGGCACGCCGCCGGCGTCGCTTGCGGCCGTCGCCGGGGCGAGGCTGGCGGGCAAGGTGCCCAGGGCAATCAGCGGCGTTGCCGCCGCGCTGGCCACCGCCCCCGTGGGCCCGTCAGCGCTGGCCGCACGCTTGGGCGCGGGCGCCGCCTTGGGCGCGAAGGGTTCGATGCGATCGGTCCACACCGGCGCGATGGGGCTGCCGCTGCCGCTGTCGCTGCTGCTACTACTGTTGCTGCCGCCACCGCCGCAGGCCGTCAGGGCCAGAACGACAGGCAAGGCCGGCAGCATGAATTTGGCAAGTTGCATGGCTGTTTCTCCAGGGATCGCCGTGAATTTATTTGGCCAGGGATTTGAGCGCCAGCTTGATGCCCTCGCTCACACCCACGTCGGCAGGCAGGGCCTTGAGCGCCGCGGCGGCTTCCTTGTCGTTATAGCCCAGCGCCAGCAGCGCCTGCAGGATGTCGGCCTGCGCATCGTTTACCAGTTGTGACCTGGCGCCGATGTCCTCGCCCAGCCTGCCCTTCAGCTCCAGCAGCAGGCGCTCGGCGGTCTTCTTGCCTATGCCCGGCACCTTGACGAGGCGCCCGGCCTGCTGCAGCGACACGGCCTGAACCAGATCCTGCACGCTCATCCCCGAGAGCACCGACAGCGCCGTGCGCGGCCCCACGCCGCTGATCTTGATGAGCTCGCGAAACGCCTGGCGCTCAGGCGCCGTGGCAAAGCCGTAGAGCAGCTGCGCGTCCTCGCGCACGATGAACTGGGTCAGCAGGCTCACCCGCTCGCCCACGGCCGGCAGGTTGTAGAAGGTGCTCATGGGCACCAGCACCTCGTAGCCCACGCCCTGGCAGTCCACGAGCACCTCGGGGGGGTTCTTTTCCAGCAGCTGGCCGGTCAACTTGCCTATCATGCTTATCCTTTGCCGCATTCAAGGCGGCGATCCACGGAATTATCAGCGTGATACTGCGCCACACTTTTACACCCCATAACAATCTGCGCCTGTCGCACCTGTGCGGCCCGGCCGACGTGCATCTGCGCACCATAGAGACGGCGCTACAGGTGAAGATTGCGCACCGCCACGAGCAGTTCAAGGTGGACGGCCCCAAGGCCCGCGCCACCCAGGCCATGGAGCTCTTGCAGGCGCTGTACGAGATGGCCGACCACGTCATCAAGGAAGACCACCTGCAGCTCATGCTGGCCGGCGACGCCGCCATGATCGACGAGGAGGGCAACCCGGCGCCGCTCGTCACGCGCCGTGCCGACCTGCGCGCGCGCACGCCCACGCAAAGCCTGTACCTGCACAACATCGCCACGCACGACATCACCTTGGGGATTGGCCCCGCCGGCACCGGCAAAACCTACCTGGCCGTGGCCTGCGCCGTGGACGCGCTGGAGAGGAATAGCGTGCAGCGCATCGTGCTCACGCGCCCCGCCGTGGAGGCCGGCGAGCGCCTGGGCTTTCTGCCCGGCGACCTGACGCAGAAGGTCGATCCCTACCTGCGCCCGCTGTACGACGCGCTGTACGACCTGATGGGCTTTGACCGCGTGCAAAAGGCCTTCGAGCGCAACATGCTCGAGATCGCGCCGCTGGCCTTCATGCGCGGCCGGACGCTGAACAACGCCTTCATCATCCTGGACGAGGCGCAGAACACCACGCCCGAGCAGATGAAGATGTTCTTGACCCGCATCGGCTTCGGCGCGCGCGCCGTGGTCACCGGGGACGTGAGCCAGATCGATTTACCGAAGGGCGCCATGAGCGGGCTGATCGACGCCGAGCGGGTGCTCAAGCGCGTGCAGGGCATCGCCGTGACGCGCTTCACCAGCGCCGACGTGGTGCGCCACCCGCTGGTGGCGCGCATCGTGGATGCCTATGACGCCCAGCGCAGCCGGCGCGGCAGTGGGGAGTAATCACCCTGTAAACACCCAATTCGCGGCATGCCCTTGATCCAACCGGGAGCCCTCACCCCCCACCCTCTCCCAGAGGGAGAGGGAGAAATACCGGCGCAACCGATCGCCCTCGCCCCTCTGGGGCTGAAGGCTGCGGCTCCAGTTGCGCCAATGCGCAACTGGACAGCCTGAAGAGCGCAGCGTCTCGCTGCTGCCCCCGGGAGGGGTGAGGGGCTTGCAGCGGCATGCAAAAACTCAAAAATAATAGCTGCTTGCGCTTGTCACGCGGGCGCCGGAGGCCAATTTGGCACTGAACCACCTCACCCTCTCCCTGCAGTTCGCCCGCGACGCCACAGATCACCGCCCCACCCTGCCGCGCCACAAGGTCGCGCGCTGGATACGCCATGCCCTGGCCGTAGACGCCGAAATCACCGTGCGCATCGTGGGCAGCACGGAAGGCCAGCGCCTGAACCGCGAGTTCCGCCACAAGGACTACGCCACCAATGTGCTGACTTTCGACTACCAGCAGGAGCCGACCGTGCTGGCCGACCTGGTGCTCTGCGCCCCGGTGGTCGAGCGCGAGGCGCGCGAGCAGGGCAAGACGCTGGAAGAACATTACGCCCACCTGCTGGTGCACGGCACGCTGCACGCCCAGGGCTGGGATCACGAGACGAGCGAGGAAGACGCGCAGGAGATGGAGGCCTACGAAACCGCCATCCTGGGGGAATTGGGCTTCGACGACCCCTATTGACTGGTATAAACCCTTGGTTTTGAAAAAAGGAAACTCAATGTCCCCCCCCCCCCCGCGCGGCGCCTCGCCGCGCTGCTGCTCGCTACCCCGCTGATACTGGCCGCCTGTGGCGGCGGATCAAGTAGCAGCCCCGGCAACGGCAACCCTGGCACCAGCAGCCTGGCCGCTCCGGCAGGCTTTGCCGTCGCAGGCTATGACGTCAAGGGCTACCAATTCAGCTGGAACGCCACCGCCGGCGCCACACGCTACCAATTGTTTGAAGACCCCGACGGCGCCGGCCCCCTGCCCGAGGCCCAGGTCGGCGGCGACCTGAGCGGCACCGGCACCACCTACAGCCTCGCGGGGCAGCTGCTGCCCCAGCGCGTCAACGCCAGCTATCGCCTGCGCGCCTGCGACGCCAATGGCTGCGGCGCCTTCACCCCGACCGTCACGCCCGATTTGACCAAGGCCATCGGCTACTTCAAGGCCAGCAACGCTAGCTCGATGTTCGGCAGCAGCGTTGCGCTCTCGGCCGACGGCGGCACCATGGCGGTGGGGGCAGAGGATGAACGCGTCTTTGTCGCAGACAGCAATGGGAATCCGACCACCGCCACATCATCCAACTCCGGCGCCGTATACGTCTTCGTCCGCGCTGCCGACAACCGCTGGAGCCAGCAGGCCCGGCTCAACGCGGGCTACACCGGGGCCGCAGTCCAGCGGAATATCGCCCGGTTCGGCTCCAGCCTGGCCCTTTCGTCTGACGGCAACACCCTGGCCGTGGGTGCGCCGGGAGAATCCAGCAATGCGCGCGGAGTCAATGGCGACCCAACCAACATGGCGACCCCGGACGCCGGCGCGGTGTACGTCTTTGAACGCGGCGGCGCCGCCTGGAGCCAGCAGGCCTACGTGAAGTCCACCAACACGCCGCCGGCAGCCAAAGTGTTCGATATCACTTCCACCGGTGCCAGAAACCCCTACCGCTTTGGCAGCAGCGTCAGCCTGTCGGCCGACGGCAATCTGCTGGCCGTGGGCACGCCGGGCGAGTCCGGCGATATGGTCGGCAGCGACCAGACCAGCTCCAATGCCTGGAATGTGGGCGCCGTATACACCTACGCCCGCGACAAGGCCGCGGGCAAGGGTAGCTGGGCCCCACGGGACTACCTGAAGGCCGACAGCACGCCCAACTCTTCCTTTGGCAAAGACCTGGCCCTGTCGGGCGACGGGATGACGCTGGCGGTGGCGGGCTCCAAGGCCTATGTCTTCGCCCAGGCCGGCAAGGGCTGGAGCCCGCAATCCCTGGCCGAGACCAGCCTTGGATCGGCCGCCCCAAGCCGGATTGCGCTCGCGTCCGATGGCAATACCCTGGCGCTGAGCGCCCTGGTGTATTCCAGCGACAGCGAGCCGCGCTCGCGGATTGCCCTGGTGTTCACCCGCAGCCAGGGCGCATGGAGCGAACAGGCCGCCCTGAAGCTCAGGCGCAGCAAGGACAACCTTGCCTCCTTCGCCCTGGCGTTGTCGGCCGACGGCAACACCCTGGCCGTGGGCGACGACCGGCAGGCGGGCAGCGGCACGGGGCTGGCGAGCGACCCGGACGACGACATCGCCGACGGTGCGGGCGCCGTGTTCCTTTTTCAGCGCAGTGCCAACAACTGGAACCAGCGCTCCTTCATCAAGGCCAGCAATACCGATCGAGCAGACCAGTTTGGCCGCTCGGTCGCGCTGTCGGCCAACGGCAGCACCCTGGCAGCAGGCGCCCCGGGCGAAGACAGCAAGGCCACGGGCATCCAGGGTGACCAGGGGGACAACTCGGCCGCCTTCATTGGGTCTAACTTCAATCTCTCCTGGGGCAACGCGGGGGCCGTATACCTGTACTGACTGCGCCCTGGGGGGTACGGGTCTATGTGCTGACACGAACCCCTTCCAGTAAAGACCCGGTGGCCACAGCCAGGGCCGGGGCGGTGTTACCCAGCCCCATCAACCCTGGATGGCGTCACACTCAGTACAGGTACACGGCGTTGGTTATTTGGGAGCCTTCACTGTTTGGCTGATTGTTGTCACTGCTGGCCAAGGTCTTCCCGTCACTGGACAAGGCGACGCTGCTTCCGAACCTTGCGAGTTTGTGGGGTTTGGGGGCCTTGAGGTAAGCGCTGTGGCTCCAGGTGGTTCCGTCGCGCCGGTAGAGGTTGACGGCGCCCGAATAGGAACTATCGTCCGTCACATGTGACGCGTCACCGTTGATGCCGGCGGCATTGCTGGAATCATCTGTGTTCCCCACCGCCAGTGCGCGGCCATCTCCTGAAAGAGCGAGACTACCGATTGAATGCCCATTTGAACCCGAGACGGTTAGCAGGGTCTCCTCCATCCATGCACCGTCGTTGCGGGTGAGGGTTTGCAGCTGCATCTTCTCAACAGCGCCGTTGGATGCGCTGGAAGTGGAAGCTGCATATGCAAGGGTTTTCCCATCGCCCGATAGCGCAAGATACCTTGCTGAAGTGTTGGGCGGACGCTGCCAGACTCCAAAGGGCTGGCCCCAGCTGCCGAGAATCTGTGTGAAAAGATACAAATTACTATCGTCGCCAATAGTCGCGAGCGTGGTGCCGTCGTTGGATAAGGTGACTTCACTTCCTATGAGAACACTCTTCCCGTTTGCATCGGGGCCGGTGCCCTTCAGGTGCGCTTGCTCGATCCATGCGCCGTTGCTGCGGAAGTAAGTGTGGATCGCGCCAGTGCCGGCGACATCAGGGGGAGAGAAAAAATGGATGCCTTTCGTGCCTTCTCGTGGGGCGCCGACGGCCAGCAGATTTCCGTCGGCCGACAGGGCAACGCTGGTGCCGAATTCCACCGGGTCGCATGGAAGGCGCCAGAACTGTATTTGACAGCGCTCGACTTTCTGGGGGGTGTTCCGGGCCTTGACGTAGGCCTGCTGGCTCCAATTGCCGCCATTGCGCGTGAATACATGCACGGCCCCAGATCCGGGGGCATCGCGGTTGGATTCATCGCCATTGATGCCGCGAGCATTGCTACTGTCACGCGGGGCGCCAACGGCCAGCGTGTCGCCGTCCGAAGACAAGGCCAAGTCAATGCCAAAAGCCATGTCCTGCATGGGGTAAGCAGCTGTCAGGTGGGCTTGTTGCTGCCATATGCCATCGGATGTGCCCCGGCTGAATATGTATACCGCGCCCGCATCTGAAAGACCGTCCGCGCTACGCTCACCCGGAAAGCCAACCACCAAGGTTGCACCATCCGCCGAAAGGGCAACCCTGCTGTGGCTATCGTAGGTATAGCTGCTCTTGTTTATTTCAAAGCGACCAATGGCCTGGGTCAGGTCGGGTGTGAGGGCGGCGGTCAAGGCACTGCAGCCACGCGCGTCGCAGCTGCGCAGGCGGTAGCTGGCGTTCACGCGCTCATGCAGCAATTGCGTCGCCAGGCTGTGGGCATAGGTGGTTCCGGTCAGCTCGCCGCCAATCTGCGCTTCGGGCAGCGGGCCAGGGCCGTCGGGGTCTTCAAACAGTTCGTAGTGCGTGGCACCGGGGACGGCATTCCATTGGAACCGGTAGCCTTTGACGTCATATCCGGCAACGACAAAACTTTCCTTGGAAGCGGGAGGGACTTCTCCAGGAGAAACCGTACCACTGCCGCTACTTGAGCTTGATCCGCCACCGCAGGCGGCCAGTATCAGCGGGGTAACAAGCAGCAGCGTGGCGAGGCGCCGCGGGGGGGGGGGGGTGAACATCGTCAAGTTTCCTCTCTTTAAAACCTAAGGGTTTATACCATCCGATAGGGATCATCGAACCCCAATTGCCCAGGATGGCCGTCTCAGAGGACTTCTCCTTCCTTACGCAGCCTAAGCAGCGTCAACGCCCGGTATCCACTACCACGCGCCCGCGCACCTGGCCGGCGAGCAGGCGGGGCGCGAGCGCAATCACCTCCTCCAGCCCCACGGTCTGCGTGTTGTCCTGCAGCAGCTGGCGCGGCAGCTCCTGCGCCAGGCGCTGCCAGGCCTGCTCGCGCCGCGCCATGGGTGCGTACACGCTGTCGATGCCCAGCAGCGCGACGCCGCGCAGGATGAATGGCGCCACCGAGGCCGGCAAATCCAGGCCTTGCGCCAGGCCGCAGGCGGCCACGCAGCCGCCATAGCGGATGCTGGCGCAGACGTTGGCCAGGGTGTGGCTGCCCACGCTGTCCACGGCTGCCGCCCAGCGTTCCTTCTGCAGCGGCTTGCCCGGCGCGTTCAGTTCGCTGCGCTCGACGATCTGCGCCGCGCCCAGGCGCTTGAGGTGCTCGGCCTCCTGCGGGCGGCCGGTGCTGGCGTGCACCTCGAAGCCCAGGCGCGCGAGCAGCGCCACGGCAATGCTGCCCACGCCGCCGTTGGCCCCGGTGACCAGCACCGGGCCGGCGGCGGGCGCCACGCCGCGCTCCTGCAGCGCCATCACGCACAGCATGGCGGTGTAGCCCGCCGTGCCTATGGCCATGGCGTCGTGCGCCGTCAGGCCCGCCGGCAGCCGCTGCAGCCAGTCGCCGCGCACACGCGCCTGTTGCGCCAGGCCTCCCCAGTGCGTCTCACCCACGCCCCAGCCGTTGAGCAGCACCGCATCGCCGGGCTGAAAACGTGCATCCTGGCTGGCAAGCACCTGGCCCGCCAGGTCTATGCCCGGCACCATGGGGAACTGGCGCACCACGGGCGAGCTGCCGGTGATCGCCAGCGCGTCCTTGTAGTTCAGCGTGGAATGCGAAACGGCGACGCGCACCGCGCCTTCGGCCACCTCAGGCAGCTGCTCGGCGCTCAGTGGCACGCACTCGGCGTGGGTTTGGCGGGGCTGGGGTTGGGTCAGCAGCAGGGCTTTGAACATGCGGGCTCTCCTGGTTGGATGGGTGGAAGGGAAAAACTTCTACCGGCTTTGTACCAAACAGCGCTTGCCGTCAGGGCCTGCCAGCCACATTGCCGATAGAACGGAGCCTGGATTCCGGCCTTCGCCGGAATGACGGATGCAAGCAACCGTCAATTGCCGGGTGAATAAGATCGCCGGTTCCGTCTGGCTCTTTTCCCATCCATGCTCGATACCGCCCTGCTGCTCATCGCCGCCTTCTTCGCCGGCACGCTCAATGCCGTCGCCGGGGGCGGCAGCTTTCTGACGCTGCCGGCACTGATCTTCGTCGGCGTGCCGCCCGTGGTGGCCAATGCCACCGGCACGGTGGCGCTGCTGCCGGGCTATGTGGCCAGCATTGCCGGCTCGCGCGAGGACATGGAGCCCGCGCCGGGGCTGACGCTGCGGCTGGTGGTGCTGCTCTCGCTCATCGGCGGCGTGACCGGCGCGGCGCTGCTGCTCATCACCTCTGACGCCGCATTCAAGCGCCTCATCCCCTGGCTGCTGCTGCTGGCCACGGCCATGTTTGCCTTCGGGCCGCAGATCCGCCAGTGGGCCGGTTCGCACCACCAAGGCCCGCCTTCGCGCGCCAAGGCCGCCGCCGGGCTGCTGCTGGTAGCGGGCTATGGCGGCTACTTCAACGGCGGCATGGGCATTCTGATGCTGGCGCTGTTTGGCCTCTTGGGGCAGACGCGGCTGAACGCGATGAACGCCATCAAGAACCTGGTGTCCACGCTGCTTACGGCCATCGCCGTGGCGATTTACGCGCTGGGCGGCATCGTGCAGTGGAGAGAGGCGCTGATCATGATGGTTGCGGCCACGCTGGGCGGCTACCTGGGCGCACGCGGCGCACGCAAGCTGCCGCCGGTGGTGCTGCGCTGGGCCATCGTCACCATCGGCCTGGTGATGACGGTACTGTTCTTCATCAAGCAATAAAATAGGCCGCAGCGCTTATCCAGCAAGCGCTGGCAGCTATATTTTTGCAACTGCGGGCGCAATGCGCAGCGGTATCGTCACCGGCCCGTCGTTGACCAGGTGCACCTGCATGTCGGCGGCAAAGCGCCCGGTCGCCACCACGGGATGCAGCGCGCGCGCCCGGGCCACGAAGTAGTCGTACAGGCGCTCGCCCTCGGCCGGCGCGGCGGCCTGGCTGAAGCCCGGCCGGTTGCCGCCGCTGGTGTCTGCCGCCAGGGTGAACTGGCTCACCACCAGCAGGCCGCCGCCCATGTCCTGCAGGCTGCGGTTCATCTTGCCGGCAGCGTCGGCAAAGATGCGCAGCTTGAGCAGCTTGGCGAGCAGCCTGTCGGCCTCAAGTTCGCCGTCGCCCTGCTCGGCACACACCAGGGCCAGCAGGCCCGCTCCAATCTCGCCGATCACCTCGCCGGCCACCTCCACGCGCGCCTGGCGCACGCGCTGCAGCAGGCTGATCATGCGCCTCCCACCTGCTGCTGCGCATGCGTTTCCGCCTTGGCTTCGGCCTGTTCAAACACCGTCTCGGCGCCTTCGGGCAGCAGCTCGATGGTGGCGTACAGGCCGGGCACCATGTCCATCAGCTCGGCCTCGACGGTGGCGCGCGCGGCCGCGGCGCGGCCCAGCGTCCAGTGCGCCGGCACATGCATGTGCAGGTCGAGAAAATTGCGTGCGCCCGCTCGGCGCGATGTCAGGTTGTCGAAGTACATGTGGCCATTGGCGGCCTGTGCGTGGCGTGCCAGTGCGGCCTCGATCTGCACCAGCAGGTCGTGCTCCACCGACTCATCCATCAGGCCCTGGGCCGAGCGCCAGACCAGCTCCACGCCCTCCTTCAGGATGTTCAGAGCCACGCCCATGGCCACCAGCGGGTCGAGCCACAGCCAGCCGGTGACATGCGCGGCCATCAGGCCCACGACCACGCCGACCGAGGTCCAGACGTCGGTGATCAAATGCCGCGCATCGCCCACCAGGGCCACCGAGCGGTAGACGCGCGCCGAGCGGAACATGGCCCAGGCCAGCAGGCCGTTGAAGCCGGTGCTGACGATGGACAGCCCCAGGCCCCAGCTCAGCTGCTCCAGCGGCTGCGGCGCCCGAAAGCGCAACGCCGCCGCCCACAGGATGGCCGCGCTGGCGCCGACGATGAGGATGCCCTCGAAGCCGGCCGAGAAATATTCGGCCTTGTGGTGGCCGTAGGGGTGCTCCGCGTCCGGCGGCTGCGCGGCCACCGTGACCATGGCAAGAGCGAACATCGCCCCGGCCAGGTTGACGAAGGATTCGAGCGCATCCGACAACAGGCCCACCGAGCCCGTAACCCACCAGGCCAGGGTCTTGAGGATGATGGTCAGCACGGCCACGCCGACCGAGGCGCGCAGCAGATTGTGCGGCGTCATCCAGGCGGGGATGCGCAAAGAACCCTTAGCAGCAGAAGACATGGCACGAAGTATGCACTTGCCACATCGCCAAAGCGCTGCCAATGCGCTATAAATCGGCTGCCGCACCACCCATCAAAGATGTCCCCGCCCGCCCCCGCCTCAGAACAGTCCGGATTGGGCATGCACG
>JAFEER010000096.1 GCA_018240985.1 Pseudomonadota bacterium
GAACTCAAGGTGCGCATTCTCAAAGGCATCGACGAGATGAATGCGCAGCCCGTTCGCTTTCAGTGGAAGAGCTTTGACTTCCAAATGACAGAAACGTAAATATTTTACTGAAACGATGTACTAGTTCGGGATCGAACGCAGGAACCAGCCAGGAGCCACGGCATCGGAAGGTCTGCCGCAATCGGTCTGGTCTAGGCGTAAGGCTAAACGGGACTAGCCTCTTGGAAAACCAAGCGCAGCAAGGCTCTGTGGGTTCCAGCGTAGTCTCATGCTAGCCCCGGGACTCAATCTCAAAATCCCCCGCCGCAAGGCGTGCCGGTTCGATTCCGGCCCCGGGCACCACATCCAAGGCCGCACAGTTCCCAGAACGTGCGGCCTTTTTTTCCGCTCTGAAACCCTCTATAGCGTCGTGCGCAGTGGTGCGGGGGGAAGGGTGCCGCAATCCGGGGGCACATTGCCAAGATGCACTCCCTCACAGCCGGCGCTCAAAGCGCGGGGTATACCTGCCTCGGCACATGAGGCCTTCGCTCAGGGTGTTCGCCATCAAGCCGCCGCCCTACCGCGCCTTTCCCTCGCTACCTGCCGCCAGCGTTCACGCGGCCAACATGAGTGCAACAATCCCCCGCCTGTGCAGCATTGAGCCCCGGTTATTTAAAGCCGGTTTCGTTTCGGACGTTGGCAGCTCAAGGGGCACAGGCATCCAATCTCCGCCAGGCCCAGCCCCGGCCCGGACGTCGCAGGAAGAACTCCCATACCTGCCCGACCACGGGCGGCCAGCAAGCCGCAAACGGGCACGCCGGACAACAGCGACAGCGGCAGGCCGGGGCTATGGCACAGTGTGGGCGCAACACCATTTCCGGTAGACGGCACGGCGCCGCAGCTCACAGCAAATACACCTGCGCGGCTGCTGGCATCGCCACGCGGCAGCACATGCAAGGCCGCACAGTTCATGGAGCTGTACGGCCTTTTTTGTTGCTCCTTCAGCCGGGAAAAAGCCCCGGCGAACGGGGCTGGATGGCTCAGCGCGATGTGTCACGCCGCATGCGGCGGAGTATCCGCTGGCTCGGGCGGTGGCGCAGGAATGTCTGGCTCCACGGGCGGCTCCGCCGGTTGGCGGTGTATGTATGCGATGCAATTCATCATTTCATCTGCCTCCTGGGCCGCGATCTGCCCCACTCCACTACCGGCAGCGGCAATGTGTCTGGCACCTGCCTCCCGTGCTGCGCCAATCGAAGCCCGGGCCCCACGGATACGCCGCCCGCAGGGATGCTGCCTGCTGTTACGACAACTTCTTGCCCAAAGGAACCCGTATTGCCTGCACGCCAGCTAAAACCATGAACCAAGCCTGCGTGCAGTATGAATCCGGCCACGGCCAGCGCCGCCATGTTTCAAGCCACGACACCTGCAATAGGCGCCATCGGCTTGAGAGCAGCTTCGCCAGCAACCACTGCCTGCCAAAGGCTTGCCGTGTTAGATCAATTAGTTACCGCAACGCACATATATTAACAATTCACCCTAGCCAAGCATATAGGGCAACTACGGTGTGCCGATCGTTCAATTGTCCTGGCGGCGGATGAGCTTGCGCCCTGTGTCGGTGATGGCAAACACCCCCGCTGGCGATTTGCTGATATAGCCCCAGTCCAGCAGCCGCCCCGACAGGTGGTGCTTGAGCGCGTCGGGCACCGCAATGGCGGCGCCCATCTCCAGCTGTTTGAGGGTCTCGAGTTCGTCTACCGTGGCATCGAACGTGGGTGCGTGGTACATGGGTTGAGCGGTTGCCATGGCGTGTTCTCCTTTTGGTTTGTGATTGCGCAACGCCGGTAATGTTCCACGGACTGACCGTTCGCGCCACGCAGGCGTCAGGGTATTGCGAGCGGGCGCGGTGCGCAATGGGCCAATCACCCGGGACGGAAACAAGTCTTGTGTCATGGGCGATGATCGGGCCTATCCCACCGCACTTAGCCACCGCACTTAGCCACCGGTCTTAGGCTGGGTTCCTTCTGCTCCATGCTGTACGCCATCACTGCCCTCTTTGCTTTCCAGTTGCTGGGTGAAGTCCTCGTCCAACTGCTGAACCTGCCCCTGCCCGGCGCGCTTGCCGGGATGCTGTTGCTGCTCGCTGCGCTGCTGGTGTACGGCCATGTTCCCCAGGCGCTGGAGCAGACCGCAAGCACCCTGCTGCGCAACATGATGCTGTTGTTCATTCCGGCCGTGGCCGGCGTGATGCTGCACTTTGACCGCATCGCGCGCGAGTGGCTGCCCTTCCTCGTGGCCTGCATTGCCGGTGCCGCCATCACCCTGGTGGTCACGGCCTGGACTTTGCGGCGCCTGTTGCACCGGACAGAAGCGCAGCCAGAGCACGAGGGACAGTGATGCAAAACCTGCCGGCCTGGATGACCGCATCGCCCCTGACCTGGCTGCTGCTGACGCTGCTGGCCTATATCGCGGCGCTGGCGCTGTACCGGCGCAGCGGTGCACACCCGCTGTTGATTCCGGTGTTCACCGCCGTGGTGCTGATCGTGTGCGTGCTGCTGGCCACGGGCACGCCCTACGCCACCTACCGCAAGGGCGTGGAGCTGCTGAGCTTCATGATCGGCCCGGCCACCGTCGCCCTGGCCGTGCCCTTGTATGCACAGCGCCGGCGCATCCGTGAGATGTGGCGCCCGCTGTGCCTGGCGCTGTTGGCTGGTTGCAGCGTGGCCATTGTCTCGGCCCTCGGCATTGGCTGGGCGCTGGGCGCGTCCATGGAGACGCTGCTGTCGCTGGCGCCCAAATCCGCCACCATGCCCATTGCCCTGCCCGTGGCAGAACGCCTGGGCGGCCTGCCCTCATTTGCCGCCGTGGCCGTGGCCATCACCGGCATTGCCGGGGCGGTGCTGGCAGACCCGCTGCTGCGCCTGCTGCACGTGCACGACCCGGCCGTGCGCGGCTTTGCCGTGGGTCTGACGGCACATGCCATTGGCACAGCGCGCGAGCTGCAGACCCACCCCGCGGCCGGCGCCTTTGCCGCCCTGGCCATGAGCCTCAATGGCGTGGCCACGGCCCTCATGGTGCCGATGGTGGTGGCGCTGTTGCCCGCCTGATCGCAACGTACACAGGCTTGGGTGCGGGCCTTCCCCCCGCTCTCGCATCGCTACGCGATGCGGGCAGGGGGACGCCACCAGTGCGGCGGGGCGGCCCTTGCACGGTGGCCTCGCCTGGTGGGCGCCCGTATCACGCGTCGCGAATCGAGCTGGGTGCAGTGATCACGCGACCGGACGGAACGCGGCCATGTCCTGCAACCAGCGCGCAAAAGCCGCAAGCACCGGCGGCTGCGGCTGCGCGGGGCTCACCAGGTAATAGCCGCGCTCGCCGCGCAGCGGCTTGGGGCAGGCCACGACCAGCTCGCCGCGCGCCATCTCGGCCTCGATGAGCATGGGCGGTATCAGCGCCACGCCCAGGCCATGGGCCGCTGCCACCGCGGTCATGGAAAACAGCTCATAGCGCGGCCCGTCGAGCGCGCCAGGCGCGTCCTGTACCCCCATGGCCTCGAACCACTGGCGCCAGCCGTAGGGCCGCGTGCTCTGCTGCAGCAGCGGCATGCGCGCCAGCGCCTGCGGCGGCACGCCCTGGTGCGCGCGCCCGGTGCCGCGCGGCATGCCCGATTGTTGCGCCGCCAGCTCCAGCATGCGCGGACTGCATACCGGCACCACATCCTCGGGCAACAAAAGCTGGGCCTGCACACCCGGCCAGTTGGCCACCTGTTCGGGCGTGCCGGCATACAAGGCGGCATCGAAACCCGTGTCGCTGAACAGGAAGGGCCGGGTCTGGGTCTCGATGTGGATCACGATCTCCGGGTGCTGCTCGGCCAGCAGCGGCAGGCGCGGTATCAGCCAGCGCGTGGCAAAGGTGGCCACGGCCGCCAGCGACAGCACGCCGCCATGGCCCTGATGCGCCATCACGTCCAGCGTGTCCTGCTCCAGCCCCTGCAGCCAGCGCGCCACCTGGCGCCCATAGTGCCGGCCCGCGGCAGTCAGCACCACGCCGTGGCGCGTGCGGCGAAACAGCTGCACGCCAAGCTGATCCTCCAGCGCCAGGATCTGGCGCGAGACTGCGCTCTGCGTGAGGGATAGCTCCTGTGCGGCGCGGGTGTAGCTCTCATGCCGCGCCGCGGCCTCGAAGCAGGCCAGCGCCTGGGTGGATGGCAGATGACGTCGCATGGGAGCATCTTACCCAGATATTCCAATTACTCATTTCTGAATGAAAACTAATCGCTTGCCACCGGCCAACGTGCGGCGATACGATGCCACCCATCCCGACGCCATGCCAGCAATGCATGCAAAGGATCCCCGCCCTGCATTCTTTATTTTGTACTGGAGACACCATGACCCGCGCCGCCTTCCAATGGGACGACCCCTTCCACCTCGACCAACAACTCACCGAGGACGAGCGCGCCATTCGCGACGCCGCTGCAGCCTACTGCCAGGACAAGCTGGCGCCCCGCGTGCTGGACATGTTCCGCCACGAAAAGACCGACGTGACCATCTTCCGCGAGATGGGCGAGCTCGGCCTGCTCGGCCCCACCATCCCCGCCGAATACGGCGGCGCCGGCCTGAACTACGTCAGCTACGGCCTGGTGGCGCGCGAAGTCGAGCGCGTGGACTCGGGCTACCGCTCCATGGCATCGGTGCAATCGTCGCTGGTGATGGTGCCGATCAACGAGTTCGGCTCCGAGGCGCAAAAGCAGAAGTACCTGCCCAAGCTGGCATCGGGTGAATACATCGGCTGCTTCGGCCTGACCGAGCCGGATCACGGCTCCGACCCCGGCAGCATGGCCACGCGCGCCTACAAGGTGGACGGCGGCTACCGCCTCAAGGGCAACAAGATGTGGATCACCAACAGCCCCGTGGCCGACGTGTTCGTGGTCTGGGCCAAGGAGGTGGAGGCATCCGGCACCGTGGGCCAGATCCGCGGCTTCATCCTGGACAAGGGCATGAAGGGTTTGAGCGCCCCCGCCATCCACGGCAAGGTGGGCCTGCGTGCCTCGATCACCGGCGAGATCGTCATGGACGACGTGTTCGTGCCCGAGGAAAACGCCTTCCCCGAGGTGCGCGGCCTGAAGGGCCCGTTCACCTGCCTGAACAGCGCACGCTTCGGCATCGCCTGGGGCGCCATGGGCGCGGCCGAGGCCTGCTGGCACACGGCGCGCCAGTACACGCTGGATCGCAAGCAGTTCGGCCGGCCGCTCGCCGCCAACCAGCTGATCCAGAAGAAGCTGGCCGACATGCAGACCGAGATCACCCTGGGCCTGCAGGCCGCGCTGCGCGTGGGCCGCATGAAGGACGAACACCAGAACGTGGTGGAGATCACCTCGCTGATCAAGCGCAACAACTGCGGCAAGGCCCTGGACATCGCCCGCCTGGCGCGCGACATGATGGGCGGCAACGGCATCAGCGACGAGTTCGGCGTGGCGCGCCACCTGGTGAACCTGGAGGTGGTCAACACCTACGAGGGCACGCACGACGTGCACGC
>JAFEER010000097.1 GCA_018240985.1 Pseudomonadota bacterium
AACAACCCCAGCAAGGGCGGCGTCGCCGTGGTGACCGGCGCCAGCCGGGGCGTGGGCCAGGGCATTGCCCAGGCACTGGGCGCCGCCGGCATGACGGTGTACGTCACCGGCCGCAGCACCCAAGAAGGCGAGCGCAAATTGGGCGCCGCGCCACTGCACGGCACCATCCACAGCAGCGCAGCAGCGGTCACCGCCGCTGGCGGACGCGGCATTGCCGTGGCCTGCGACCATGGGGTCGATGCCCAGGCGGCGGCGCTGTTCCAGCGCATCACCGTAGAGCAGGGGCGCATCGACATTCTGGTGAACAACGCGCTGGCGATTGACGACAGCCTGATCGCCCCCGGGCGATTCTGGGAGAAGCCCTTGGCGCAGGCCCAGATGCTGAACGTAGGCCTGCGCTCGCACTATGTCGCCTCCCACCACGCCGCCCCGCTGCTGCTGGCCGCAGGCAAAGAGGGGGCAGCGCTGGTGGTGTTCACCTCGTCCTTTGGCGCCGGCTGCTACATGCACGGCCCGGCCTATGGCGCGCAAAAGGCCGGCTGCGACAAGATGGCCTTTGACATGGCGGTGGACTTTGAGGGCACAGGCGTGGCCGCGCTGTCGCTGTGGCTGGGCGTGCAGCGCACCGAGCGCACCGAGCTGGCCGCACGCCAGCGCAGCGACGCCTATGGCGACTTCATGGCGCGCAGCGAAAGCCCGCAGTTCGTCGGGCACACCATCCACGCACTATGGCGCGACCCGCAGCTGGCCAGCCGCAGCGGCCAGACCCTGATCGTTGCCGAGCTGGCGCAGGCATACGGCCTGCGCGACGAGGGCGAGCGCAGCCCGCCGAGCTGGCGCCAGTTCCTCGGCGCGCCGCACCCCTATCACCCCGCGCGTGTGAGCTGAGAGGCTGAGAGGAATGCCATGAACATGGAACAACGCCTGGCCCGGCTGGAAGCCATTGAGGCGATTCGCCAACTCAAGCACCGCTACCTCAATGCCTGTGATTTGAAGGACGTCGCCGACATCCGCGACTGCTTTGCCACTGGCCCCATCACCATCGACTATGGCCCGCTGGGCTGCTTTCAGGATCGCGACGGCTTCATCGCGCTGTACCAAAGCCTGGCCTGCCAGCCCCGGGTACGCGACAGCCACCACGGCGCCAACCCCGAGATTGAACTGGTTGATGCCGACAACGCACGTGGCCGCTGGTCACTGGCGTACTTCAACCTCGACGCCGACACCGGCGCCACGCGGCGCCTGGGTGTGATGTACGAAGACGCCTACCGCCGCATAGCCGGCGCCTGGAAGATCGTCTATACACGCTCGACCATCCTGGCAGAAGTGACCGGCCAAACCCTCAACATGCAGCCATAAAGATCCGCCATGCGATTAGCCCAGAAAGCCGCCCTGATTACCGGCGCCGCTGCCGGCATTGGCGCTGGCGTAGCACGCCGCTTTGCCCGCGAGGGCGCCAAGCTCTGGCTGTGTGACATTGACGCCGCCGCCTGCGCCCAGTTAGGGCAAGAGCTGCGCGGCGCCCACGGCATTGAGTTGCACACCAGCGCCTGCGATGTCAGCGATCGCGAGCAAGTCATCGCCATCGTGCAACAAGCCATCGCGCACTTTGGCGGCGTGGACATTCTGGTCAACAACGCCTGGGGACGCCGCCCGGGCCAGCGCGGCTACAGCCCGTTGCAGGCGCTGCAAGACGCCGATGTGGATTGGGGCATGGAGATCGCCCCCAAGGCTGCGCTGTGGGCCATGCAAACCGCCTACCCCGGCATGCGCGAACGTGGCTGGGGCCGCATCATCAATATGTGCTCGCTCAACGGCGTCAACGCCCACCCCTACACCGCTGACTACAACATGGCCAAGGAGGCGCTGCGCACCCTCACGCGCACGGCAGCGCGCGAATGGGCGGCCGATGGCATCTGCTGCAACGCCATCTGCCCCGGTGCGGCCACCGAGGCCTACCAGAAGTTCGCCGCCGCCAACCCGGCCAACGCCGCCGAGCTGCTCAAGCTCAACCCCATGGGACGCATGGGCGACCCCGAGCACGACATCGGCAGCGTGGCGCTTTTTCTAGCCAGCGACGACTGCCGCTACCTCACCGGCAACACCTTGTTCGTTGATGGCGGCAGCCATATCAACGGCATCCCCTGGCTGCCGCAGGCCAGGGACAGCTGAAGGCGCTGGGCTAGTACAGCAACCCGGAAGTAGAGGAACCAATGAAAGCGATGGATTCGTGCCCAGGGCAAGGCGCAAACCGCAGCGATAGCCGTAGCTATCGCGAGGATTTGCAACGCCGCCATGGGTGCGAAGACGCGCTTTCATGTTGCGATATTTCCGGATTGATGTACTAGTCCCGTCGGACGATGGCGCAATGCCGCCGCTTGCCTATTCTTGATGCTGCACGGGTGCCAAGCACTCGCAACAGCATAGGAGCAAGCAATGAAATTGAAAGACAAAGTTGCGCTGGTCACCGGCGCCGGCCAAGGCATGGGGCGCGCCATCGCACAGCGCTTTGCCGCCGAAGGCGCCACCGTGGTGGCCCTGGATCTGAACCTGGAAGCGGCGCAGCAAACCATCGCCGACCTGGCTGGCCAGCACCTGGCGCTGGCGCTGAACGTGGCCGACTCGGCCGCCGTCAACGCCATGGTCGATAGCGTGGTGGCGCAGCGCGGCCGTGTCGATGTGCTGGTCAACAACGCCGGCACCGGCGGCATGGAC
>JAFEER010000098.1 GCA_018240985.1 Pseudomonadota bacterium
AGTCGCCCACCTTCAGCCCGGCCTTGTCGGCAGGGCCGCCGCTGTCCACATTGGCCACCAGCGCACCGGCGGGGCTCGGCAGCTTGAAGGAATCGGCAAAGGTCTGGTTCACCTCCTGCACGGCCACGCCCAGGCGGGCATGCTCGACATGGCCGGTGGCCACGATCTGCTGCTCGACGCGCGTTGCCACCTCGATGGGGATGGCGAACGACAGCCCCTGGAAGCCACCCGAGCGGCTGTAGATCTGCGAGTTGATGCCCACCACCTCGCCGGCGGCGTTGAACAGCGGACCACCCGAGTTGCCGGGGTTCACGGCGGCGTCGGTCTGGATGAAGGGCACGTAGCTGTCGTCGGGCAGCGAACGGCCCTTGGCGCTGACCACGCCGGCGGTGACGGAGTTTTCAAAGCCGAACGGCGAGCCGATGGCCAGCACCCAGTCGCCCACCTTCAGGTCGCGCGAATTGCCGAGCTTGACGGTGGGCAGGTTGTGCGCGTCGATCTTCAGCACGGCGATGTCGGTCTTGGGGTCGGCGCCCAGCACCTTGGCGCGGAACTCGCGCCGGTCGGTGAGCTTGACCGTAACGTCGCTGGCGCCCTTCACCACATGGGCGTTGGTCAGGACGATGCCGTTGGGGTCGATGATGAAGCCCGAGCCCTCGCCGCGCATGGGCACGGCGCGCTGGCCCTGGCCGCCGCCCATGCCAGGCATGCCGGGGATGGGAATGCCGAAGCGGCGGAAGAAGTCAAACATCGGGTCGTTCGGATCCATGCCCTGCGGGCCGCGCTGGCGCGCCGTGGGGCTGTTGTCGCCCTCGTCGCCGCCCGTCTTGCGCATGCCGCTGACGCTGATGTTGACCACCGCCGGGCCGTAGCGCGAGGTGATGCTGGAGAAGTCGGGCAACGCCACGGTTGCCGCTGGCGCCGCGGTGGCAGTGGCAGTCGCCACGGGTGGCGACAACTGCGCATGTGCCTCGTGCGCCGTGATCAGGCCCGCGCCCGTGGCGCCCAGGGCGCCCGCGGCCACCAGGGCCAGAACGAGTCGGCGGGGAGAGGTAAGTAGCGTGTTCATGATCTGCCTTTCCAAAAGCGTGTAGTGCTGATGGAAGGCAGTGTGGGCGCGCAGGCTTAGGTGATTCTTAAGCGATCAGCTCCAGCACGCGCTCGGGCGGGCGGCATAAAGCGGCGCCCTTGGGGGTGACGACGATGGGTCGGTTCAGCAGCTGCGGATGCGCGGCGATGGCCGCGATCAGCTCGGCATCGGTGCGTGCCGGGTCGGCCAGGCCCAGCTCCTGGTAGATGGCCTCCTTGCTGCGCATCAGATCGCGCACCGGCACACCCAGGCGCGCCACCAGGGCGGTGAGCTGCGCCGCGTCCAGCGGCTCCTTGATGTAGTCCACGATGACGGGCTCGATGCCATGCTGACGCAGGATTTCCAGGGCGCCGCGTGAATTGCTGCAGCGGGCGTTGTGGTAGATGGTGATGTCGCTCATGCGCCGCAGTGTAGGCAATGCCCCGCCGATCCACCGCTGCGCCCACCATGCCCCCACTCACCACTCACCACTCACCACTCACCACTCACTCACCGCGCCCGCAGCGTGCGGCTGAGCAGGATCACCGGCACCAGGCCCACGGCCACCAGCGCCAGCGACGGCAGCGCGGCCTCGCCCAGGCGCTCGTCGCGCGCCAGCTGGTAGGCCACCACGGCCAGGGTGTCGCTGTCGAACGGCCGCAGCACGATGGTTGCCGGCAGCTCCTTCATCACATCCACGAACACCAGCAGCGCGGCAGCCGCCGTGGAACGCTTGAGCAGCGGCCAGTGCACGCGCTGAAGCAGCGCCAGGCCGCCCACGCCCAGCATGCGCGCCGAATCATCCAGGCTGGTGGGCACGCGCGCGTAGCCGCTTTGCACCGACTGCAGTGCCACCGAGCAAAAGCGCACCAGATAGGCCCAGACGATGCCCACCGCCGTGGTGGTGATCAACGCGGTCAGCCCCATATCAGGCGCCGCGGCCTGCAGCCAGCCCACGGGCAGCAGCAGGCCGACGACGATGACCGCACCCGGCACGGCGTACCCCAGGCTGACCAGCTGCACCACGGCGCGCATCAGCGGCCCGCGCCGGCGGCGCACGGTGAAGGCCAGCGCCAGCGCAATGGCCACGGCCAGCACGGCGGTGATGCTGCCTAAGCGCACGCTGTTGGCTGCCCATTGCGCAAAGCGATCCCAGGGCAGCACCGACCAGTCGGCCAGCAGCGGCCGCAGCATGAACAGCACCGGCAGCGCGAAGCCCATCAGCACCGGCAGGCCGCACACCAGCCAGGCCACGATGCGGGGCAGGCCCTGCAGCTGCATGGGCTGCGCCTCGGCCGAGCCGGCACGCCCGACCCCGCCGGTGGCAAAGCGCATGCGCCGCTGCGCGCGCAGCTCCAGTTGCAATAGCAGCACCACCAGTGCCAGCAAAAAGGTGGCCAGCTGCGCGGCGGCCAGCCGGTTGTCCATGGACAGCCAGGCCTTGTAGATGCCGGTGGTGAAGGTCTGTATGCCGAAGTAGGAGGCCACGCCAAAGTCGGCCAAGGTTTCCATGAGGGCCAGCGCCACGCCCGCGGCCACGGCCGGGCGCGCCAGCGGCAGGGCCACGCTGCGCAGGCGCCGCGCGGGCGAGGCGCCCAACAGGCGCGCCGCCTCCATCAGGTGCGCGGCGCGCTCGCCCAGGGCCGTGCGCGCCAGCAGATACACATAGGGGTAGAGCGAGAAGATGAACACCCAGATCGCGCCGCCCAGGCTGCGCACCTCGGGCAACAGGCGCCCCTGCAGGCCAAAGCTTGCGCGCAGCCAGACCTGCAGCGGGCCGCTGAACTGCAGAAAGTCGGTATAGGCATAGGCCGTCACATAGGCCGGCATGGCCAGGGGCAGCAGCAGCAGCCATTCCAGCTGGCGCCTGCCGGAAAAGTCGAACAGCGTCACCGCCGCCGCGCTGGCCGTGCCCACCACGGCCGCGCCTATGGCCACGGCCAGGCCCAGCCACAGCGTAGTCAACAGGTAATCGGGCAGCACCGTGGCCGCCATCTCGCGCAATATGGCGCCCGACTGCTCATCCCCCTGGCCCCAGGGCAGCCAGGCGCCCAGCACCGCCAGCACGGGCAGGGCCAGCAGCAAGGCGAGCAGGATGGGGGCGATGGAGCGCAGGGCGCGTGGAGTGGACGGCAAGGAGCGCTCGCGGCGATGGAAATGCAAATGGGAACGATTCTACGCAAGCGGCTTCTACAATCACCCCATGTTTCTTGAAGTTTCCCAGCTGGACGTGCGCTATGGCGGCCGCCAGACCCCCGCCGTGCATGGCGTGAGCATGGGCCTGGCAGCGGGCGAGATCGGCGTGCTCATCGGCCCCTCGGGCTGTGGCAAGACCACCCTGCTGCGCGCCGTGGCCGGCCTGGAGGCCGTGGCCGCGGGCAGCATCAAGCTGGGTGGCGAGCTGGTCGGCAGCCCCGGGCGCAGCGTGGCGCCCGAGCAGCGGCGCATCGGCATGGTGTTCCAGGACTACGCGCTGTTCCCGCACCTCTCGGTGGCGCGCAACGTGGCCTTTGGCATCCACGATCTGGCGCGCGCCGAGCAGCAGCAGCGCGTGCGCGAATCCCTGGCCCTGGTGGGCTTGGAGGGCAGCGCGGAGCGCTTTCCGCACGAGCTATCGGGCGGCCAGCAGCAGCGCGTGGCCCTGGCGCGGGCCCTGGCGCCGCGCCCGCGGCTGATGCTGCTGGACGAGCCGTTTTCCAACCTGGACGTGGATTTGCGCGAGCGCCTGGCGCACGAGGTGCGTGGCATCCTGAAAACGGCCAACGCCACCGCCCTGTTCGTCACGCACGACCAGCTGGAGGCGTTTGCGATCGGCGACCGCATCGGCGTGATGGACGGCGGCCAGCTGCACCAGTGGGACGACGCCTACGCCCTCTACCACCGCCCGGCCACGCGCTTCGTGGCCGACTTCATCGGCCATGGCGTGTTCGCCCCGGCGCAGTTGCTGCAGCACGATGGCCATGTGGTGGCGCGCACGGAGCTGGGCGACCTGACCGACGTGGAGGGCTGCCCCTTGCCCAGCGCCTACCCGAATGGCTTATGCGACGTGCTGCTGCGCGCCGACGACGTGGTGCATGACGACACGGCCCCCGTGCGCGCACGCATCGTGCGCAAGGCCTTTCGCGGCTCGGAATTTCTGTACACGCTGGAGCTGGCCAACGGCCTCACGGTGATGGCCCATGTGCCCAGCCACCACGACCACGCCATGGGCGACTGGATTGGCATCCGGCCGCAGGTGGATCATGTGGTGACCTTCGCGCGGGGCTGAAGCTGCGCCGCATCAACGCTGGCGCAAATCGTCCACCGCCGCGTGCAGGGCATGGCTCCAGGCGCGCCGGTTGCGCCCTTCTGCGCACTGGGGTTCGCCAAAATGCACCACGGCCGTGATGCCCGGCGCCGAGAGCGTGCGCCAGATGGAGCCGAGCAGGGTTTCGTCGCCGACAAAGCTCGGCGCATGGCTGGTGGCGCCGCTGTGGCTGTCGACAAAGCGCAGGCCGACGGGCTGCACCGGCGCATCGGCCGCCAGCGCGGCCTGCAGCAGGTTGGCGTGGAAGGGCAGCAGCGCACGACCGTCGCCCGTCTGGCCCTCGGGGAACACCGCCAGCACCTCGCCGGCGCGCAGCGCCTCTTGCATGCTGCTCACCATGCGCAGCGCGTCGCGGCGCGATTCGCGCTGGATGTAGAGCGTGCCCGCGGCCGTGGCGAGGGTGCCGACGATGGGCCAGTCCTGCACGTCGGACTTGGAGATGAAGCGGCAATAGCGCGCCGCATGCAGCACGGGAATGTCGAGCCAGGAATGGTGATTCGCCACCAGCAGCACCGGCCCCGCTCGCGCCTGCTGGCCGCGCAGCTCCAGCCGGATGCCGGCGCAGGCCAGCAGGCCCAGCGACCAGGCCTGCACGCGTGCCTGCTGCTGCTCGGCGGGCAGGCGCGGAAAGCGCCAGAGCACCACCCACAGCCCCAGCAGGGCATGCAGCAACAGTCGCAGCAGGCGCCAGCCGGCGCGCAACGCAGGCGGCATAGTAGCTACTCAGCCTTGCAGCATGGGCACGCGCGCCTGCCCAAGTCCGGCCGGCAAGATGCCGGCGCTCCCAGCAGACTCCCTGGGAGCGCCGGCGTCCCGCCGGCATAAAGCCCATTCCACACAGTGCATCAGGGCTGGGTCGTGACTCGGCATCAAGGCAGCGTCAGCGCTCGAACGCGACCTGCCCGCCCACCAGCGTGCAGCGCACGCGGCCGGGCAGCTCATAGGCGGTGAACGGCGTGTGCTTGCCCTGGCTGACCAGCGCATCGGCGCGCACCACCCATTCGGCCTGCGGGTCGAACACGCACAAGTCCGCCACGCCGCCCACGGCGATGCGGCCCACGCTGGCCTGCAGCGTGCCCAGGGCGCTGCCGAGCACGCGCGCCGGCTCGCTGGTCACGGTGGCGAACGCACGCGCCAGCGGCACGCCGGCATCACGCGACCATTTGAGGGCGATGGACAAGAGCAGCTCCAGGCCGGTGGCGCCGGGTTCGGCCTCGGCAAAGGGCACGGCCTTGGCGTCCTCGTCCACGGGCGTGTGGTCTGACACCAGCGCGTCTATGGTGCCGTCAGCCAGCGCCGCAGCCAGGGCGTCACGGTCGCGTTGCTGGCGCAGCGGCGGCGTGAGGCGCGCGCTGCTGTCGAAGTAGCCGATGTCCAGGTCGGTCAGCATGAGCGAGTTGATGCTCACGTCGCAGGTGACGGCCAGGCCCGCGGCCTTGGCCTGGCGCACCAGCTCCACGCCCGCGCTACTCGACACGCGGCACAGGTGCACGCGTGCGCCCGTGGTCTTCATCAGCTCGAAGATGGTGTGCAGGGCGATGGTCTCGGCCGCCACGGGCACGCCGGACAGGCCCATGCGCGTGGCCAGCGGGCCGCTGGCGGCCACGCCCTTGCCCAGATGCAGCTCCTGCGGGCGCAGCCACACGGTGTAGCCATAGGTAGCGGCGTATTGCAGCGCACGCTGCAGCACCTGGGTGCTGGCCAGCGCCACGTCGGCCTGGCCAAAGCCCACGCAGCCCGATTCGGTCAGCTCGGCCATCTCGGTCAGCACCTCGCCGGCGAGGCCGCGCGTGAGCGCGCCCAGCGGGAACAGGCGCGCCTGGTGCAGCTTCTCGGCGCGGAACTTGAGCATTTCCACCAGGCCGGGCTCGTCCAGTACCGGGTCGGTGTCGGGCGGGCAGACCAGGCTGGTGACGCCGCCGGCCACCGCCGCCGCCATCTCGGATTCGAGCATGCCCTCATGCTCATAGCCCGGCTCGCGCAGGCGCGCCGCCAAGTCCACCAGGCCCGGCAGCACCAGGCAGCCGCTGGCGTCGATGACGCGGTTCGGCGCGAAGTCGGCCGCAGCGCCATCCACGGCGATGATGCGGCCCGCCGCCAGCGCCAGGCTGCAGACCTTGTCCAGCCCCGTGGCGGGGTCGAGCACGCGGCCGTTGTGTATGAGTATCTTCATGGTTTCAAGCCAAACAAGCCCCTAACGCCCGTCCATCAAGCGCAAGCAGCTATTAATACGATAGTTATCAAGCCTCTTTGCCGGCCACGATGGACATCACCGCCATGCGCACCGCAATGCCGAAGGTGACCTGGGGCAGGATCACGGACTGCGGCCCGTCCACCACGGCGGAGGCGATCTCCACGCCGCGGTTGATCGGGCCGGGGTGCATGACGATGGCGTCCGGCCTGGCCAGGCGCAGCTTCTCGGGCGTGAGGCCGAAGCTCTTGAAATATTCCTGGCTGGATGGCAGCAGCGCGCCGCTCATGCGCTCGTTCTGCAGGCGCAGCGTGATGACCACGTCGCAGTCCTTGATGCCCTCCTCCAGGTTGTGGAACACGCGCACGCCCATGTGCGACATGTCCGACGGCACCAGGGTGCGCGGGCCCACCACGCGCACCTCGGCCGCACCCAGCGTGGTCAGGGCGTGGATGTCCGAGCGCGCCACGCGCGAGTGCAGCACGTCGCCCACGATGGCCACCGTGAGGTTGGAGAAATCCTGCTTGTAGTGGCGGATGGTGTACATGTCCAGCAGCCCCTGCGTGGGATGGGAGTGCCGGCCGTCGCCGGCGTTCACCACATGCACATGCGGGCCCACATGCTGGGCGATCAGGTAGGGCGCGCCCGACTCGCTGTGGCGCACGACGAAGATGTCGGCCGCCATGGCCGTCAGGTTGTCTATGGTGTCCAACAGGGTCTCACCCTTGGCCGTGGAGCTGCGCGCGATGTCCAGGTTGAACACGTCGGCCGACAGCCGCTTGGCCGCGATGTCGAAGGTGGTGCGTGTGCGCGTGCTGTTCTCGAAGAACAGGTTGAACACGCTCTTGCCACGGAGCAGAGGCACCTTCTTGACCTCGCGGTCGTTGACGCTGGTGAAGTTGGCGGCCGTGTCCAGGATATGCGTGACGATGTCCTTGGGCAGGCCCTCGATGGACAGCAGGTGGATCAGCTCGCCGTTCTTGTTGAGTTGGGGGTTGCGCTTGTACAGCACCGTCAGACCTCTTTGACGTCGAAATGAAAGGCTCC
>JAFEER010000099.1 GCA_018240985.1 Pseudomonadota bacterium
AGCCGCGCCGTGCTGCAGGATCACCTGGCGGGCGTGACGCGCTCGGGCGAGGTGGATCTGGCGCAGCTCACCGACGGCCTGTCGTCCGAGCGCGAGCAGGGCATCACCATCGACGTGGCCTACCGCTACTTCGCCACCGAGACGCGCAAGTTCATCATTGGCGACGCGCCCGGCCACGAGCAGTACACGCGCAACATGGTCACCGCCGCCTCGCAGGCCGATGCCGCCGTGGTGCTGGTGGACGCGACCAAACTCGACTGGCAAAACCCAAACCTGGATTTGCTGGTGCAGACGCGCCGCCACAGCCTGCTGGTGCACCTGCTGCGCGTGCATTCGCTGGTGTTTGCCGTGAACAAGCTCGACGCCGTGGCAGACCCGGCGCTGGCCTTCACCAACATCCGCGCCGCGCTGCTCAAGTTTGCGCAGGACGCCGGCATCCAGGTCGCCGCCAGCGTGCCGGTCTCGGCCCTGAAGGGCTGGAACGTGGTCACGCCCCAGCCCGGCTGGTGCGGCTACGAGGGCCTCAGCCTGCTAGAAATTCTGGAGCAGCTGCCGCATACGCCATCGGACACTCACCTGCCCCTGGCCTTGCCCGTGCAGTGGGTGGAGAAGTTTTCCTCCTCGTCCGACACCAGCCAGGGCCGGCGCGTGTTCTGGGGCCGCGTGGCCGCCGGCAGCGTGCAGCCGGGGGCGCAGGTGCAGGTGTTCCCGAGCGGCCAGAAGGCGGTCGTGGCGCAGGTGCTGGATCACGCGCGCCGCCAGGGCGCTGTGGCGGCTGGCCTGTCCGCCGGCGTGGTGCTCGACCGCGAGGTGGATGTCTCGCGCGGGGACTGGGTCATTGCCGCCCCCACGGCCGCTGCCGCCGCGGATGACGACTTCGACAGTCTGCCCGAGCAAAGCCCCTGGCCGGCGCGGCGCGAGATCAACGCCACCGTCGCCTGGATGGACGACGAGCCGCTGGTGATCGGCCGCGTCTACTGGGCCCTGCACGGCCACCGCTGGGTCAAGGCCAAGGTGCGCGCCGTGGCGCATTGCCTGAACATCCACACCCTGGCCGAGGAAGACGCGCACCAGCTAGCACCCAACGCCATCGGCCATGTGCAGCTGCTGCTGCAGGAGCCGCTGCCGGCGGCACCGTTCGAGCAGGCGCGCGTGCTCGGCTCCATGATCCTGGTCGATACCGCCAGCCACAAGACGGCCGGCGCCGTGCTGGTGCGCGCATAGCCCGTAATTAATTGATAAACATCAAGAATTCCGCGGCATAGCCATGGTCGTGCCTCCTCGGTGGCGACCATGGCCCTAGAATTACGGGTTACACCCAATAGCTATACGTACAGATTCAAATGACCCACGTCGTTGTCGAGAACTGCATCAAATGTAAATACACCGATTGCGTGGATGTGTGCCCCGTGGACTGTTTCCGTGAAGGCCCGAACATGCTCGTCATCGACCCCGATGAGTGCATCGACTGCGCCGTCTGCGTGCCCGAATGCCCGGCCAATGCCATCTTCGCCGAGGAAGACCTGCCGCGCGATCAACTCGCCTTCATCAAGCTGAATGCCGAACTGACACCGGGCTTCAAGAGCATCACCAAGCGCAAGGCCGCCCCTGCCGACGCCGACGAATGGAACGGCACACCGGGCAAGCTCAAGGAACTGGAGCGCTGAGCCGCCTGCATGCAAGCGCCCGCACGTGCCACGCTGGCGCCGCAGCAGACCCATGCGGTGCTGATTGGCGCCGGCCGCGTGGGCCTGTTTCTCGTCTTCCAGCAGGATTTAACCTAACACGCCGGCGGCGCGCAGCAGCTGCGCCGTCTCGAACAGCGGCAGGCCCATGATGCCCGTGTAGCTGCCGTTCAGGTTCTCCACATACTGCGCCACCGGCCCCTGTATGGCATAGGCGCCGGCCTTGCCCAAGGGCTCGCCGCTGGCCACGTAGGCGGCGATCTGCGCCGGCGTCATGGCGGCAAAGCGCACCCGGGACACGGATAAGGCCGCCAGGCGCCGCTCGCCGGCCTGCAGGGCCACGGCGGTCAACACCTCATGCTCGCGGCCCGACAGCTCGGCCAGCATGCGCGCCGCATCCTGCGCATCGTCGGGCTTGCCATAGATCTGGTTGCCCAGCGCCACCGTGGTGTCGGAGCACAGAATGGGCGCTACGGCCAAGGCGCGCCGTGCGTGGCGCGCCAGCGCCGCATCGAGCTTGAGCGCGGTCACTCGCTGCACATAGTCGGCCGGTGTCTCGCCGGGCAGCACGGCCTCCAGCCCTTCCGCGTCTTCATGAGGATCGGGCAGCAGCAATTCGTGGCGAACACCCAACTGCTCGAGCAGCTGGCGCCGGCGCGGGCTTTGCGAGGCGAGGTAGATGAAGTTAACCATTTAATACCAAAATCAGGTTGCAACGCCCGTCCGCCAAGCGCAAGCAGCTATCAAAACAGGACTATTCCCGGTGATAGGGATGGCCCGCATTCACCGACCAGGCGCGGTACAGCTGCTCGATCAGCAGCACGCGCACCATGGCGTGCGGCAGCGTCAGATCCGACAGGCGGATGCGCTCATGTGCGGCCTGGCGAAACGCCGGATCCAACCCGTCCGGCCCGCCTATGACCAGGGCCACGTCGTCGCCGCCCAGCTGCCAGTCCTTCAGGCGCTGGGCCAGGGCCTTGGTGGTGAGGTTGGTGCCGCGCTCGTCCAGCGCCACGATGCGGGTGCCTCGCGATGTACCTGACGCAATGGCGGCCTCGATACGCTCGCGCTCGGCGGCGTACAGAGTCTCCAGCGTCTTGGAGCCGCGCGGCTCGGTCTTGACGGCCTTGAGCTCGACCTTGAGCTCGGGCGGGAAGCGCTTGGCGTAGTCCTCGTAGGCCGTTTGCGCCCAGTCGGGCACGCGCTGGCCCACGGCCACGATGAGCAGCTTCATGCCTTCTTGCGTGCCGATGCCTTCTTGGCTGCGGGTTTGGCGGCAGTCTTGCGCGGTGCGCTTTTGGCGACCGTCTTGGTAGGCGTCTTGGCGGGTGCCTTCTTGGCCGCGGGCTTGTTCACCACCACGGTCTTCACGGGCGTCTTGGCGGCTGGCTTTTTCGCGGCTGACTTCTTGGCAGCCACGGTCCTGGCGGCAGGCTTGGCGCTGAAGCTCTTGGCAGCAGGCTTTGCCGGCGCCTTCCTGGCCGCAGTCTTGGCCGCGGGTTTGGCAGCCGTCTTCCTGGCTGCGGACTTGGCCAGGGGCTTGCCATCGGCATCTTCCGACGCCGTGATCTTGCGCGGCTTGGCCGCGCCCAGCTTCATGCGCACGGGTTTGTCGCCCCAGATTTCCTCCAGGCGGTAGTACTGGCGGATGGCGGGCTGCATCACATGCACCACGGCCTGGCCGCAGTCCACGATGATCCATTCGCCGTTTTCCTCGCCCTCGGTGCGGGGCTTGATGAAGCCGGCCTCGCGCACGGCGTCGCGCACGCTGGCGGCCAGCGCCTTGGTCTGGCGGTTGGAGCTGCCGGTGGCGACGATCACGCGCTCGAACAGCGGCGACAGATGCTCGGTGTTGAAGACCTGGATGTCTTGCGCCTTGACGTCCTCCAGTCCATCGACGATGGCGCGCTGGAGCTTGGTGACGTCTTTCTTGGCAGCGGTTTCCGATTGGGGGGAAGTGGTCATCAGGGGTCTTCAGTAAAAAGATGGGGGCAATATAGCGCGTGGGTTGATCAAAGCCAGTCGCGGCGTTGCAGGAAGCGCGTGCTCAGTTCGGCCTCGGGCGTGCCCGGGGCGTCCTCGCGCTGATAGGTCCAGGCCGCCAGCGGCGGCATGGACAGCAGGATGGACTCGGTACGCCCGCCCGACTGCAGGCCGAAATGCGTGCCGCGATCCCACACCAGGTTGAACTCCACATAGCGCCCGCGGCGGTAGAGCTGGAACGCGCGCTCGCGCTCGCCCCAGGCCATGTTCTTGCGCTGCTGCACGATGGGCAGGTAGGCGCCCAGGAAGGCGTCGCCCACGCTCTGCGTCATGGCCAGGCTGCGCTCAAAGCCTAGTTCGGAGAAGTCGTCGAAGAAGATACCGCCCACGCCGCGCTGCTCGTTGCGGTGTTTCAGATAGAAATACTCGTCGCACCAGGTCTTGAAGCGCGGGTACAACTCGGCGCCAAACGGCTCCAACGCGTCGCGGCAGGCGCGGTGGAATTGCACCGCGTCCTCCTCGAAGCCGTAATAGGGCGTGAGATCCATGCCGCCGCCAAACCAGCAGGTCGGCTCCTGCCCCGGCCGGCCGGCGGCGATCATGCGCACGTTCATGTGCACCGTGGGTACATAGGGGCTCCGCGGATGGAACACCAGCGACACGCCCATGGCCTCGAAAGGGCTGCCTTCCAGCTCGGGGCGGTGCTGCGTGGCCGATGGCGGCAGGCTGGGGCCGCTGACATGGGAGAAACCGCAGCCGGCGCGCTCGAACCAGCGCCCGTCCTCCAGGATGCGCGTGATGCCGTCGCCCTGCAGGGCAGAGCCCGGCTCGCGGCGCCAGGCGTCGGAACGAAAGCGCGCCCCGCCCTGCTCCACCGGGCCTTCGACGTCCTCCAGCGCGGCGGTGATGCGCGCCTGCAGGCCTTCGAGATAGCTGCGCACCCGGGCCACGTTGGCCGCCGGGTTCAATGCCTGCGCCATCAGGCGCCCTTCACGGCGCGGTGGCCGATGTCGCGGCGGTACTGCGCGCCATCGAAGTAGATGCCACGCGCCATGTCGTACACGCGCTGCTGCGCCTGTTTCACGTTGTCGGCCAGGGCCGTCACACACAGCACGCGGCCGCCGCTGGTGCGCAGCACGCCGTCCTCGAGCTGCGTGCCGGCATGGAACACCATGGCGTCGTCCTCGTCGTGCGGCAAGCCGGTGAT
>JAFEER010000009.1 GCA_018240985.1 Pseudomonadota bacterium
ATGGGTGAGCTGGTCTGCATCCACGACAAGATGGCATAGGCGATCAGCAAGCCCATCAGGCCGGACACGACGACGCGCGCCAGGCTGAACACCGCAATCCACGGCAACCACGCCAGCCCCAAGCCCCCGCCCACCAGCAACCACAGCAACAGGTATTGCAGCAGCTGCAGCAAAAAGGCCGCCACCAGGCAGGATAGATCCCAGCGCCCCGCAGACGGCAGCAGCTTGCGCAGCGGCACAACCAGCCAGTCGGTGAGTGCAAATACCAGCCGCCCCACGGGATTGCCAAACGGCACGCGCTGCAGCTGCATGTACAGGCGCAGCAGGCAGGCACCGGTCAGCAGACCGCTCACGACTTCGAGAAGATAGGAAATGATCTGAAACAGCATCGGCAATTCGTGGATATCAGGCACTGAAACGGCTGTGCAAGGCGGGGGATGGATGGCACTGCATGGGGATGATAGCGATGCGATGCACCGGTCTCTGACGTCGCCGCGAGTGATGTCACTGCGTACAGTGCCGTAGCCGGTGTCGTTCACGCTCAAGCACCCACCCGATGATTCGCTTGAGGCCATGTGCCCATTCGTGCGGCTGGCGCCGGTGGCTGACGCATTCGATTGCATCGGAAACGCACGGCACACATCGCGCAGGCGGCGCCACTGCGTTTGGGCTTCAGGCCTCAGGTTTCGTCTTTCGATTCCCCGTGACGGGTATACAATGTATCTCAAATTATCGCAACTGGAGGCCATCATGGCTGCTACCACTACTATGGTTCACGTTCGCGTAGACGAGAACGTCAAGGCCCAGGCTGCGGAAACGCTGGCCTCGATGGGCCTGACCGTTTCCGATGCGATCCGCGTGTTCCTGACCCGTGTCGTCGCCGACAAGGAACTGCCGTTCGCGCTCAAGGCACCGAACGCCACCAGCCGCATCGCCATCGCCGAGGCCAACGAGATCATCAAGAACCGTCGCGCTCGCTTCGCAACCGCCGATGCCCTGCTGAATGACCTCGAAGAAGCCAGCCGCAAATAAGCGCGCAAACCTGCCTCGCGCGTCGGACTACACCAAGGACTTCCTCAAGGACTGGCAGCGCCTCTCCCACTCCGGCCGGTACGACATGAACCGGCTGAAAGAGGCCATGACGCTGCTGATCGCCAACGACGGGCCGCTGCCGCCAGAATGGCTCGACCATCCGCTGTCGGGTGACTGGACAGGCCATCGTGAATGCCACATCGGCGGCGACTTCCTGCTGATCTACACCCGCGACAACTCCGGCAAGAGCAGCTTGGTCGTTTTCGTGCGCAGCGGGACTCACTCCGAGCTGTTCTCATGAGTGGTTTGGAGGAGGCAGCTCCAGACATTCGCGAAAACCCTAAAATTGCCGGTTTGCCCCCTCTTGCCCCACGGCACCATGTCTGAACACAACCAAGCCCCCACCCAGCCCCAGGACGAAAACCAGCTCATCGCCGAGCGCCGCGAAAAGCTCAAGGCACTGCGCGAGGGCCAGGCCCAGGGCCGGGGTGTGGCGTTTCCCAACGACTTCAAACCCCAGCACCACGCCGCCAGCCTGCAGCAGCAGTACGGCGCGGCCGATGGCGCGGAGCTGGAGGCGCAGGGCATCAGCGTCAGCGTGGGTGGCCGCATGATGCTCAAGCGCGTCATGGGCAAGGCCAGCTTTGCCACCATCCAGGACGGCTCGCTGGGCGAAACCGGTGGCCGTATCCAGCTTTACGTGACGCGCGACAGCATTGGCGAGGAGGCCTACGCCGACTTCAAGCGCTGGGACTTGGGCGACATCGTGGGCGCCGAGGGCCAGCTGATGAAGACCAAGACTGGCGAGCTGTCGGTCAAGGTCACGCGCCTGCGCCTGCTGACCAAGAGCCTGCGCCCCATGCCCGACAAGTTCCACGGCGTGGCCGACCAGGAGGTCAAGTACCGCCAGCGCTATGTAGACCTGATGACGGACGAGGCCGCGCGCCGGCGCTTCGTGGCGCGCAGCAAGGCCGTCGGCTCGATCCGCGCCTTCATGCTGGAGCATGGCTTTCTGGAGGTGGAGACGCCCATGCTCCACCCCATCCCCGGCGGCGCCAACGCCCGGCCCTTCGTCACGCACCACAACGCGCTGGAGCAGGAGATGTTCCTGCGCATCGCTCCCGAGCTGTACCTGAAGCGCCTGGTCGTGGGCGGCTTCGAGCGCGTGTTCGAGATCAACCGCAACTTCCGCAACGAAGGCATCTCGGTGCGCCACAACCCCGAGTTCACGATGATGGAGTTCTACGCGGCCTACTGGAACTACCGCGACCTGATGGACTTCAC